>DATFHG010000176.1:0-3510 GCA_035248725.1 Gemmatimonadaceae bacterium | reverse complement strand
CGGGACGATCAGCTACGACGACGCGGCGTCGACGTATACCGTGGATCCCGACGGTGCCGGGCCGGCCGGGACGTTCAGCTTCGCGAATCCGAACTTCACCGTGCGTGCGTTGCGCGGCACGAGCGTGTTGCGCTGGGAGTACCGTCCCGGTTCGACGCTGTACTTCGTGTGGACGCAGCAGCGGTCGGGATTCGAGCCGGTTGGGACGTTCGACTTCCAGGACGCGCGCACGGGAATATTGCGCGACCGGCCGATCAACATCTTCCAGATCAAGGCCACGTACTGGATCGGTCGCTGAAATTTCTCACTTCTCTGCCAAAAGGGGGAACGCGGATGAACGCGGATTGAGCGGAAGAACGCGGAAAGAAATTGAATGGGGAAACCAACAATCATTCCGTGTTCATCACCTTGATCCGCGTTCATCCGCGTCTGACTTTCGTCAGAGAAGTCCTGAAGAAAAGAGCCTGTCCGCTCAGCAGCCGTCCTGCCCTTGCTGCATATTGGATCCCGCCCCGATCCGAGGATCCGCATGATGCGTCGCATGGCACTCCTGTGCACACTGTTCTTCTGCTCCACCGCGGTCGCCGCTCAGTCCGCGCGCACCGACACGCTGCTTCGCCGGCTGGAAACGGCGAAGTGGCGACCCTCGACGCTCGGAGCGAATCAGCATCTCTTCGACCTCTTCGCGTCGGACTTCACGACCATTGAATACGGCACTGACGGAACGTTCGCGGGTGTTCGGCGGGTTCTCGACGCCAGGAAGTTCATGCAGAGCGGCGGTGAAAGCGCGCTCGTCGACGCGATGAACAAGATGAGCTTCGACCTCAGCGACTGGCACTTCCAGCACCTCGCGCCGAGTGTTGTGCTGCTCTCGTATCAGGTGGCGTCGCCGCAGTTCGGAGCCAATCGCCTGTGGGCCACTTCGATCTGGCGACGCACGAACGGCACCTGGCGCACCTCCTTCTATCAGGCGTCCAGGGCGCAGTAGTCCGTCGGATTTCTCTGCCTAAAGTGACGACGCGGATGAACGCGGATCGAGCGGAAGAACGCGGAAGTGTTGTGGGGTTTTCCAATTCAAGCACTCTTCCGCGTTGATCCGCTTGATCCGCGTTCATCCGCGTCTGACTTTCGTCAGAGAAGCCCTGAATCCGTGTGCGACCTGAGGCCGTAAGGAGTCCATCCCGCCGCACGCAGCAGAACTTCGCTCGGAGTCTCCCAGCATGCACTCCCTCGTCGGTGACGTCCGGTACGCATTCCGCCGCGCCCGCAGCAGGATCGGCTTCACCGCCATCGCCATCGTCTCGCTCGGACTCGGCATCGGCGTGAACACCGCCGCGTTCAGCCTCGTGAACGCGATCGTCTTCCGGAAGACGCCTCTCCCCGAACCCGATCGCGTGGTCGAGCTGTTCATGGGCCACGGCACCGACGTGTCCGGGCCGATGTCGTATCCGGACTACGTGGACTTCAAGAATGCCACGGCCGGCGTCTTCAAGACCGTCGGCGCCTCAGAGCTGGGCGTCACTCCGCGCGACCTCGGCGACCACGTCGAGACCATCATGGTCGAGCTCGTGAACGGCGACTTCTTCCCGATCATGGGCGTCCACTCCGTCGCGGGGCGTCTCCTCGGGCCGTCGGACGACATCTCCGCGGGCGCGCATCCGGTGGTCGTCCTCTCGTACAACTACTGGCAGAGCGCGTTCGCCGGCGACCCGCGCGTCGTCGGCACCGAGGTGCGGCTGTCCGGCAGAGCGTACACGGTCGTCGGCGTCGCGCCGAAAAGCGTGGAGGGCATTCTTCCCGGGGTCACGCCCGCGCTGTACGTCCCCGTGCAGATGGTGAATCAGCTCCAGCCCGACGTCACCGATCAGCTGAAGCAGCGCGGCAATCACTCGTACTTCGTGAAGGCCCGCTTGGCGGACGGACAGACGATGGCCGCCGCGCGTACGGCCGTCTCGCGGTTCGTCGCGGACATGCGCGCGCGGTACCCCGGCTTCTGGTCGCAGAACATGGACCTCGTCGTCGTGCCGGCGACCGACGTCGCCGTGAACCCGCTCATGGACAAGGCGATCCTGCCAGCGGCCGCGGCGCTCATGATCGTCGTCGCGCTGGTCCTCATCGTCGCGTGCGCGAACCTCGCCTCATTCCTCCTCGCGCAAGCGCGCGACCGCGAGCGCGAGATCGCCATCCGCCTGGCCATCGGCGCGGGACGTGGCGCGCTCATTCGTCAGCTGCTCGTCGAATCGCTGATGCTCTCCCTTTTCGGCGGCGTCATCGGCATCGCGCTGTCCACGCTCTCGCTGCGCCTGCTGCTCTCGGCGCAACTCCCGATTCCCCTGCCGATCAGTCTCGACGTCGCCGTGGACGCGCGAGTACTCGGCTTCGCGACACTGGCGTGCGTCGTCGCGGCGGTCCTCTTCGGGCTGCTCCCCGCGATCCAGGCCACGCGGCCCAACGTCATCGAGACCATCAAGAACGAGAACGCGGGCGGCAAGGCGGGACGGCGGTTCACCATGCGCAGCGCGCTCGTGGTGGCGCAGACGGCAACGTCGCTGGTGCTTCTGGTGACGGCCGCGCTGTTCCTCCGGAGCTTCGCTGCGCAGGCGAAGATCGACCCCGGCTTCGGCAGCGCGCCGGCCGGGATGACGTGGATCGCGATTCCGGCGGATCGCTTCTCCGCCGAGCGACGCCAGCTGCTGCTCGACGAGATCGAGCGTCGCACGCGCGAGCTCCCCGGCGTCGAGTCAGTCGGCATGGTGGAGAACCTCATGCTGAACGCGCTCAACCAGCAGAGCCGGGGAATCACGGTCGAAGGATTCGAGCCGCCGAAGGGCGAGCGCGGCTTCGAGGTGGACTATACCGCGGCGGACTCGGGATTCTTCGACGCCGTCGGCATTCATGTGATTACCGGCAGGAACTTCGCGTCCACGGACACAAGGTCGTCACCCCGGGTCGCGCTGGTGAATGAGATCATGGCGCGGAAGTTCTGGCCGAAGGGCAACGCGATCGGCAGCTCGTTCCGCAGCGACACCCTCGTCTATCAGATCATCGGCGTGACGACCGCCACCAAGGTGCGCTCGCTCGGCGAGCCCCCGCGTCCGATGTTCTTCGTCGCGTTCAGTCAGGGCGACGCCGTGAACGGACGGCTGATCGCGCGCACGCGCGGCGACGCCTCAGCGCTCACCGCACGCATGGTGCGGCTGATGCGCGAGGTGGATCCGAACATCATGATCATCCAGGCGCGTACCATGGAGCAGCACCTCTCGGCGATGGTGCTGCCCGCGCGGCTTGGCGCCGTCGCCTTCGCGGTGTTCGCCGGCCTGGCACTGGTGCTCGCCATGATGGGCATCTACGGCGTAGTGCGGTACGCGGTGGCGCGCCGCGAGCGCGAGGTGGCCATCCGCATGGCCGTGGGCGCGGAACCCGGCAGCGTCGTGCGGCTGCTCATGCGCGAGGGCGTGGTGCTCGTCGCGCTCGGCGCGGTGATCGGCATCGCGCTCGGCGCGCTGATGT
>DATFHG010000175.1:0-8252 GCA_035248725.1 Gemmatimonadaceae bacterium | reverse complement strand
GCCAGCGGGAAGAAGTACTCGTTCTTTCCGAAGATCAGCATCCCGATTCCGAGTAGCATCACGCCGAGACCGGTGAGCCCGCGCGCATCGCGGAATCCCACGCTCGGAATCACGGGATACGGCACATTGCTGATCATGAGGAAGCTCAGTCCCGCCATCACCATCCGCAGCATTTGATGCCACGGCCAGTTCGCGATGTTCGTCTCCGCGTACAGCGGCGACTGGCTGAACCAGTAGTAGGTGGCGAGCGTGATGCCCGCAGCGGGGCTGGGCAGTCCCTGGAAGTACGTCTTGGCGGTGCCGGCCTGCTCGACGTTGAAGCGCGCGAGGCGGAGCACCGCGCACGCCGCGAAGATGAAGCACCAGAACCAATCCCATCCTTCGCGATTGAGCACCGCGAAGTACATGATGAGCGCGGGCGCGAGCCCGAAGGTCACGGCATCCACGAGGGAATCCAGCTCTTCGCCGAAGCGTCCGCCCGTGTTCGTGGCGCGGGCGACCCGCCCGTCGAACCCGTCGCAGACGCCGCCGAGCACGACATACCATCCGGCGCGCGTGTAGTCGCCGCGCGAGGCGGTCACGATCGCAAACACGCCGAAGAACAGGTTGGCGAGCGTGAGCCCGCTCGGAAAGAGAACGACGACGCGTCGAACGTCGGGCGAGCGGATGGTGGCAGGCGGCTTCACGATCCCGGGAGCTCGGCGAGGACTGTCACGCCCGCGAAAGTTACCTGACCGACCGCGACTTTGGGCGCCGCGTCCAACGGCACGAAGACGTCGACGCGCGACCCGAAGCGGATCATGCCCAGACGGTCGCCCTGCACGGCCTTGTCGCCGACCTTGCTGTACGTGACGATGCGGCGCGCGATGAGGCCCGCGATCTGGCGCACCAGCACCTTGCGTCCGGATTCACTCACGATGCCGATCGACGATTGCTCGTTCTCGAGACTGGCCTTGTCGGCGGCGGCGTTGATGAACTTGCCGGGGTTGTAATGCACGTACTGCACGCTACCGCTCACCGGATAGCGGTTCACGTGCACGTTGAAGACGTTCATGAAGATCGAAATGCGCCGCGCACGTCCCTGGATGAACGCCGGCTCGTCCACGTCGGAGATCTGCACGATCTTGCCGTCCGCGGGAGCGATCACGATCTGTCGGCCGCGCTCGCCGACGCGCTCGGGATCGCGGAAGAAGTACGCGACCCAGAGCGCGATGAGCGTGAGGACGAACGCCAGCAGCCAGAGCGGCCACGAGCGCCGGTTGAGGGCGAGCGCGTAGCCGCCCGCGGCGATGAGTGCCGCGATGACGATGAAGATGATTCCTTCGCGGGCGAAGTTCACTAGCGGGCGACCTCCGACAGGTTGCGGCCGGTGATGCGACGAAACGCGTCGAGATATCGCGCGCTCGTCGCCTGAATGACCTCATCGGGAAGACGGGGCGGGGGCGACTCGCCGTTCCAGCGGCCGGCGCGGCGCTCGCTGTCGAGATAATCGCGTAGCGGCTGCTTGTCGAAGCTCGGCTGCGTGCCGCCGGGCCGATAGCGATCGGCGGGCCAGAAGCGCGAGCTGTCGGGCGTCATGACCTCGTCGATGAGCGTGACCCTGCCATCCGCGTCGCGGCCGAACTCGAACTTGGTGTCCGCGATGATGATGCCGCGCTGCTGGGCGATGTCGCGCCCGAGCGAATACACCTGGAGGCTGAGGCGCTCCAGCTCCGCGGCCACGTCGGCGCCGAGGATCTCGGTCATGCGCGCCTTCGTGATGTTCTCATCGTGTCCCGTCTCCGCCTTGGTTGCGGGGCTGAAGATCGGCGGGTCGAAGCGCGCGCTCTCCTGCAGGCCGGCGGCCAGGCGCTCGCCGGCGAGCGTTCCCGTTTGCTTGTACTCCTTCCACGCGGAACCCGAGATGTAGCCGCGCACCACGCACTCCACCGGGAACACCTCGGTGCGGACGCACAGCATCGCACGACCCACGAGCTGCGCGCGATGATCGGCGAGCGCCGGCACGTATTCGATGATCTCCTCGATGTCCGCCGAGATCATGTGGTGGCGCACCGTACTCGATGCGTCCGATGGCCGCTCGAGCGTCCGGAGCCACCACGCGGTGATCTGCGTCAGTACCGCGCCCTTGTACGGCACGGGCTCGTTCATCACGACGTCGAAGGCGCTCACGCGATCGGTCGCCACGATGAGCAGACGCGCATCGTCCACCTCGTACACCTCGCGCACCTTCCCGCGACGAAGGTGACGCAGCGGGATGGGCGGGAGTGTGGAGACGGCGACAGCGGTCATACGCGCACCTCTTCGGCTTCCTCGGCTTCGGCGCCCTCGAGCAGCGGCGCAACGACTTCACGGAGAAATTCATCGACTTGCTCGGGGGCGCGGCCCACGAACTTCGACGGGTCGAGCACCTGCTTCATCTCGCGGACGGGCACCGTCCACTCCTTGTCGGCGGCCAGGCGATCGAGCAGATCGTTGTGGGCCGCACCTTCCTTCATCGCGCGCGCCGCCTCGATGCTGTGCTGGCGAATGCGCTCGTGTGCCTCCTGACGGTCGCCGCCGGACCGCACGGCGCGCATCAGCAGCTGCTCCGTCGCCATGAACGGCAGCTCATCCTCCAGGCGCCGCCGAATGCGGGCGGGATGGACGTCCAGACCGGTGACGACGTTCTCCATGAGGACGAGAATGGCGTCGGTGGCCAGGAACGCTTCGGGAATCGTGAGGCGCCGGTTGGCGCTGTCGTCCAGGGTGCGCTCGAGGAATTGCACGGCGTGCGTCTCGTTCGCGTTGCTCTCGAGATTGAGGACGAAGCGCGCCAGCGACGCGATGCGCTCGCAGCGCATCGGATTGCGCTTGTACGCCATCGCCGAGGAGCCCACCTGCGTCTGCTCGAACGGCTCCTCGATCTCGCCGAAGGCCTGGAGCACGCGGATGTCGCCGCTGAATTTCGCGGCGCTCGCCGCGAATCCCGACACCACGTCGAGGACGAGTGCGTCGAGCTTGCGCGTGTACGTCTGCCCGGAGACGGGGATCGCGGAGGCAAAGTCGATTTTTGCGGTGACGCGCCGCTCCAGCTCGCGCACCTTCTCGTGATCGCCGTCGAAGAGCTCGAGAAACGACGCCTGCGTGCCGGTGGTGCCCTTCACGCCACGACAGGGCAGCATGTCCACGCGATGATCCAGCTCGCGCACGTCGAGCACCAGGTCCTGCATCCACAACGTGGCACGCTTGCCCACCGTCGTCGGTTGCGCGGGCTGCAGGTGCGTCGAGCCCAGACAGGGTTCGTCACGCCAGCGATGCGCGAACGACGCGAGCGCGCGCAACACGCGGATCGCCTTGCCGCGCAGCAAGCCCAGGCCGCGGCGCATCAGGATGAGATCCGCGTTGTCCGTCACGAACGCGCTCGTCGCGCCGAGATGGATGAACGGCTTTGCGAGCGGCGCCGCGTCGCCGAACGTGTGGATGTGCGCCATCACGTCGTGCCGGAAACGCCGTTCATACGCGGCCACGGCCTCGAAGTCCACGTCGTCGAGATGCGCGCGCATCTGAGCGATCGCGGCGTCCGGAATTGCGAGGCCGAGGTCCTTTTCGGATTCCGCGAGCGCCAGCCACAACCGTCGCCAGAGGCCGTAGCGCATCTTCGGCGACCACAGCTCGAGCATCGCGCGCGATGCGTAGCGCTCCGACAGCGGCGAGGCATACCGGTCCTGGTCGCTCATCGAATCACGAAGTCGGTAGTGTAGATCGCCCCCTCGCGCTCGACGAACATCCGGATCGCGCCCTGCTGCCCGTAGTAATCGAGCGCGTTGGCAACGTCCTGCGCGGTGCGCACCGGCGTCCGGTTGATCTGCACGATCACGTCGCCCGGCTGCACGCCGAGCTCACTCGCCATCGTGTCGCCGACGTTCACGATCAGCGCGCCGGTGCGGCTGCGAATGCCGCGCTCCGCGCGCATCGCGTCGGTCAGCGTGACGAGCTGCAGATCGCGCAGCACCTGCACCTTCGGGGCGGTGGCCTCCGGCACCTCCTGCACGGTGACGGTGGCGGAGACGTCGCGACTGCCCCGGCGAAAGCGCACCGGTACCGTTTCCCCGACGCGGAGATCGAGGAGCTCCGCTTCCCAGTCGAACGGATTCCGGATCGCGCGCTCGCCGGCCTGAAGAAGCACGTCGCCCGCCTGGATGCCGGCCTTTGCGGCGGGAGAACCAGGCGTCACCGACGCCACGATGGCGCCGCTCGCGATCGCCTCGCGGACGTTATCGGTGCGTGGATAGCGCAGCCGTACACCGACCCATGGACGGCGTACCGCGTGTGTGGGGCTGAGCAGGTCTTCCACCACGCGCTCGGCGCGATTGATGGGGATGGCGAAGCCGATGCCCACCGAGCCGCCGCTGGGTGTGTAGATCGAGCTGTTCACGCCGATGACTTCGCCGTCGGCATTCACCAGCGGGCCGCCGGAGTTGCCGGGATTGATCGACGCGTCCGTCTGGATCATGTCGAGGTACGCACCTGCGCCCTCGCCACGCGCGAGCAGGTTGCGCCCGACACCGCTGATCACACCGGTCGTCACTGTCGGCTCGGGGTTGCCGAGCACGAAACCGTACGGATTGCCGATCGCGATCGCCCATTCGCCGATGAGCACCTGCGACGAGTTGCCCAGCGTCGCGACCGGCAGATTCTTCGCGTCGATCTTGATGACCGCGATGTCGTTGGTCTCGTCGCTGCCCAGACGCTGCGCCGGGTACACGCGGCCATCGCGCATCATGACGCTGATCGTGCGCGCGTTGGCGATGACGTGCGCGTTGGTGACGATCACGCCGTCATTGCGCACGACGAAACCGCTGCCGAGGCCGGGCACGACACGGGTCTGCGACCCGCCGCCCATGAACCAGTCGTAGAGGGGGTCAGTCTGCACGCGCTCCACGGCCTCGGTCTGCACCGTGACGACCGCTGGCGCCACGCGCGCCACCGCCTGCGTGATCGCGGTGCGCCGCGATTCGCTGACGTGTGCGGCCGAGACGTGACTCAGCGAGTCGGCGATCTGCGCTGCGGATACCTGCGGAGTACCCTTGCAACCCGTCAGCGTCGCGACGGCGGCGAGAGCGATCGCGCGACGTCGCATCATGCGGTGACGTAGAGATCGGATGGATAGCGGACCGCTTCGAGAAACAGCGCATTCGGCGGAGCCGGCGACGACACCTCCTGATTGTCACACGCCTCGAGGAGCTTCGGCACGTCGGTGAGCGGCCGGCGTCCCGACGCCACGTCCAGCATGGTGCCGACGAGGAACCTCACCATGTGGTGCAGGAAGCGATTGGCCTCGATCTCGAACACGAGCGCGGTCTCGCGCTCCTGCCAGCGGGCGACCTGGATGTCGCAGTGATGCTCGTCGCGCTCGGGCGCCGTGCCTTTCACGGCGAACGCGCGAAAGGAATGTTCGCCCACCAGCATCTCGGCCGCCGCGTGCAGCGCCGGCTTGTCGACGGCGAAGTCGAACGCGTACTCGGTGCGGCGACGAAACGGCGAGTGCGCGCTGTCGTCGATGCCCACGTGATAGCTGTACCGTCGCGACGTCGCGCTATAGCGCGCGTGAAATTCCGGCTTCATCTCGTACGCCGACGCCACCCAGACGTCGTCGGGCAACAGGGCGTTGAGCGCCCGGCGCAGCGATTCCGGCGTCCATTTCTCGGGCACGCGCACGCCGACGGACTGACCTCGGGCGTGGACGCCGGCGTCGGTGCGTCCGGATCCGAGTGCGGCGGTGGGAGAGCCACACAGACGTTCGAGCGCCTGCTCGAGAACGCCTTGCACGGTGCGCTGCTCAGGTTGACGCTGCCAGCCGCTGAACCCTGAGCCGTCATAGTGCAGAACGAGCTGCACGGTGCGCTCCGCCATGTGCTCGAAACCTAGAGTTGCAGGGGGTGAAGTCAAGAAAACACAAATCGTCCAACCGATTGACATTCCACAACGTACGCCCTCACATTGATGCCGCCTCCCGCCTCGACAGTTGCCCCCGCGCACGCTCGCTTCACTCGCCCAGTCCCTTAGCGTCGCCACCGATGTCGAGGGCGCGCTGCAAGCCCTCGCTGAGTCGCTCGCGGAGCTCGATCGCTTCGCACAGCTCGCGTGGGTGCGCTTCGACGCGCGACGCTCGCTCATGCGCGAGCGCACGCTGGCGACGCCGAGGTCCGTGCAGAGCATCAAGCTGGACACCACACTGGACCACCTCCCGCAGCGGGAACGCAATGCGATCACCGCCGGCGGCCAATGGGTGGACTTCGGCGACACGTCGGACGAATACGCGCGGCTCTTCGCGTTGAAGCCGCACGCCGAAGGCGGGATCCTCGCCGTGCGCGGTCTGCGCTTCGACGGCACGCTCGCCTCGATGATCGCGCTCTACGAGCCGAAGAAGATCTTCGGCACGCGCACCGCCGAGCGCTTCGCGCCGGCCGCCGCGCTCTTCGATCTGGCGCACGCGCGGTTTCTCGAGAACGAAGCGCGCGCGGAGGCCGTGGCCGCCCTCGAAAACTTCACGCAGCGCCTGCACGGCGAGTACGAGAAGAAGCTCGGCGTGCTCGAGGAGAAGCTCATGGCGGCGACGGGGGAGTTCGCCGTGGGCGCGGATCCCGCTCGTGTCGTGGAGCTGGAGCGCGATCTCGCGCGTGCCACCGAGGAGGCGCGTCGCGCGAACAAACGCGCCGAAGCGGTGGAAGCAACGGTGAGCAGCGCGGTCGAGCAGCTGGAAACGGCTCACATCGAGCTGCATCGCCGGTCCGAGCAACTTCGTCAGCGGACCCGCACCCTCTATCTGATCGATCGGGTGCTCACGCTCGACAACACCACGGACGAGCCGCGCCAGCTGGCGGACGGCCTGCTCGCGCTCGTGGGCGACGACATGCACTCGCAGCGCTGCTCGTTGCTGCTGCGCGCGCCGGAGGACGGATATCTCTACATCGCGGCCGCGAAGGGAATCGCGCCGAACATCACCGAAGGCGCCCGCGTGAAGATCGGGCATGGCGTCGCGGGCAAAGTCGCCGCGAACCGCGAGCCCATCCTCGTGCAGGACGTCGCCGAGGCGAAGGACCATCCGCTGCTCAAGGACGAATACTTCACGAGCGGATCCTTCATCAGCTTTCCGCTCGTCTATCACGACGAGCTGCTCGGTGTGGTGAACCTGACGAACCGCGTGATGCAGGGCGTCTTCGTGGACGAGGACGTGGAGCGCGTTCGACTCCTGAGCCTCGTGATCGCGATGGTCGCGTCGCGCGCACGCCTTCCCGAACGCCTGGTCGAGACGCTGAGTGTCGGCTAGCGGCGTTCCGGCATCGGGGAGCACGGCCCTTCAGCACGCGATCCGCAAGCTGGCGACGGGTGAATCGCTGACGGGTGACGAAGCCCACGGTGCGTTCCAGAGCGTCATGGCCGGGGAAGCGACGCCGGTGCAGCTCGCGGCGCTCCTCATCGGGCTGCGCGTGAAAGGGGAAACGCCGCAGGAAGTGGCCGGCGTCGTGCAGGCCATGCGTGACACGATGGTGCGCCTGCCGGCGGAGCGTCCCGAAGAGCTGGTGGACACGTGCGGCACCGGCGGCGGCACGGTGCACACGTTCAACATCTCCACCGCCGCCGCGCTGCTCGCCGCCGGTGCCGGACTGCGGATCGCGAAGCACGGCAACCGCTCGTTCACCACACAATGCGGAAGCGCCGACGTGCTCGAGGCGCTGGGCGTCAAGATCGACGTGCCCGTCGAGATCATGGAGACGGCGCTCAAGAACGCCGGAATCGTCTTCATGTTCGCGCCCCTGATGCACCCCGCGATGAAGCACGTAGGCCCCATCCGTCGCGAGCTGGGCATTCCGACGGTGATGAACATCGTGGGTCCATTGGCGAATCCCGCGATGGCCGGCCGCCAGGTGGTCGGCGTCGCCGACGAGAAGCGCGTGCCGTTGCTTGCCGGCGCGCTCAAGGAGTTGGGGACGACGCACGCGCTCGTCGTGCACGGGACGGGCATGGATGAGATCTCGCCCTTGGCCACCACGCGCGTTATCGAGATTCATGGCGGCAAGATCGGCGAGTGGGCCATCGATCCCACGAAATTCGGTTATGCCGGGCTCGCGGCCGAGGACCTCGCCGGTGGCTCACCGAAGCAGAACGCCGACACCGTGCTGGCCGTGCTGTCCGGCGAGTCGAACAAGGCCACGCGTGGCGCGGTGGTGCTCAACGCGGGCGCTGCACTCTACGTCGGTGGCCGCGCGAAA
>DATFHG010000174.1:0-6037 GCA_035248725.1 Gemmatimonadaceae bacterium | reverse complement strand
CAAGTATCTGCGCCACGACCTGCGCGTGTGGGAATCGAGTGTCGGACAAGGTCCGCGCCTGCGCGACGACTCGGGCGCGCTTCTCATGGGCGACGCCATCATGCGTGACTGGCGCGCGCGCTCGCAGCAGGGCACAGCGCGCGTGCGGGCGTATTACGACGTGCTCCCCGATCGCGAGAGCCGTCTCACGCTCGACGCGACGCGACGGAATGCCTACGGCGACGCGCTTCCAAAGCTGGAGTTTCGCGACGCGCCCGAGAGCGCGTCCGTGCGCGACTGGACGCACGATCATCTGAAGGGTGTGTTCGCCGATCTCGCTCGCGCGGGCAACGGCGAGGTGCTTCGCTCGGAGGTCGACGACTTCCAGGACCATCCCGCTGGCGGCTGTCGCATGGGCAGCGATCCCACGCAGAGCGTTACCGACAGCTGGGGACGCACCCACGACCACGAGAACCTTTTCGTCGTCGGCGCGCCCACGTGCGTCTCCGCCAGCTGTGCCAATGCCACGCTCACGTTCAGCGCGCTCTCGCTGCGTTCAGCAGAGGAAATCGCCCGATGATGACACGGTATCAATCCGCGCTCGTGTTGTTGCTTCCGGCAATGCTGTCCGCCCAGCAGGCGCGTACACGGGCCAGCAGTGGACCGGAGCCGCTGCGCTTTCAGCTCCTCGGTCCCGCGAACGGTGGCCGCATCTCCGCCGCCGCAGGCATCCCGGGCGACACGCTCACGTATTACTTCGGCGCCGCGTCGGGCGGAGTGTGGAAGACGACAGACGCCGGCGAAACGGCCTACCCCCTGACCGACAGCCTCGGCGTGCAGGCCATCGGCGCGCTCGCCGTCGCACCGTCCAGCCCGAACGTGGTCTGGGCCGGCACCGGTGAAGCGTGGGCCATCCGCGACGCCGACGTCATGGGCGACGGAGTGTACAAATCCACCGACGCCGGGAAGACGTGGACGCACATGGGACTCGATGCCACGGGCCGTATCGGCAAGATCATCGTCCATCCAACCAATCCGAACGTCGTCTGGGTCTGCGCGCTCGGACGCACCACGGGGCCGCAGCAGGAACGCGGCGTGTATCGTACCACCGACGGCGGCGCCACGTGGACGCGCACGCTCTTCGTCGACGAGAACACCGGCTGCTCCGGTCTCGCGGTCGACGCGAAGAATCCCGACGTCCTGTTCGCCGGCACGTGGCAGGTGGTGATGCACACGTGGGCGATGTTCAGCGGCGGTCCGGGCAGCGCGGTCTACAAGTCCACCGACGGCGGCGCCACGTGGCGCAAGCTCGAGGCCGGCCTCCCGAAATCGCCGCTCGGCAAGATCGATGTGGCCGTTGCACCGTCGGACTCGAAGCGCGTCTACGCGCTGATCCAGACACCGAACCAGGGATCACTGTGGCGCTCGGACGACGCCGGCGATTCGTGGCGCGTGGTGAGCTGGGATCGCCGTCTCATCGGCCGCGCGGGCTACTACATCCGCGTCGCGGTGAACCCCGCCAACGCGAACGAGGTGCTCGTGGCCAACTCGAGCTTCCTGCGTTCGACAGACGGTGGCGCAACCTTCCCGCACAACGACCGCGGCTGCGGCGACTGTCACGACATCTGGATGGACCCCGCGAATCCCAACCACTGGATCACCACGGGCGATCTCTCGGCGGGGATCACCACGAATCACGCGCGCACCTTCACGCAGGTGCAGCTGCCCATCGCGCAGATGTACCACGTCGCCGTCGACGATCAGGCTCCCTACTGGATCTACGGCAACCGTCAGGACAACGGTACGATGCGCGGGCCGAGCACTGCGCCCGAGGCCGCGCCCGGCGGGAAGGCCGGGGCAGGGATGCGCGGACTGTTGAAGCTGGATTCGCTGCGTCGCGCGCGCCGCGATTCGGCGCACACGGATAGCGCCCGTGTGATCGTTGCCAGCAACACGGCGCGGCCCGCCGACAGCCTGCTCGCCATGTACGACACGGCGAAGGGGAAGCCCGACACCGGCGGCTTCGGCGGCGGACCGGGCGGCACCGACTGGGACCACGGACTCGGCGGATGCGAGTCCGGCTTCACGCTGCCGACGCCCGGCAACCCCGACGTCGTGTGGGCCAGCTGCTACGGCGACGAGGTCACGCGGTTCGACGCACGCACGAAGCGCGCGCGCTCGGTGAGCCCGTGGATTCACACGCTCGACTCCAACCCGGACGCGCTGAAGTACCGCTGTCACTGGACGCCGCCGCTCGCCATCGATCCCTTCGCGCCGAACACGGTCTACTACGGCTGTCAGGTGGTCTTCAAGACCACTGATGGCGGCCAGAGCTGGACCGTCATCAGCCCCGACCTGTCGACGCGCGACTCGTCGCGCATCGTGTCGTCCGGCGGAATCGTCGGCGACAACCTGGGCCAGTTCTATGGCGAGGTGGTGTTCGCCATCGCGCCGTCGGAGATGCAGCGCGGTCTCATCTGGGCGGGCACCAACGACGGCAAGATCTGGAACACGCAGGACGGAGGCGTCACCTGGCACGACGTGACGCCGGCGCCGAGCGTCGCGCCGGTGTGGGGCACGGTGCGGAAGATCGAGCCGTCCCACTTCAGCGTCGGCACCGCGTACGTCGCGCTCGACTATCACATGATGGACGACCGCCGCCCGCTCATCCTCAAGACCACGGACTTCGGTCGCACCTGGACCAACGTCACCGGCGATCTGCCGGCCGCGCATCCGCTGGATTACGTGATGGCGGTGGCCGAGAACCCCAATCGCGCGGGGATGCTGTTCGCGGGCACCGGGCACGCGTTCTACTACTCGATGGACGACGGCAAGCACTGGACGCAGATGCAGACGGGTCTGCCCGCCGCGCCGGTGAGCTGGATCGTGACGCCAAAGAACTGGCACGACGTCGTGGTGTCGACGTACGGCCGGGGCGTGTACGTCCTGCGCGACATCACGACGCTGGAGCAGGGTGATCGTGTGCCGTCGACGGCGGACGCCGTGCTCTTCGCGCCGCATCCCGTGTATCGTCTCGCGCGCGGCGGCAGCGTCAACATCAACTACACGCTGAAGGCTGCGCCGAAGGACTCCACCGATTCGATCAAGGTCGAGATCGTGGACTCGGCCGGCACGGTGGTGCGCACGATGAAGCAGCGCGCGCGCGCCGGCGCGGGTCGCGTCAGCTGGGACGTGCGCTACGATCCGCCGAAGCCGGTGGAGTTGCGCACGACACCGCCGGACAATCCGCACATCTGGGAGGAGTCGCGCTTCAAGGGCAAGAAGACGCGACCCATCAACCACTGGGGCATCCAGTCGGCGCAGCGCGAAGGGCCCACGGTGCTGCCCGGGCGTTACACGGTGCGTCTCACCGCGAACGGGAAGACGTACACGCAGCCGATCCAGGTGCTGCTCGACCCGTACGTCACTACGCCGGCAGCCGATCTCGCCGCGTCCACGCGCGCGCAGCTGCGTGTGCGCGACGCCACGAACTTGGCGGTGGAGATGATCAACCATATAGAAGTGCTGCGCCGCCAGATCGAGGACAACCTCAGGGACTCCACGCGCAACAGGTCTCTCGAGGCCTCGCTGCGCGACCGGGACGCGAAGCTGCTCGACGTGGAGATGCGCCTCGTCTCCCGGTCGGACCTGCACAGCGACGACAAGTGGTACGTGGAGCCGTACAAGGTCTACATGAACCTCGTGTGGCTCATGGGCGAGATCGGAAGCGGTGCAGGGGACGTGGCCGGCGGAGCGGAGTTCCGTCCGACCGACGCGCAGATGTCGCAGCTCGTGGAGCTGGAGAAGGAGCTCGCCGACGCGAGAGCCGCCTACCGTGCCGTGACCGCGCTGGTACCGTAGCAGGTCATCCGCGTACGAGCTTCACTTCACGGATGACGTTCTCGCCGCGCCGGGTCTCGTCGACCAGGCGAACGCCCACGCCGTCCGTCTTGCGGCTCCAGTACAGGATGTCGCGCCCGCGCGCCCGAATGAGGATGCGCCAGCAGTCGAAGGTGCCCGCCGGAACCGTCACCCGCTCGGAGCCGACGACCCGCAGCTCGACGGGCATGAAAACGTCATCGTCGCGCACTGCCCAGCCGAGGACGGACACGCTCCCCGACCAGCCAGGACGTACGTCGACCGCACCGAGCAGCATCGGAACGAACCGGTCGTTCACGTACGGCGCGTAGTCGCCCTGCAGTTGCCGCGCGATGGGTCGGCCCACGCCCCGGCTGTCGCCGCCCTCCGTCGTCATGCGGCCAAGGATGCTGTCCTCCACGAAGCGCTGTGCGACGTTGATGCGGCTGTAGCGGCCGTACGGCTTCACGTGGATCGCGTTGCCGAGGAGGCGCAGGTCGTCCCGCGCCAGGAAGAGCGTGTCGTCCTCGATCTCTCGCACCGCGCCGGCTGGCAGCGCGCCAGGCCGCGGTTCATGCGCGATTATGCGCCAGGCAGGCACCCCTTCGATGAAGGCCGACTCCATGACGAGCGTGCTGTGAGTCTCGTCGAGGGTACGCCCCGTGCTGTCGTACAACCGGCGCGAAAACTCCAGCGACGTCGGGCGCAATGCCCCGACTTTCGTCATCTCGATCGGCGGTAGCGTGGGACCGTGCGCGCGTGCCTCCTGCGCGAAGGCCACGCCGCCGAGAATCCCATACTCCGACCGCGGCGACTGATTCGGCGCACTCGTACGGCGCGTCGACCGTGGAAACAGCGCGACGATCAGCGCGGCCGCCGCCACCGAGAGGACGCCAAGCGCGCGACGTCTCTTCGTCCGCCCGTGCGAAATACTTGGCACGATGCCGCGCACCCCGGACGAGCGCGACGCGACGATGCGCTCCCACAGCGCACCGCCGGGCGCGGGAACGGGAAGGTCTGCGAGCTCGGGGCGAATCGCGTCGGCGAAGTCGTCCAGCCGCGCTCGGTGCGAGCGGAACCATCTCATGGTGGTTCTCCTTTCTCCAAGTGCGCGCGCAGGGCGCGCAGCGCTCGATGCAGTCGCACCTGCGAGCTTCCCTCGCTGATATCGAGTAGCTCGGCGATCTCGGCGTGCGAGAATCCCTCGATCTCCTTGAGGACGAGGACGGCGCGCAGTGCGGGATTCAACACCGCGAGCGCCTGCTCGAGCGCCACGCGCGCGGTCGGATCGCCGCTGCCATACGTGAGGTGCTCGTCCAGCGTGACGATCGCCCGGTTCGCGTCGGAGCGTCTGGCGCTCAGCGCCATGCGTACGGTGACCTTGCGCAGCCACGCGCCCAGGTTGCCGTCGCGGTAACGGCGCAGCGCCTCGGGAAGACGCACGAACGTGTCGTGCACCACGTCCTCGGCATCCTGACGTCGCAGCAGCAGGCGGTACGCCGTGGCCAGCATGGCCGGCGCATACCGCTCGTACAGCGCGCCGAGCGCGCGCATGTCGCCCGTGCTCGCCGCGGCCGCGAGCTCACGGTCGGTCAGGTCGTACTCGTGTCGGTCCACGCGCGCCGGGATCACATCGTTTTAACGCAGCGAGAACGAAAAAACTTACAGCGAGTGCGACGTGGCGCCGCGGTGACGTTCCGATGACACGCGCTCTGACATTGGGCCTCCGTACACCGTCGCTGTTCGACAGCGGAGGCCCAAATGATTCAACGCTGCTCGTTCGTCCTGCTCCTGTGTTCGACGCTGGCATGCTCCGAACCTGACACCACCGCGCCGATGCAGCGCGTGACCACACATCCAGCTCGTGCCCTGGCTGGTTTCGATCGACGACAGCAAGGCCTCGGCGGCAGGCCCGAATCGCTGGACGACTACTTCGCGCGCCTCGCCGATTCGGTACCCGGCTTCGCGGCGCTGTATTACGACAGCCAGGGCGATGCCGTCGTCCGCATGGTGGACGACACGCCCGCCAAGCGCGCGGTCGTGGT
Source organism: Gemmatimonadaceae bacterium (assembly GCA_035248725.1). GTDB lineage: Bacteria > Gemmatimonadota > Gemmatimonadetes > Gemmatimonadales > Gemmatimonadaceae > DASPMP01. Next base: position 155 of record DATFHG010000174.1, on the reverse strand, counting down.
CGCGACGCTGGCGCGGTTCCTCCGCGAAGGAGCGAGCGGACGACGCGGTCACCAGCCGGCCGTGCGCGTGGAGCGTGCCCGACACGATGCGCGCGCGTTGATGCGCTGGCGCCGGTGGGCAATCGACAGTCTCATGGGTCGACCGGAGGCGAACG
>DATFHG010000173.1:0-6503 GCA_035248725.1 Gemmatimonadaceae bacterium | reverse complement strand
CGCGGGAACAGTAGCTCGTTCCCGTCGGGATCCTTGACCTCGAGCGTGTCGTAGCCCCACCACGTTTCCCTGGTCGGCACGGAGCGGCGCGCGAAGTCCTGACGCAGCTCCGCCAGCGCTTCGGCGGTGAGCTCGATGAAGAGGCGGCCGCGATCGCGGCGTGCGTCGTCCTGGCAGAGGATGATCTCGCACTCGCCGTGGTTCACCTGGCAGACGGTGCCCGCGCCGTTGTCCGAGTGCCACCCTTTCTCGAAGCCGAGCATGTCGACGTAGAAGCTGGCGGCGCGATTGACGTCGCTCACGAAGAACACCGGGCGCGTGTACCAGCGGTGCGTGGCCATGGGCTTACTGCGGCAGCCTGGCGCGCAGCCAGCGGATCTGCCCGCGATGATTGATCTCGTCTTCGGCGACGTGAAACCACGCCCAGTGCGCGTTCATCGCGGGCGCGTTCGGCACCGACCGCTCCAGCCAGGCGTCGTCCCGGGAGGCGAGAGCCTTCAGCGTGGAGACACGGATCGTCGCGAGCTCGCGGACGTAATGATCGAGCGGCTGGCCGCGCAGCGCCTGCTGCCCTTCGGCGCCGAGCTTGAGTGCAGCCTCGAGCCGCTGGTTTTCCTCCGACGTCAGCAGACGCTCCTCGAAGGTGAGCAGCTGATACGACCATTCCACCGCGGCGATGTGCGCGAGCAGCGCGCCGATGGAGTTGCTGCGCGCGTCATGGAGGTGATCGAGTTGGGCGGTCGTGAGGCCGTCGACGGCGCGCAGCGTGGTCTCGCGCGCGTAGTTCAGCATGCTCGCGAGCCGGCCGATCTCGGGCGTGTACCCCGCCAACGGCTCGATGCGCGGCCGGGGGTAGTTCATTCCGGAATATTCAAGAGCGAGTGGTGCATCACAGCCCGAACTGCTGCAGGTGATGGTTCATGTGACGGTATCCCCAACGCGCCCACTGCGATTGCGTCATGCGTCCGAAGAAGAAGTGCTGGCGGTCGCGGGCGATCCTGGGCAGGTCGCGCACGAAGCGTTCGCTGGTCGCGCGCAGCTGCGACACGTCGCGCTCGAAAACCGTGGGCGGCGTGCCGCCGCGTTCCTGGTCCGCCGCCGGCGTGGTGGGCGTGCCGTGTGGCCATGGGAAGGGCGCGTAGAGCGCGATCCACTTCACCAGCGTGCGCCCGATGAGGGGCGCGCGGTGGTTGGGATTGTCGCCGGTGCGCTCGCCGAGCGCGCCGCGGAAGGCGTCGGTGAGATGGCAGACCATCTGGGACGCCGTCATGCGTCCCCAACGCCGCGGCGTATCCGGTGTGAGGGACGCAAGACGCCCGTCGACGGCTGCGCGAGTGGCAGGATCGAGCAGGGTGGGCACGTCCGCGCTTACTGCGGCGTGTCCAGCGGGTGCTTGCTGCGCTCGTAGAACTCGTTCTGCAGGCGGAGGCTTTCCGTATCGGCCTTCACGGCGCGGATGCTCTGCACGATCGCGGCGATCCAGTTCTTCGCCTCGAACTCGCCGAGCTCGCGCGACGCGACCTCTCCCTGTCCCGCGTAGTGGTTGGGGAAGCGCGCGTACCACCAGATGCCGGTGTAGAGGCCATCCGGCAGCTTGAGGCGCGCCTGATCGGCACCTGATTCCTGCGTCGCGCGATCGAGATGCACGAGATCCGGCCGAGCGATCATGCTCATGGACGTCTCGCCCTCGCCGGCGTGCATGTCGCCGGCGGGATTCGACTTGTGCTTCGGCTCGCCCGGCCCGCTGCGCGCGAGGCCCTGCACGTACACCACGTAGTCGTGCGGCGACTCCAGCTGTGACTGCGCGAAGTACGGCAGCAGGCTGTTGTTGCCGCCGTGACCGTTCACGATGATGACCTTCTTGCAGCCGTTGCGCGCCATCTCGTCCGTGGTCTCCTGGAGCAGCTGGAGCTGGAGCGAGCGGCTGTATGCGACGGTGCCCGGCTGGTGCTTGGCCTCGAAGATCTGGCCGAAGTAGTACTCGGGGAACACGACCGCGTACTCCTGCTGCGCGGCGTTGAGCGCGGCGTAGCGCACGTCCAGCAGATCGTTGCCGATGGGGAGATGCGGCCCGTGCTTCTCGAGGATGCCGATGGGCAGCAGGCAGGTGCCCTGGGCGCGCCCGATCGCCGTCTTGAAATCAGCCGCCGTCAGCTCCTCCCAGTGCACGGAGAGGGAAGGCGACTGCGCGGCCGCCGTGGATGCAAGAAGTACTGCGATGGAGACGAGTGATGTCGTGCGCACGATTTGCTCCCGCCGTGAGGCATCAGGATTCAAGGAGTGGAGACGGATGCTTCGGATGAAACAGATGCTCCGGATAAAAAAAAGGAGGGTGTTTGACGTCGGGCACAAGTCCCGGACGTCAAACACCCCAATAGCCATCCGGAGAATCAGGAGCATCCGGCGAATCCGTGTACAACAATTGAATCTTGATGTCTGTCTGGAGAAGTGCAGCTCCCTCGCTGCGCTCGGGACGACAGGCAATTACCAGATTTTCACACGATCCTCGGGATTGCGCCACATCCTGTCGCCCGGCTTCACGTCGAAGGCGCGCATGAAGGCGTCGTTGTTGGTGAGCGGCACGAATGCGCGGGCCATGCCCGGCGAATGCGGGTTGGTCAGCAGCTGGTTGCGCAGGGCGGCATCGCGGAACTTCGTGCGCCAGATCTGCGCGTAGCCCATGAAGAACCGCTGGTCGCCGGTGAAGCCGGCGATCACCGGCGCTTCCTTGCCGTTCAGCGAGATCCGGTAGGCACGGTACGCCTGCATCAGCCCGGAGTTGTCTCCGATGTTCTCGCCCATGGTGAGTCCGGGATTGATGTGCAGCGAGTCGATCGGATTGATCGCGGCGTACTCCGCGCCGAGGCGCGCCGTGCGGTCCTTGAACGCCGCGGCGTCCGCGGTCGACCACCAGTCGCGGAGGTTGCCGAGGCCATCGGACTTGGAGCCCTGATCGTCGAAGCCGTGACCGATCTCGTGGCCGATCACCGCGCCGATCGCGCCGTAGTTCACCGCGTCGTCGGCGTTGGGATCGAAGAACGGCGGCTGCAGGATCGCGGCGGGGAACACGATCTCGTTGTTCGACGCGTTGTAGTACGCGTTCACGGTCTGCGGCGTCATCCCCCAGCGCGCGCGATCCACCGGCTTGCCCAGGCGGCTGACCATGTCCGCATAGCGGAACTCGGCGGCGCGCTCGGCGTTGCCGAGCAGGTCGTCGCGCTTGATCGTGAGGGCGGAGTAATCCCGCCACGTGTTCGGGTAGCCGATCTTCACCGTGAAGTGCGCGAGCTTCTCGTGCGCCGCCTGCTTCGTCGCGGGGCTCATCCACTCGAGCGAGTCGATGCCGATGCGGTACGCGTCGAGCAGGTTCTTCACGAGCCGATCCATCCGCGCCTTGGCTTCGGGCGGGAAATACTTCTCCACGTAGAGCTTGCCCGTCGCCTCGCCGAGCGAGCCTTCGACTTCGTCCACCGCCCGCTTCCAGCGCGGCGCCATCACCTGCTGGCCGCGCAGCGTCTTGTTGCGGAACTCGAAGCGCGCCTGCTGGAACGCCGCCGGGAGCTCGTCGGAGAAGTTGTCGAGCACCTTGAAGGTGAGGTACTCGCGCCATGTGGACGCCGGCGTCTTCGCGAGGATCGCGTCCATCGCCTTCACGTAATCCGGCTGTCGCACGATCACGTCCCGCGCCGCGCCGAGGCCGGCGGCCTCGAGGTATGCGGTCCAGCTGTAGGCGGGCGTTGCCGACGCGAGCTGCGCGACCGTCATCTTGTTGTACGTGGCGTTCCGGTCGCGGCTGCGCGCGCGGTCCCACTGCGGCGTCGCGATCGCGGTCTCGAGCGCGAGGATGCGCTGCGCGGCGCCGGCGGGGTCGGGCTGCTTCGCGAGCGTCAGCAGCTGCGTGATGTAGGCGACATACGCGTCGCGCGTCTTCGTGATCGCCGGGTCGTTGCGCAGGTAGTAGTCCCGATCGGGGAGCCCGAGCCCGGACTGGTTCACCTGGACGATATTGACCGTCGAGCTCTTGGGGTCGGGGCCGACGATGACTGCGAACGGGTTCGCGATGCCGAGGCGCGCGAAATGCGCGAACGTGGCGGGGAGTGCGCTGGCCGACGTGACTTTCGCGATGGTGCGGAGCTCTGGCGCGAGCGGCGCGAGGCCCAGCTGCTCGACGCGCGCGGAGTCCATGTAGCTGGCGTAGAGATCGCCGATCTTGCGGCGGTCCGTGCCTGCGGCGGCGTTGGCGCTGGCGGTGTCCTCGAGGATGCCGTGGATGGCGTCGCGGCTCTTCTCGGTGAGCTCGTTGAACGCCCCCCAGCTCGAGGCGTCGGAGGGGATATCGGTTTTGGCGAGCCACGCGCCGTTGACGAATCGGAAGAAGTCGTCCTGCGGCCGCACGGAGCGATCGAAGTTGGTGGTGTCGATGCCGAGCGTGCGCGTGGATTGCTGCTGGGCGGAGGCGACGGCTGCAAGCGCGACGATCGCGCAGGCCGCCAAGGTCAGGGCGGATTTGGACATCTATGGAAGGGAAAGGGAGAGACTGAGAATGTACACGCGTGCGGGCCCACGGATTCGCTGAGCCTGTCTTATCTTGAAGTCCATGCATCCAATGTTTCTACCAGCAGTGGAGTCGCACCCGGCGACCGGTGCGCGCGGGGAGATGATGGCGCGGCTGAGGTCGCAGGGGCTGCCCATCCCGCAGATCCAGCACCTCTTCGCGTTCAGGCCCGAGGCGACGGACCATCTGGGCCGCTTCACCCACGCCGTCATGCGCGGACCGTCGGAGCTGCCCGCGGGTTATCGCGAGCTGATCGCGGCGTTCACGTCACGCCGCAACGACTGCCCGTTCTGAATCGGCTCGCACGCCGCGGTCGCGGCGGAGCTGCTCGGCGACAGGGCGCTGGTGGACGCGGTGCTGGCGGACCACACGTCGGCGCCTATCCCGGCGAAGGAACGCGCGCTGTTCGCGCTCATCGCGAAGATCGTCGAGGACTCGACGTCCATCACGCACGCGGACCTGGACGCCGCGCGCGCGGCGGGGTGGAGTGACGCCGCGCTCTACGACGGCATCACGGTGTGCGCGTTGTTCCAGTTCTACAACACGTGGATCGACGCGACCGGCGTCAGCGACATGCCTGTGGCGGCGTACGACCGGCAGGCCAAGCGGCTCGCGGAGATGGGATACGCGTACGCGGAGGAGCAGACGCCCGCGCGCTGAACGAGCATCAACGCTGCGGGGCCGCGCGCTCGAGTGGGTGGTCCTGGAAGAACCGCCACATGATCCGCGACGCGCTGATGCTGTGCGTCACCCGTCCGGTAAACCACTCGGGGTGCGGGCCGCCGCCTGGCCACGTGTGCCCACCGCCGGCGATCGTGTACAACACCACGTCCGCGCCGCGCGCGCAGTGACTGTACCTGCGACGGGTGACGTCGGGCGCGACCACTGATTCCGCAGGCACGAGCGCGCAGTGATTGCGCTCGGCCCAGCGCGTGGTCCACACCAGCTGGCTCGGGAACGCCTGTCCCTGCGGCAGCAGCCATGATGTGCCGCCGTGATACGACGCAAACCGATCGTCGGTGCCGTGAAAGTCGATCATCGGCACGGGCGTGGTGTCCCGGCACGAGCGCCACGGCTCCGTCTGTGCGGACCCGACCAGGCCGACCGCGGCAATGCGATCGGAGAGCGCGCACGAAAGACCGAACGACATGCCACCGCCGTTCGACAGACCGTTCGCGTAGATCCGCGTGGTGTCGATGTTGTAGCGCGCGCGCAGCGTGTCGATGAGGTCGGAGACGAACGCGTTGTCCGCGCTCGATCGATCGGCGGCGTTCACGTGCCACACGCGGATGCCTCTGCTTCCGAGCCCCGACGGATACGCGACGATGAACCCTTCGTCGTCCGCGACCGCGTCCCAGCCGCTCATGTCGCGCTGCGCCACGCCCCACAGCCCCGCGCCGTGAAAGCTCAGCACCAGCGGAGTGGGCTTCGACGCATCGTAGCGCGCGGGCACGTGCAGCAGGTACGTCCGCTTCACACCCCGCGAGACGATGACGTGGTCGTCGCGATTGTATCTAAAGAAGTGCGCCGCCTGGAAGGGCACCGCCGCTATCGGCAGCGCGAGAATGCCAATGACTGCCGCGAGTACGGCGCGCTCCCGCCTCGTGGCAGTTTCCCGTCGCCCGTCGCCCATATCCTGTCGCCCGATCACTTGTGTCTATTCCTCGCCAGCGCCAGCGGCGCCGCGGCCAGTCGCGCCAGCGGCACCGACAGGATCGCCAGCAGCATCACGAGATAGTGCGGGATGTGCGGCGTGTCGCCGAGCCAGGCGAGCAGCGCGAACACGGCGAGCACCGTCGTCGTCCACGTGATGGCGCCCACGATCAGCGCCCGGTCACTCAGCGTGCGCTCGCGCACCAGTCGCTGCGCCACCGCGCCGCCGGCGATCATCTTCGCGCACGCGAACGCAGCGAGGATCAGGGGCATCGTGCTCCATGCGACGCCGAGC
>DATFHG010000172.1:0-17355 GCA_035248725.1 Gemmatimonadaceae bacterium | reverse complement strand
TCGGACGTGGCGCGGAAGAAACCGCCGCGCGTGCCGGGAACGGCCGTCTTCATGACGTCCGCCGCCGAGGGCGTGCCGCTCGTGCTCCTGCATCATCTCAAGCACAACAAGGTGCTGCACGAGCAGGTCGTGCCGATGTCCATCAAGACCGAGGAGATTCCGGAGATTCTGTCGGAGGAACGCTTGACGCTCGAGAAGCTCGAGCACGGCTTCTTTCGCGTGACCGCGCGGTACGGATTCATGGAGACGCCGGACGTCCCGGAGATTCTCTATCGACTGCGGCAGGCCGGTCTCAAGGCGAAACAGAACGACACCACGTTCTATCTCGGACGCGAGCGCGTGATCGTTTCGGACAAACGGCGAGGCAGCCGCGCGGGAACCCGCAAGGTCACTGCGGACATGGATGTCCCCAACATGGCGCGGTGGCGCAAGAAGCTCTTCGTCTTCCTGCAGCGGAATGCGCGCTCGGCCACGGAGTTTTTCGGTATTCCACCGAATCGCGTGGTCGAACTCGGCGCGCAGGTCGAGTTCTAGAGCGTCGCCGCGAGCAAGTCCGCGAGCGTACCCACGAGCTGATCGCCGGTGAACGGCTTCGGCAGGAAGCGCGTCGCGCTTTCGTCCATCGACGACAGCTCCAGCGTGCCCTGGGTGTAGCCGCTCATGAAGACGACGCGCAGACCTGGCGATTTCTGGCGCAGCGTGCGGACGAGGTCGGCGCCGCCGAGGCGTGGCATCACGACATCGGTGAGTACGACATCCACGCGGTGACCATCGGACTGCCACTGGACCAGGGCGTCCTCTCCATGCTTGGCTTCGATGACCTCGAATCCGTACTTCCGCAGCATGCGCTTCGTCGCTTCCCGAACGGCCGCTTCGTCTTCGACGAGCAGCACCGTGCCGCGCGAAACAGCCGCGGGCGGTTCCGTTGCCGCGACCGTCGGCGATTCCGACGGCTCGAACACGCGTGGCAGAAGCACCGTAAACGTGGTACCGCGGTCGACGACGCTGTCGACGCCGATGTAGCCGCCGGACTGCTTCACGATTCCGTATACCGTTGAAAGTCCGAGGCCAGTACCCTGCCCCGGCGCCTTGGTCGTGAAGAAGGGCTCGAAGATGCGGGCCATCGTCTGTTCGTCCATACCGGCACCCGTATCACGTACCTCGATTGCGACATACCGACCGGGCAAGAGTCCGCGGCGCTGGCGTGCGGAGGCCTCGTCGATGTCCCGGTTGGACGATTCGATGATCAACTCGCCGCCCCCGGGCATCGCGTCGCGCGCGTTGACGACGAGGTTCATCAGGACCTGCGTGATCTGACCGGGGTCGGCGCGGACGTGACCGAGCTCCGCGTCCAGAACGGCGGTCATGGAGATCGTCTCGCCGACAAGTCGACGGAGGATCTGCTCGGCATCGCGCACGACGGTGTTCAGGTCGATGACGCGCGGCTGGAGCATCTGCTTGCGGCTGAATGCCAGCAATTGTTGCGTCAGCGAGCGTGCGCGGCGCGACGCGCTCTTGATCTCGTCGATGTGCTGGCCGGCGACGGAATCCGGCGCCTCGGCCGCCAGCTCGAGACTCGCCAGCTCCGCGTTGCTCATGATCGCCATGAGCAGGTTGTTGAAGTCGTGCGCGATGCCGCCTGCCAGTTGTCCGACGGCTTCCATCTTCTGCGCCTGCCGGAGCTGATCCTCGCTTTCCCGGAGCGCGAGCTCGGCGCGGCGGCGCGGCGTAATGTCGCGCGCAACCATGACCACGCGTCCCTCAGGCAACGGCGACAACGTCGCCTCGAAGAAGAAGCGCTCGCCGCGGATCTCAAGATCGTAGGTGCTCTCGACCGCCGTCGTGGTCGCGAGCGCCTTTGTGATCGTCTGCAGGAAATAATCGGCCCGGTCCTTCGGAAAGATGTCGTGCAGCCGCTTGCCGAGCAGCTCTTCCGCAGGACGGTACAGCCGGTCGCGCGCCGTTGGTGCGATATCGACGTATCGGCCATCGCGATCGAACACGATGATCACGTCCTGCATGGCGCCGATCAGCGCTCGCGATCGTGCCTCAGCGCGCTGCAGCGCTTCGGCGGCAAGCTTGCGATCCGTGATGTCGATGACCTGAGAAAGCAGGTACGCCGCGACACCGTTCTCGTTGCGAACGACCGACGTGGTGAGGAGCGCCCACAGTGCGAGCCCCGACTTGTGAATGAAACGCCGCTCCCAGCGCCCCTCGGTCAGCTCGCCGCCGACAAGACGTCGCAGCAGCTCCTGCGTTCGCGCGCGATCGTCGGGATGCGCGAGGTCAATCAGGGTCAGCCCGCGGATTTCGTCGAGCGAATATCCGACGAAATCGCAGAAGGCGTTATTGGCATGCAAATATTCACCCGTCGGCGCCGCGACGGAGATTCCTGCCGCCGAGTTTTCGAACGCCACTCGAAAGACGTCGGCGAGCATCTGCGCGTCCATCGATCGGGTCGGTTTCACTGATGGAGAAGCTACAACTGTCCCCATGGTGACTGGGTATCGACCGATCGGGCAATGCGTTAAGCGTCGCCCCGGAACGAGACAAGGGGAGCGCTGGCGCTCCCCCTGTACATGCGGGCCGGCCGAAAACGCTCAGATCGTGACGCGCGAAATCCGCATACGCATCCCATCCATCCCGGGCATCGGCGGCATCGGCGGCACCGCGGGCATCGGCGCGATTCGCGGGCGTGCACCTCCGAAGAAGAATCCACGCGAACCGAGCGAGGACGCCTGGACGGTCTTGATCTTCACGTCCTTCGTACGGCCGTCGGCGTACACGCGCAGCGTGACGTCATCTCCGGCCTTCACCTTCTCCAGCTCTCGCTGGAGCCGTTGAACCTTCAGGCCCGACACGAGATCGTCGCCGGCGTCCTCCCTGCTCACGCGAAGGTCCACGCCGTTGATCGCCGCGATACGGTTGCCTTCCTCCAGGCCGGCCTTGGCCGCGGGACCGTTGTCGTCGAGCCACATCACGAGGACGCCGAGCGTGTCGCGTTTGCTGCCACTCGAACCGAGACTGATGCCGAGCGCGGCCCGGTCATCATCCTCGTTCCACGCCATGCGCGATTTCCGGTAGAGACTGTCCGACGAGACGGTTTTCACCTTCACGGTGCGGTTCTGGCCGGAGGAGTACAACCGCAGCTCGACGTCATCACCGGGCTTCACTTTGCGAAGTTCGCGCGTCAGCCGCCGCGACATGATGTCGGACATGTCCCAGTCGCCCACGTCCGCGGGACTGAGCTTCAGGTTCACGCCGTTGATGGCGGCGATGCGCGTGCCCTCTTCGATGCCTGCTTTCTCGGCGGGACCGCCCGCGGCCACGGAGCTCACGAGCACGCCGAGTGTGTCACGGACGCTCCCGCTCGCCGTGGTCACGCCGATCACCGCGCGATTCTCATCGTCGTCGGAGAAGGACCACGCGAACGCGCGGCCGGGTTCGGCGACGCGGTAGCGGCGCGGCTCGGACTGCGCCTGGGCGTTGTGCATAGGCGCGGTGGCGACGACAGCCAGGGCGGCCAGAGCGAACTTCCTGTACATGAATACCTCTCCATCCGGTTTGGGTTCTGCCGGATGAGACACGTGCTGTCGTCGTCACGGTTTACTCCGCGCGTTTCCGCCGCCTTTATGTTTCAACCGTGACGGCAACCATCGCGGGCCACACGCCCGATCTCGATGCCTTCGAGCATCATCGGCAGGACGAGGCCGATGCCGCGTTCCTCTACCGCGTGTTGGCGGACGCCGAGCCGGACGAACGGAAGCGGACGCTGTATCGGCAGCTGGCCGAGGTCGAGGACCGACACACGGTCATCTGGGAAACGCTGCTCCGCGAGCACGGCCGCAACGTCGTTCCGCACCGTCCGAGCGCACGGACCCGTATGCTCGCCCGACTCGGCAAGGCACTCGGCCCGGGCTTTCTCCTGCCGATGCTCCTCGCCGAAGAGGGACGCGAAGTCAAAGGCTACCTCGCGATGCACCGCACCACCGACTCGGGTATCGCGGGCAAGGGGGAGGCGCTGCTCCTCGCGCGCGAATCCGCGCACCATGCGGAGACGCTCAACGAGATCTCGGGGCGGACGGGCGAGCCATGGCACCGGACGGAGTCCGGCGGCTTCCTGCGCAACGTGGTCTACGGTTTCAACGACGGGCTGACGGCGAACTTCGGGCTCGTCGCCGGCGTCATCGGCGCGACGGCCACCGCACAGCATCACACGGTGATCCTCGCCGGCGTCGCCGGGTTGATCGCCGACGCGCTGTCGATGGGTAGCAGCGGCTATCTCGCGGCGAAGAGTGAGGCGGAGGTATACGCCCACGAGATCGCCATGGAGCGCGACGAGATCGCGCTGATGCCGGAAGTGGAACGTGACGAGCTCGCGCTGATCTATCAGGCGAAAGGCATCGACACCGATACGGCCAACCGCCTGGCGACGCAGGTGATGGCGGATCCGGAACGGATGCTCGCCGAGCAGGTGCAGGAGGAGCTCGGAATCGGAGATCCGCACATGTCGCCACTGCGCGAGGGATGGGTGACGGGACTTGCGACAGCGGTTGGGGCGCTCATTCCGGTGTTTCCTTTTTTTTTCTGGCAAGGCACGGTGGCCATCGTCACCGCGTTCGTGATCGCGATGATGTCGCATTGGCTCGTGGGAGCGGCGCGCTCCGTGTTCACCGGACGCAGCGTCTTTCGCTCCGGTCTGGATATGTTCGTCGTGGGGCTCGGCGTCGCGCTGGCGGGGTATTTCGTCGGCGAGTGGGTCAGCGGATTGCTTTCGTAACCTTTTTCTCCTCCGACATGCAACGAATTCTTTCGGTCGTCGTGCTCGCGAGCGTGCTCACAGCGACTCCGGCGACGGCGCAGCAGACGATCCCACCCGCGGCGCCGACGATCGGCGCGTCCGGCGGATTCGGCGGCGGCATCGCCATCCCCGTCGGATCGATCGCCGACACGCACGCTGCCGGTTACACGCTGACGGGCCTGGTCGATTTTTCCGCGGCCGACCAGCCGTACTCGTTTCGCGCAGAGCTGATCTTCCAGCGCTACGATCGGAAGCAGAACGCGCCCGCCACCGTGCACGATCTCAACATGACGTCCCTCGGCGCGTCACTGCTGGCGCGGAGTCCGAACAGCAAGGGGTCGAGCGCGTTCGTGCTGGGCGGCATCGCGGTGTACCACCTCACCGATCTCGGTACCCGGCCCGGCGTGAATGCCGGCATCGGTCTCGACGTGCCACTCACCTTTTTCATCGGCTTCGCGGACGTGCGCATTCATTACGTCCTGACCGAGGGAACCAAAGCGATCACGATTCCGATCACGCTCGGCGCGCGATTCTAGCGCATCGGCGGCCCGGTCAGGTGACTGCGCGCTTACTTGACGACGATGTTGAGCAGGCGACCCTTCACGAAGATCACGCGCGCGGGATCGCTGGTGACGAAGCGAGCGATGTTCTGATCGGCGAGGGCGCCGGCGAGCGCGGTGTTCTGCTCGGCGTCCGGTGAGATCTGAATGGTCCCGCGCGTCTTTCCGTTGACCTGGACGGCGACGGTGACCAGCTCGTCGGCGGCGAGATCGGCGTCGAAGGCGGGCCAGCCGCTGTCGAAGACACTGCGGGTGTGGCCCAGACGTGACCAAAGCTCCTCGGCGATGTGCGGCGCGAACGGTGCCGCGAGCTGGATCAGCGGCTCCACTTCGTTGAGGTGCGGTGTGCGCTCACCCGCGCGTAACACCTTCATGTACTCCATCATCGCGGCGATGGCCGTGTTGTAGCTCAGCCGCGGGATGTCCTCGCTCACCTTGCGAATGGTCTTATGGAGCTTCCGCATGGTCGTCGCGTCCGCGTCTCCCGAACGCTGCGCCTCCACCGTCGAGCTCCACAGACGATCGAGGAAGCGCTTCACCCCGGAGATGCCGCGATCCTGGAAGTCCCCGCCTTCTTCGTACGGGCCGAGGAACATGAGATAGGTACGAAAGGAGTCCGCACCCCACTCGTCGATGTACTCGTCGGGATTGACGACATTGCCGCGGCTCTTGGACATCTTGGCGCCGTCGCGCACGATGGTGCCGTGCGCACGGAAGCGCGCGAAGGGCTCCTCGAAGGGGAGCAGCCCCGCGTCGTGCAGCACCATGGTGATGAACCGCGAATACAGCATGTGCAGCACCGCGTGCTCGTTGCCGCCGATGTAGGAATCGACCGGCAGCCATCGGTCGGTGAGCGTCGCGTCGAAGGGCACGTCGTGACGATGCGCACTCGGATACCGCAGGAAATACCAGGCGCTGTCGAGGAACGTATCGGAGACGTCTGTCTCGCGGCGCGCGTCGCGACCGCATGTCGGGCAATTCACACGGAACCAGCTCTCGACGCGCGCGAGCGGAGAGATGCCGGAATCATCGGGCCTGAAGTCGTCGACGTGCGGCAGCTCGACCGGAAGATCCTTTTCCGGCACCGGCACCGTGCCGCAATGGTCACAGTAGATGACGGGAATCGGCGGTCCCCAATATCGCTGGCGCGAGATGCACCAATCGTGCAGGCGGTAGTTCACCACCCGGCGCGCGCGATGGTGGTCCTCCAGCCACGCGACGATCGCGAGCTTCGCCTCGGACACCGGCAGCCCGCTGAAGCGATCCGAGTTCACGAGCCGGGCCGGATCGGCGGAGTCCGTGTACGGCGCGGTCAGCGGTGTATGCTCGTCGTCGCCCGCATTCGCCACCACACGCGGGATCGGAAGACCGAAGGTCGTCGCAAACTCGAAGTCGCGCTCGTCGTGACCGGGCACGGCCATGATCGCGCCCGTGCCGTATTCCATGAGCACGTAGTCCGCGATCCAGATTGGAATGGGTTTGCCGGTCGCGGGATTGAGTGCGTACGCCCCCGTGAACGCACCCGTTTTCTCCTTGGTGACTTTGCGCGAGACGACGTCCTGCTTCGCCGTCCGCTCGCGGTACGCCTGAACGCTGGCGCGCTCTTCGTCGCTGGTGATCCGATCGACCAGGGGGTGCTCCGGCGCGAGCACGAGATACGTCGCGCCGAAGATCGTATCGGCGCGTGTCGTGAAGACGCGCACGTCGGGCGCGATGGCCGGCGATTCGCTCGTGCCGGATGTGACGACGGTGGCCGCTCCCGCGAGCTCGAGGAAGTCCTCGACGCGGAAGAGAATTTCCGCGCCCTCGGACTTGCCGATCCAGTTGCGCTGCGCCGCCTTGGTGCTCTCCGACCAGTCCAGATGGCCGAGATTCTCGAGCAGGCGGCCGGCGTAATCGGTGATGCGAAAGAACCATTGCTCCAGCAGACGCTGCTCCACTTTCGCGCCGCAGCGCTCGCATTCGCCGGCGATGACCTGCTCGTTCGCGAGCACCGTCTTGTCGTTGGGACACCAGTTCACGGCCGCGCGCTTCTTGTACGCCAGGCCGCGCTTGTACAGCTGGAGAAACAGCCACTGCGTCCACTTGTAGTACGCAGCGTCGGTGGTGGAGAGCTCATACCGCCAATCGATCATCAGGCCGGCGCGCTTCAGCTGGCGACGGAAGTTGGCGATGTTGCGCGGGATCAGCTCCATCGGATTCACGCCGACCTTCAACGCGTAGTTCTCCGAGTGAATGCCGAACGCGTCGTAGCCCATCGGCTCGAACACCGTGTGGCCGTGCATGCGCTGGAACCGGCCGTGGATGTCGTTGCCGGTGAAGGCGAACAGGTTGCCGACGTGCAGGCCTTCCGCCGACGGATAGGGAAACATCATGAGCGTGTAGTACGGACGCACGCCCGACTCCACGTCGGTGTGATTCGTACCGTCGCGCTCCCAGCGCGCCTGCCATTTCTTCTCGATTGCGGCGGCGTCGTAGACGTCCAGCGCCGGGTGTGTCGTGTCTGCCATTCCTGAGAGAATGTATCGCGCGCGGGAAGCTACCGAAGCGCCTGCTCCAGCACGGGAAGCAACGCCCGGACGCCCGCAACGGTGTGATCGCCCATGTGCCCGATGCGGAACGACGTCTTCGCCAGCGGCTTCTGGCCGCCGCCAAGCTCGTAGCCGCGCTCGCGCATCGTGCGCAGCAGCGGCGCATTGTCGGCAATCGCGATGCAGGTCACCGTTGGCGACCTGTACCCGTCCGACGCGACGAGCGACACGCCGAGCCCGCGCGTATCCGCTTCCTGCACCCACGCCACGCAGACGTCGCGCATGGCGGCGTGGCGCGCGAAGCGCGCGCGCAGCGTCTCGCGCTCGATCGCCTGCAGCTGCGCATCCAGCGCGAAGAAGAGCGACACCGCCGGCGTCGTGGGGCTCTCGAGCTTGGACGCGAACTCTTCGAAGCGAACGACGTCCAGGTATACGCCGCGACCCGAAACCGACTTGGCCCGCTCCACGAACCGCTCGGAGACCGCGGCAAACGCCAGCCCCGGCGGCAGCGCGAACGACTTCTGCGATGCGGACACGACGCAGTCGGCCGGCCACGCATCCGTCGCGATCGGAGCACCAGCCGCGCTGGACACGGCATCCACGAGGAGCAGGCAGTCGTCGTGCTCGCGGACGATGGCCGCGATCGGCGCGACGTCGACAAAAACGCCGGTTGCCGTCTCGTTCTGCGTCACAGTGACGGCGTCGAAGCGCTCGCGGCGCAATGCGTCGTGGATGGCGTCGAGCGGCACCACCTGACCCGGCACCGCGGTCAGACGGGTGACGGTGCGTCCGCACGCCTCGGCCATTTTCGCGAAGCGTTCGCCGAAATCGCCGTGCACCACGGACAGCACGCGCTGCACGGTGCCGTTCCGGATCGCCATCTCCATCGCGCCCGTTCCGGACGTGGTGAGCACGTGCACGGGACGCACCGTGCCGAAGACGCCACCGAGGCCTTTCGTCACGCGCGCCATGAGCGCGTGCATGTCCGCGCTCCGATGGAAGATCATCGGACGCCGAAGCGTCTCCAGGATCTCCCGGCTGACCTCGGTCGGCCCGGGCACGAAGAAGCGGCCGGATTCGATCACGCCAGCCGGCTACCTCGTGTATGCGGCGTCAGGCCGCGTCTTCATCGGTGCCGAACCCTTGAACAGGTAGACCATGTTCTCCAGGCGCGGTCCGTTCGCGTCGCACACGGCGAAGCGTCCACCCTCGTACGCCGACGCACCCGCGTACTCACCCTTCTTGTTGACGGCGTAATAACTCAGGTCGAAGTACGGACGGCCGTTGTCGTCGAGCAGACGTCGCTCGGTCATCGCGATGACGCGCTGCATCACCTTGATCAACGCCTGTTCCGGCGACATGCCCTGCCGCATGAACTCCACGGCGAGGAAAGCGCCGCACACCTTGATGTTCGCTTCTCCTCGGCCGGTAGAACCCGCGGCGCCGACCTCGTTGTCGCAATACTGGCCGGCGCCGACGATCGGCGAATCGCCGGTACGACCAGGCACCTTCCACGAGAGGCCGCTGGTGGTGGTGACGGAGCAGATGTCGCCGCTTGCGTTCACCGCATCCATGTTGATGGTGCCGTACGTATGCATTACGCCATCCGCGTCGCGGTACACGTGCAGCAGGTCGTCGAGCGGCGCGCCGGAAGGACCTCCGGGTTTGGGCGGGTTCTGGTTCGGGATGTTCGGGGTAACCCCACCCGCCGGCAGATCGAGCCAATTGTCGTTCGCGTTCTGCCGTGACTTCCACTGGAGCCACGCCTGGCGGCTCTCGTCGGTGAGAAGGTTCTGCTCCTTGAATCCCGTCTCGAGTGCGAATTTCTTGGCGCCGGCGCCGACGAGCATGATGTGATCGGTGCGGTCCATGACCATCTTCGCGACGGCGGCTGGTGTCGCAATGTCCTCCAGCGCGGCCACGGCGCCGGCGCGCTTCGTGGGGCCGTGCATGCAGCTCGCGTCGAGTTGGACCACCCCTTCCTCGTTCGGGAGGCCGCCAAGTCCGACGCTGTTGTCGGTGGGATCGAGCTCCACGATCTGCACACCGGCGACGATCGAGTCGAGCGGGTCGGCGCCGCGCGTCATCATGTCGTACGCCACCTGAATGGCAGGACGGCCGCTCGCGTCGCGACTGCGAAATCCGTTCGCCGAGGATATCACGACCGGCCGACCAGCCCACGCCGGGGATCGCGCGGGCGCGCGACCCCGAATTTCGGCGGGGATGGCGTCTGCGATGTCCGGCAATGCCAGACCGGCTGCGGCCGCCGCGGCGGCGGCGGCTCCGGTCCCGAGAAAGTCGCGGCGAGTGGGCGACACGGATGACTCCTGTTGGCGGAGGTGGTGCGATGTGAGATATGTGGCTCACCACGGTCGAGCAAGCTGCGCTGGCCATTTGACCGCCGACTCGCTGGGACTCCTGGGTGCGCGTACTTTGCGGCGCATGTCCGCAAGCGTTCGCGAGCAGTTGCGCCAGACGCATTTTCTGGACGGGTTTACGGAGTCGTCGCTGCATCAGCTCTCCCGGCTGGTGGAGGCGACGACGTACGACACCGACGCCGTGCTGTTCACCGAGGGCGCGCAACGACGCTTCATGGCCATCGTGACGACGGGTGCCGTCGCGATCGAAAAGCGCGTGAACGGCAGACCCGTCCGGCTCGTCACACTGGGGCCGGGAGAGGCGGTGGGCGAAGGCGTGCTCCTCGACGACTCGCCGCACGGCACGAGTGCGCGCGCACTCCAGAAAACCGAGACCTTTGTCCTCGCCGCGGACAAGTTGCAGACGATCATCAAGGAGCACCCAGCGCTGTACGCGGCGCTGGTCAGCCGCGCTGCGCGGGCCATTTCCCAACGCCTCGCTGCGACGGACGCGACCCTTGTGGGTCGCGGCCGCACCATCGGCTTCACGGGTTCGCGCACGCGGCGCGAGCACGACCTGCTCGGCGAGCGCGACGTGCCTGACGACGCCCTATATGGTATTCAGACGCTGCGCGCCCTCGAGAACTTTCCGATCACCGACGTACCGATCCGGGAGTTCCCGTCCCTGGTAGAAGCGCTGGCCGCGGTGAAAGCGGCGGCCGCGCAAGCCAACGCGGATCTCGGTCTGCTCGACCGGTCCATCGCGGACGTCATCGTGCGCGTGGCCGACGAGCTACGCGAGGGTCGACACCACGAGCACTTCCTGGTCGACGTCATCCAGGGCGGCGCGGGCACGTCGACCAACATGAACGCGAACGAGGTCATCGCGAACCGTGCGCTCGAGCTGCTCGGCCATCCACGAGGCAAGTACGACGTGGTGCACCCCAACAATCACGTCAACCTCAGTCAATCGACGAACGATGTCTATCCGACCGCGGTCAAGCTCGCGCTGCATGTCAGCGTCGAGTCGCTGCGCACGGCGATGTCGAAGCTCGCCGCCGCGTTCCTCCACAAGGGCGAGGAGTTCTCGCCACACGTAAAGATGGGCCGCACACAGCTGCAGGACGCGGTGCCCATGACCCTGGGACAGGAGTTCACGGCGTTCGGGCACACCATGCTGGAAGACGTGGAGCGCTTGAGTGAGGCCCAAGCGCTGATCCGCGAGATCAACATGGGCGCGACCGCGATCGGCACGGGCATCAACACGCCGGCCGGATACGCGGAGCGCGTTCGCGAGCACCTCTCACGCATCACCGGGCTCGCGCTCGTCACGGCGCCCGATCTCGTGGAAGCGACCGCCGACACCGGTGTGTTCGTGCAGCTGTCCGGCGTCCTCAAACGCTGCGCGGTGAAGCTCTCGAAGATCTGCAACGATCTGAGATTGCTGAGCTCGGGCCCGCGCGCCGGTCTGGGCGAGATCAACCTGCCGCCGATGCAGCCGGGATCGTCGATCATGCCGGGCAAGGTGAACCCGGTGATCCCGGAGGTCGTGAATCAGGTGTGCTTCGACGTGATCGGTGGCGACGTGACGGTCACGCTCGCCGCGGAAGCGGGACAGCTGCAGCTGAATGTCTTCGAGCCGGTCATCGCGTACCGTTTGTTGCGCAGCATCGAGACGCTTCGCAGCGCGTGCGACGTCTTGCGCACGCGGTGCGTGAACGGCATCACGGCGAATCCCGAGCGAATGCGGCAGTTCGTCGAGCATTCCATTGGAATCGTCACCGCGCTGGTGCCCGCCATCGGCTACGAGAAGGCCAGTCAGATCGCGAAGGAGGCGCTCGAGCGGGGTCGTGGTGTCTACGAGCTCGTCCTCGAGCGTGGCGTGCTCTCGCGCGAGGCGCTCGACAAGCTGCTCAATCCCGACCTGATGACAGGCCGTCGATGACCCCGCGCCGCCGCAAGCGTCTCGATCCGTCCGTCTTTCGACTTCCGGCGGAGGAACTGCGCCGCGGCGAATACTCGGAGCGGTACGCGGCGCTCGCTCCTGAGGTGCTGCGCGGCGCCAAGCGCACCGCGCGCGTCCTGCTGCAGTTCAGCGCCAAGCAGGACGGCTGGCTGTCCGGCATCGACGAAGCGGTCGCGATTCTCAGGCACGGCGTCGAGGACTGGAACGCGATCGCCGTGAACGCGCTGTACGAAGGAGATCTGATCGAAGCGTGGGACAGCGTGCTGACGATCGAGGGAGACTACGCCGCCTTCGCGCATCTGGAGTCGATCGTGTCCGGCGTGCTGGGACATCGCACGCGCGTGTGCACGAACATCCGCGAATTCGTGGACATCGCGCGCCCCAAGCCCGTGCTCTTCCTCGGCGCGCGCGACGAGCACTGGCTCATGCAGGCGGGCGACGGATTCGCGGCAACCATTGGTGGTGCAAAGCAGGTCTGCACGCCGGCGCAGGCGTCGTGGTCGAGCGCGAGCGTCGTGGGCACGATCCCGCACGCGCTGATCGCCACGTTCGGCGGCGATACGGTCGCGGCGGCGAAGCACTTCGCCAAGCACTCCGGCGACGACGAAGCGCTGCTCGCGCTCGTCGACTACGAGAACGACGTCGTGAAGACGTCCGTGGACGTCGCGCGCGCACTGGGCGATCGCTTGTGGGCCGTCCGCCTGGACACGTCCGAGCACATGGTGGATCGCTCGCTGCTGTCCCAGCTGGGAAGCTTCCGTCCCACGGGCGTCAATCCGCAACTCGTGTGGAACGTGCGCAACGCGCTGGATGCCGAAGGCTTCGGCGACGTTCAGATCGTCGTGTCCGGCGGCTTCGACGCCGAGCGGATCCAGGAATTCGAGGACGAAGGCGCACCGGTCGACGCCTATGGTGTGGGTTCGGCAGCGTACCGAGGCACGTTCGACTTCACGTCGGACGTCGTCATGCTCGACGGGAAGCCCGAAGCGCGCACCGGCCGAAAGTTGCGCGAGAATCCGAAGCTCGAGCGCGTGAAATGACGGGAGGTCTATCGTGGCTGGTTTGAAGCTGGACGGCGCGGGCACCGCGAAGATGGCGACGCTGGAGGAGTGTACCATCCTGCACCAGCGAATTCACACGCTCGTCGAGCAATACGCGCTCGCGATCAAACGGAATCAGCCGGCGAGTCACCTCATGATGAATCTCAAGCGCCAGATGCCGGCGCTTGCCGGCAAGCTCAAGGGTCAGTTCGGGATGATCTCGGATCTCGTGACGGCCGTGAACATGGCGATGACGCGCGGATCGAGTGAGCAGATGCGCGTTCGATCGATGCGCGAGGGGGTCGCTGCGATCAAAGTGCAGCTCGACATCGCGACGGCGCAGACGATCGCGAAGCACGAGCAGAAGGACGAGCACGACGAGAAGCACCACGACGCATCGCAGGGCTGACAGCGCTCACGTGTGAGCGGGTTGATTTGCCCTCCGGGGTCCCGTACCTTGCCCGTGCTCGTCGGGTCCCTTTTCAAGCGCGATCGCGCCGTGCGGCGCGACTGCCCAAGAACTTGCCGGGAAACAGGATACCGCATGCCCGCTGACTCCCGCCTGCGCCGGCTCGCGACAGCCGCGCTGACGGTCGCACTCGCGTCGCTGATTGCCGGGTGCACGCATGACCCCAACTCGATTTTCCACTCACGAACGGATTTCAACCGCGAGGTTGGCAGTCTTTTCGAGCTGCTGATCTGGCTGGGAACGATTGTCTTCGTGTTCACCGAGGTGATGCTGCTCATCGCCCTGGTGAAGTTCCGGCATCGTCCCGGATCGCCCCGCCAACCGGAGCAGGTGCACGGGAACACGCGCCTGGAGATTCTCTGGACGCTGATTCCCGCCGTGGTGCTCGCGATCATCGCCGTGCCGACCGTGCGCACGATCTTCCGGACTCAGGCGCCAGCCCCCGCCTCTGCGCTCGACGTCGAAGTGATCGGTCATCAGTGGTGGTGGGAGTTCCGTTACCCCGAGTACGGCATCGTCACCGCCAACGAGGTGTACCTGCCGATCGGTCGCACGGTGAATTTCTCGCTGAAGACGCACGACGTCCTGCACTCGTTCTGGATTCCGGGACTCGGCGGCAAGCGTGACCTCATCAACAACCGCGTGAACCACATCGTGTTCACGCCGGACTCCACCACCGAAGACGCCTTCAACGGATTCTGTGCGGAGTTCTGCGGGGTGTCGCACGCGAACATGCGCTTCCGGGCCTTCACGGTGACGCCGGACGAATTCGCGAGCTGGGTGGCGCATCAGCAGACGCCTGCCGCGTTCAACTCGACGCCCGCTTCGACGACCGCTTCGACGACCGCTTCGACGGCCGCTCCGAGATCGGCGACGTCCGCGTCGCCCACCGCGGCTCCCGCCGCGCCGATGCAGGCGGGCTTCATCGCGTTCGCACGCGAACGGATGCCGCACTACACCATTCCGCAGACGCCGATTCCATCGAACCTCACGGTGCCCGAGGGACTCACGGGTAATCCGGCGAGCGGCGAGATGATCGTCACACGCGGGTCGTGTATCGGCTGTCACGCGGTGAAGGGCGTCCCGACGATGGTGGCCGAGGTGGGGCCGAACCTCACGCACGTCGGCAGCCGGCTGACGATCGGCGGCGGACTGTTCCCGAACGACACGCGTCATCTCTTCGCGTGGATCAAGAATTCCCGCGCGATGAAGCCCGGCATTCTCATGCCGACGCAGGGCAAGGGTCAGTACGACCCGGTCGTGAAGCAGACGATGTCCGTTGGACTCACGGATCAGCAGATCGCGGACGTCGTCGCCTATCTGCAATCGTTGAAGTAACGCCGGAACTGGAGACCTGAAGAATGGCAACTGCCGCAGCCGCCCCTGCACTTCCGCGCGCTCGAGAACACGAGGCGAGCGGACTGTGGAGCTGGCTCACCACGGTTGATCACAAGCGCATTGGCGCCTTGTACCTCTATACCTCGCTCGCGTGGTTCCTCGTTGGCGGCATCGAAGCCATGATGATCCGCGCGCAGCTGCAGCAGCCCAACGGGCGGTTGGTATCGGCGGAGACGTACAACCAGCTGTTCACGATGCACGGCACGACGATGATCTTCCTCGTCGTCATGCCGCTCTCCGCGGCGTTCTTCAATCTGCTCATCCCGCTGCAGATCGGCGCGCGCGACGTGGCCTTCCCGCGACTGAACGCGTTCAGCTACTGGGTCTATCTGTTTGGCTCGCTGTTCATGAACGCGTCGTGGCTCATTCACCAGGCGCCCGACGGCGGCTGGTTCGGGTATGCCCCGCTCACCACGCTGACGTTCTCGCAGAATCTCAACATCGATTTCTGGATGCTAGGTCTGCAGATCCTGGGCGTCTCGTCCCTCGCAGCGGCGTTCAACTTCGCGACGACGATCATCAACATGCGAGCGCCGGGCATGCATTTCATGCGCATGCCGATCTTCACGTGGATGGCGTTCGTCGTGCAGTTCCTGCTGATCCTCGCCTTCCCGGTCATCACGATCGCGCTGGTGTTCCTGCAGTTCGATCGGTTCTTCGGCACGACGTTCTATCTCACGACCGCCGGCGCGGACCCGCTGCTGTGGCAACACCTCTTCTGGATCTTCGGGCATCCCGAGGTCTACATCCTGATTCTGCCGGCGATGGGTCTGGTGTCCGAGGTGCTGCCGACCTTCTCGCGCAAGCCGCTCTTCGGGTATCCGGTGATGGTTTACTCCGGCATCCTGATCGCCTTCCTCGGCTTCGGCGTGTGGGCGCACCACATGTTCGCGGTGGGCATGGGCCCGATCGCGGACACGCTGTTCGCCGTGACGACGATGCTGATCGGTATTCCCACCGGGGTGAAGATCTTCAATTGGATCTTCACGATGTGGGGCGGCGATCTGCGCTTTACCACGGCGATGAAATTCGCGATCGCGTTTCCGGCGTTGTTCACGATCGGTGGCATCTCCGGCGTGATGCACGCGTCGCCGCCGGCCGACCTGCAGCAGACCGACTCGTATTTCATCGTGGCGCACTTTCATTACGTGCTCTTCGGCGGCTCGATGATGGGACTGTTCGCCGGCGTGTACTACTACTTCCCCAAGCTCACAGGCCGCCTGCTGAACGAGACGCTCGGCTCGTGGCACTTCTGGCTGGCGTTCATCGGGATGAATCTCACG
The DNA here is from genome assembly GCA_035248725.1 of Gemmatimonadaceae bacterium. Classification (GTDB taxonomy): domain Bacteria; phylum Gemmatimonadota; class Gemmatimonadetes; order Gemmatimonadales; family Gemmatimonadaceae; genus DASPMP01. The sequence goes on along the minus strand of DATFHG010000172.1, from coordinate 950 downwards.
TTCATGCCGATGCACTGGTCCGGGCTGATGGGCATGCCGAGGCGCACGTGGGTGTACGACGCCGGCCAGGGACTCGACGGCTACAATCTGGCGAGCTCCATCGGTGCGTACATCCAGGCGCTGTCCGGAATCATCTTCGGGTGGAACGTGTTCCGCAGTCTGCGCCGCGGCGCCGTGGCCGGCAACGATCCGTGGGGCGCGCCGACGCTCGAGTGGTCCATCCCGTCGCCGCCGCCGGATTACAACTTCGCGGTGATTCCCACGGTGACGTCGCGCTATCCGCTCTGGGATCGCACCTCACCCGAGCTCACGGCGAAGGTACCGCACACGCGTGAGGGGGAGCGTGCCGTGAACGTGGATCTCGCGGGCAAGCACGTCGGTCGCGTCGATCACGCCATCGGCAATCCGCCGGGAGCGCCGCAGTCCACCGAGCGCGTGAAGACGGCGGCGGAGCTCGGCATTCCGATGCCGAATCCGTCCATCAAGCCGCTCTTCGTCGCGCTGTTCATGACGTTCATGTTCGCGAGCCTTCTGCTCATTCACAAAGGCAAGACACCGCTGGCCATCGCCGGCGTCATCACTTTCGCGTTCGCGATGACACTCATGCTCTATAGCTGGCTCCTCACGCCGCTGGAGGACGCGCACTAATGGCCACCACCGCAGTCGTGGGACACGGCCATCCGCCGACGTCCACCGGTCTCGATCACCGGAAGATCGCGATCTGGGCGTTCATCGGCTCCGAGTGCATGCTCTTCACGTCCCTGATCTCGACGTACCTCGTGTACAAGGGCCGCAGTGTGAACGGCCCGTTCCCGCACGAGGTCTGCAATCCGCCGCAGTGCGACACCGTGCTCAAGCCGATCCTGAATATCCCCGTGACATCGGTGTCGACGTTCGTGCTGCTGATGTCGTCGCTCGCGATGGTGCTCGCGCTCGCGGCCGTGGAGAAC
>DATFHG010000171.1:0-23553 GCA_035248725.1 Gemmatimonadaceae bacterium | reverse complement strand
CCACCGTGTTCTTTGTGGGAGAGTTCCACGATCTCGTTGCCGTCGACAAGCAGACGGGCATGATCCGATGGGCGCAAGACGATGGCGAGAACACGCCTCAATCGCAGGGGCGCGATGCGGCGATCGCAGGTTCCGTCGTCGCCTTTGGCGATTATGACATCTATGCGTATGATCGCACGACTGGCGTACCTCGGTGGGCATTCCACCCGACCGAAGCGAGTGCGCCGGGCTATCTCGGTATATCTGCAGACGATCACGCGGTGTATGCCGGGTCGCCGTTGGGCTATCTCTACGCTCTCGATGCCGAGACGGGCGCAGCACGCTGGACGCAGCGTCTCGCCGATTCGACAGCGTGGATATCGCATCCGATTGTCTCCGGCGGCGTCGTCTTCGCATGCGTGACGCACCAGACCGTGCCGTTCACCGGCGCAGTGGCTGCGCTGGACGCGGCAGACGGACACCAACTCTGGTTGACGGAGTTCCCGCCGATCGATCCCGCGAAAGAAGCGGGATGCTACGACCGCGTCACGACGACGAGCGATTACGTCGTGGCGACGTCAGATGACGGACGCATCTTCGCGATGGATCATGCCTCGGGGCAGATACTCTGGACGGGTGTCGCGAATGGAAATCCAGCAGAAGTGACAGCTGCTGACACGGTGGTCTACGTCAGCTCGCCTGTGGGAACTGTCACCGCGCTCCACATAAATTCCGGCGCTGAAATGTGGCAGGGTCACACCGACTACGGTTCGATTGTGTTCCCAGTCGCCGCGGATTCGCGATTCGTGTACGCGGTGCTCGTCGGTGCGCAGCTTTTCGCCTTCGATGCAAGGACGGGAGCGGTCGCGTGGTCGGACGCGACGTCGGATGCTGGAGGCGAATACCGCTACACGCCGGCCGTGGACGTCGATCGTATCTACATAGGAGGCGTGCACGGCCTGTACGCGCTGCGTACGTCCGCTCCCTAGCCGCTGCAATAGGGATCAGTGCGCTGGAGGGCTCGCGTCGGCGATCAACGAACGGCGTGGGGGATTAGGAGGCCGATGAGAAGCCCTCCGACCGCGCCGATGGCGAGGATAGGCGCGCGGGCTTTCGGTACGATCAGCGCTGAGGGAAGACTCAGCAGGAGCCCGAAGACGAAGCCGATGCCCCAGCGAGGCCACGGCAGCGCGACGAGCGACACGACCAGGCCAATGCTGAAACGTTCGACGAATGCGGCGCCAATCGCGGCACGCTTGTCGGGGAAGGACATCTTGAACATCGGCGCGATCGCCACGGCGCCGAGCAGTGCACCCGAGAGCAGCCCATACGTCAGAGGGGTCATCGGCTTCCTCTCCTAAACCCGAACGTTCGCCTCCGCCAACCGATCGAGCTCGAACATCAGCTGCGATACCGCGGAGGGCAACTGCGCAGTGAGCTCGGCGATGGACACGAGATCTCCGGCGGCGGCGCGCTCCTCGACGCGCGCGCACATCGTGGTCACGCTCTCGGACGCAAACAGCCCGGCGGATCCCTTCAGCCGGTGTGCGGCTCGCTGCACCCGTTCGGCGTTGCTCGTGCGCATCCCCTCGGCCAGCAGCTCGAGCAATTTCGCCGATTCCACGCGGAACGTGTTCACCAGCGCGGCCAGCAGATCCTGATCGTTGTCGACGTTTTCCAGAAGGCGAGCGACGTCGACCGAGTGCAGATCCCTCGCTGCGCTCGGGATGACAGCGGAGTGCAGATGCCTTGCTTCGCTCGGGATGACAACGGCTTGCTCGATGGCCTCGAACAGCTCGTCGCGACGCACGGGCTTCGCCAGGTAGCCGTCCATCCCCGCGGCGAGACAGCGCTCGCGGTCTTCCGGCATCGCGTGCGCAGTGAGCGCGATGATCGGCAGGTGCCGCTGGGTGCCGCGCTCGCGCTCCCGGATCCGCTGCGTCGCCTCGAGACCGCCCATCTCCGGCATCTGGATGTCCATGAGCACCAGATCGAAGCGGTCGTTCATCGCCGCCTCGACCGCCCGACGACCGTTCTCCACCGAGATCACCTTGTGACCGCGCTTCTCCAGCAGCGTCGTCGCGAGCTTGCGGTTCACGGGGTTGTCCTCGGCGAGGAGCACGCGCAGCGGGCGCTCGGACCGCTCGATGCGCCGCGAGTCGGGCGGGGACGCGCGATGCCGGCTGGCGCCGAGCGCCGCGACGATGGCGTCGAGCAGCTGCGACTGCCGCACGGGCTTCACCAGCACCTCGCTCACCCCGAAGTCGCTCTTCGCATTCGCGCCGCGTCCGTCGGCCGACGAGAGCATCAGGATCGTCGCGCCGGCGAGCCGGGGGTCCTGCTGGATGCGGCGCGCCACCTCGAAGCCGTCGAGATCGGGCATGTGCGCGTCGAGCAGCACAAGGGGGAATGCGCGCCCTTCGGTTGCGCGCGTTTCCAGCATGCCCATGGCGGACTGTCCGCCGTCGGCCAGCACGGGCCGCATGTGCCAGCGCAGCAGCATCTGGTCGAGGATGCGGCGGTTGGTGGCATTGTCGTCCACCACGAGCACGGGCAGCTCGTGCAGCGCCTCGGGCTCGAGCACGGACTGGCCCAGCGGCTCGCCGTGGTACGCGCCGAAGCGCGCGGTGAAGGTGAAGGTACTGCCGGCGCCCGGCGTGCTTTCGACGTCGATGTGCCCGTGCATCAGCTCCACGAGCCGTGCGCAGATGGCGAGGCCGAGCCCCGTGCCCCCGAACTGACGGGTGGTGGACGCGTCGGCCTGGGCGAACGCCTCGAAGATCATCTGCTGCCGGTCCGCCGGGATGCCGATGCCGGTATCGCGCACGCGCACGCGCAGGCCGACGTCACGCTCGTTCCGGTCGATCAGCTCCACGTGCACCACCACCTCGCCCTGCTCGGTGAACTTGATGGCGTTGCTCACCAGGTTGGTGACCACCTGGCGCAGCCGCACGCGGTCGCCGATGACTGCCTGCGGCACGTCGCTCGCGATGTGCAGCGCGAGCTCGAGCCCTTTCGCGTGCGCGCGGAGCGCGAGTGGAGCCAGCGCCTCCGACATGCTCTCGCTGAAGTCGAAGGGCGCCTGCTCCAGGTCCATGCGGCCGGCCTCGACCTTGGAGAAGTCGAGGATGTCGTTGATGACGGTGAGCAGCGAATGCGCCGACTGCTGCGCGACGTCGAGGTAGTCGCGCTGCTCGTGGGTGAGCTCGGTATCGAGCGCGAGGTCGAGCATGCCGATGACGCCGTTCATGGGCGTGCGGATCTCGTGGCTCATGTTGGCGAGGAACTCACTCTTGGCCTTGCTCGCGGCCTCGGCGGTGCGGCGCGCGACGACGCTTTCTTCCTCGCGCTGCTTGCGCGCTTCCGCGTCACGCAGCCCGTCGGCCATGGCGTTGAAGGCGACGGAGAGCGCGGCCACTTCGTCGGACGTCTGCGGTACGCTCACGTGCGTATCGAGCTCGCCGCGTCCGAGGCGATGCGCGGCTTCGGTGAGTCGCTCGAGTGGCTCGCTGAGGGAACGGCCAAGCAGCACGGCTGCGCCCATGGCCAGCAGCAGTCCCACGAGCATCACGATGGCCAGACCGCGAATCGTCTTCGACGCGGGAGCCAGCACTTCACCGCGTGACTGCGTGGCGACGAGCGTCCAGTTGCCGGACTTGTTCGCGCCATACTCGCTGAGGTCCACGTACGCGGTGAGGACCTCCTGCAGCTTGCTGTTGTGATACCGTGCGATGCCGCGGCCATCGCTGGCGATGCGCTCGCGCAGGCCGCCGCGATCGAGATCCGAGTGCGGGACGAGCACGCGCTCGTCGGTGTCGCTGGAAATCAGTACGCGGCCGTCCGGAGCGACGAGATAGGCCTTCTGGTCTCCGCTACGGCTCTCGTCGATGTCGCGGACCATGTTGCGGAAGACGCGAGTGTCGATCGAGCCGACGAGTACCGCGCGCGGCGCCGCGCCGCGCGTGCCGGCGGGCGCGATGACATCGAAGGTGAGATCAGACTGACGCAGCGTCCCCGCGGCGAGCTTGGCCGATTCCCCCGAATCCAGATCGCGAAGATCCGCCACGTACGAGTCGCCAGCACGGAGCGCGAGCGCGGTATCGAGCTCGCTGGGTGTGAGGGGACGGACGATGCTATCCCGCGACGACGCGATCACACGTCCCGCACGATCCACGAGGTAGAGATCGCGAAAGCCACCCCGTGCGTCCGCCCAGTGCCGGAGCAGGGGAGAGAACCTCGCCCAGTCGCCCGCGGAGGCTTCGGGCGATGTGGCCAGGGCGACCATGTCGCGCACGTGATCCTGCGCGAAGCTGTCGATGGTCTGCGCGGCGTGTTCCGCGTTCTCGAGCAGCCGCTCGCCGCCCTCGCGCTCGAGCTCACCACTGAGCAGCTGCCACGCGATGATGGCCGAAAACACCGCGGGAATGGCAAGCGCCACTCCCATCGCGAGCACCAGCTTGTGCCGCAGTCGAAGCCGCAGGGACACCCTACCCGCCCGCGCGCCGCAGTGCCGCGCGGACGCGCGCGACGAGCAGCGGCGGCTCGACGGGCTTTCTGATGTAGTCGTCGGCGCCGAGCTCGATGAGATCGGATTCGCGCGACGATTCGGACGACGCGGTGAGCACGATGATCGGCAGCGCGGCGGTGCGCGGATCGGCGCGCAGCCGGCGCACCACGGTGTCGCCGTCGGCCTTCGGCATCTGCAGGTCGGTGAGCACCAGCGCGCACTCGTCGCCCGACGCGATGCGCTGCAGCGCCTCCTCGCCGTCGCCGGTCTGCACCACGGTGAAGCCGGCCTTCTCGAGGGACTTGCTCACGAGCAGACGCTGCACGGCGTCGTCCTCTGCAACGACAATGGTCGTTGGTCGTGGGTCGTCGGACTGCCCGTCGTGGGTCGTGGGTCGTGAGCCGTTGCTTCTGCCGCCGTTATCCCCGCGACCCGCGACCTGCGACCCGCGACCGTCGTCCGACCCACGACCGTCGTCCGACCCACGACCAACCTCTCCGACCACGCGCTCCACTTCGGAGAGCGTCGTCTCTCCCGCGGCGACGCGCTCGAGCGCCGCATCGCGCAGGGTGCGCATGCCGGCGGCGACCGCCGCGCGCTGCAGCGTCTGCGTCGACGCGCCCTGCGTCACCTGCTCCAGCATCTGCGGCGTGAACACCGCCACCTCGTCCACCGGGACGCGGCCGAAGTAGCCGCTGTTGGCGCAGCGCACGCACCCCACCGCGCGCTTCACCGGACGCACGCCGAACGCGGCGGAGAGCCGGGCCTCCTCGGGCGTCAGCTCGCCGGTCACCGGCGTGGCGCACTCGTCGCACACGCGACGCATGAGCCGCTGCGCCAGCGCGCCGCGCAGACTGGCCGCGACGGCCGCGCGATCGAGCCCGATGTCGAGCAGGCGGCCCACGGAGCTCACGGCGTCGTTGGTGTGCAGCGTCGCGAGCACGAGGTGTCCGGTCATCGCGGCCTGCACCGCGATCTCCGCGGTCTCCAGGTCGCGGATCTCGCCGACGAAGATCACGTCCGGGTCCTGCCGCAGCACGGCGCGCAGGGCCGACGCGAACGTGACGCCGCGCTTGGTGTCCACCTGGATCTGCGATACGCCCGGCAGCTGGTACTCCACCGGATCTTCCACCGTCGTGATGTTCACGTCGCCCTTGCCGGCCACCTCGCGCAGCGCGGCGTACAGCGTCGTCGTCTTGCCGGAGCCCGTGGGGCCGGTGACGAGCACGATGCCGTCACGGTTGCCCAGCAGCTGCCGCAGCCGCGCGAGCTCGGGAGGGGCGAGTCCCACTTCGTCCAGCTTCGCCGCGTTGTCGGGACGCAGCACGCGGATCACCGCCTTCTCCGCTTCGCGGATCGGCACGGTGGAGATGCGCAGATCGTACGTGGTACCCTCGATCTCCACGCGCGCGCGACCGTCCTGCGGGCGGATGCGGTCGGCGATGTCCAGCTTGCTCATCACCTTGATGCGCGACACCACGCGGTTGAGCGCGGCCATGGGGAGCGACATGTGCTGTCGCATCACGCCGTCGATGCGGAAGCGCACCGCGCCCATCCCTTCGGCGGGCTCCACGTGGATGTCGCTCGCGCGGCCGGTGACCGCGTCGCGGAGGATGAGGTTCGTGAGCTGCACCACGGGGCCGGCCTCGACGTCGCGCGCGGCGAGCACTTCGGGCTTCACTTCGTCGAGCACGCGCACCGCGTCCAGCACGTCGCCGTCGACGCGCGCCAGCATCGTGGCCATGCTGCGGTCCGTGCTGTACGCGCGGTTCACCGCCTGCGAGATGGTGTGCGGCGGCGCGAGCTCGAAGGTGACGCGGCGGCCCGCGGCGAACGCCACCGCCTGCTCGCAGTCGAGATTTCCGGGGTCGGCGCTGGCCAGCACCAGCTCGCGGTCGTCCTCGCGGAGCGGGAAGACGTTGAAGCGGCGCGCGAGCTTCTCGGGGACGAGACGCGTGGCCTTGTTGTCGGCGGTGTCGAGCCGGGCGGCGCCGAGACGCAGCGCGGGCGCGAGCTTGTGCGCGAGCTCGGACGGGGTGACGCCGAGGGCGCGCGCGGCCACCTCCCATGCCTCGGTGGCGGGGGCGCCGTTCTGAATGTTGAGAGTTTGCGCCCCGCTCAGACCCGCGCGTTTCGCGGTGTCCGTGATCCAGTGCATGCGGCGTCCTCGCCGTGGTTGACCGGTATCAGTATCGGCTGGCGGGCGTTCGGTTTTTAGCGGGATGGAAGGGTGCGTGTGCGAGGGATCGGTGTCCCGAGATTGCTGTGGCGCGGCTTCCGGGTTCCACGCGCCGGAACTGCTTTTGGCTGGGAGGCCACGGAGGGAAGGAGGGCACGGGGTGAAGATCAACGACATAACGGCGGAGATCATCGACTCCGCCATGAAAGTGCACACCGCGCTCGGCCCGGGCCTACTGGAGAGCGCTTACGTGACGTGTCTCGGGATTGAATTGAGAAGGCGGGGACTCAACGTGTCGGCCGAGGTACCTGTGCAACTCGTCTACGAGGGCGTTGAAGTCCAAAACGTCTACCGAATCGACCAACTCGTCGAAGATCTCGTCGTGGTCGAATCGAAGTGCGTCAAACAACTCATCCCGGTTCACGAAGCCCAGGTACTGTCGCACATTCGACTCGGCAACTACCCCGTCGGACTTCTCATCAACTTCCACGAGCTACACCTGCGCGACGGACTTCGCCGCCTGGTAAACAACAATCACCCCTCCGTGCCCTCCTTGACTCCGTGGCCTCCGCGCCAAGGCAGTTTCCGCGGAAAGATCTCCGGCCGCGGAGGCTAGGCGGCTGCGTCGTGAGGTAGCGCGAGCCACGCCGTCGCGTCGCTCATGCACCGGAAGGGATGCACCGTGATGCACACGGCATCAGCAAAGACCGCGAACATGCGCGCGATGCCGTAGACGAACGTGCTCTCGGTGACGACCGCGATGCGCTGCATGCCCCGCGGCACCAGACGCCCGAGATCGGCGGCGATGGTGCGGAGCTCCGAGGTGGTCGGCACGTCGGACACCGCGCGTGCGTCGACCAGAACGCGGATGCCGCAGGTGAGTCGGGGGTCGGCCTCGAGATCGCCGATGAGGCGCTCGACTTCGTCGAACGTGACTGCGCCTGATGTCGAGATGCAGAACGTCGACGGCTCTTCGAACGACAGTGCGACCGGCATAGCCCTCCTCGTCGAGGTGTGCCCGTTGCCGGTCTGTACTGCGGGTTTAATGCCACATAAAGGGAGGGTGGAACCTCCGGGTGCCCTCGAGACGAGTGCAGATCCCTCGCTCCGCCCGGGATGACAAGCGGCTGCCATTTCGGCATAATTGCCGTATGTCCGTTGTTCTCATCACCCTGCACGACGTAGAACCGGCGGTCCGCTTGAACGCGGAACTCGAACGGGCGGGGAAGAGCACGCCCGCCTCCCGCCTCCCGCCTCCCGCCTCCGGCCTCACGACTGAGCTGGCCTCCCCGCTCGACGACATCCGCGGCGCCATCGCACGCGCCCACCCGGACCTGCTGGTCATCACGGGGGAGCTCATGGATCCGCTCACCGTCTCGCTGGTGCGCGAGCAGGAGTGGCTCGGCGTCCCGTCCATCGGCCTCGCCGACGTGCACGACGAGCGACAGCTGGAGAAGCTGAGAGGGCTCGGCTACGTGGAACTGTACGTGAAGCCCGTCGACGCCGAGGAGCTCGCGGGGGCGGTGCTGCGCGCGCTGGACCGCCGGCGCCTGCAGCGCGAGACGGGGCTCATCGGCGAGAGCGAGGCGCTGCGCGAAGTGCTCGTGAAGATCGAGCAGATGGCGCCCGTCACCAGCACGGTGCTCATCGAGGGTGAGAGCGGTACCGGGAAGGAGCTGGTGGCGCGCGCGCTGCACCGGCTGTCCGCGCGCCGCAACAAGCCCTTCATCGCCGAAGCCATCGGCGCGCTGCCCGAGACGCTGCTCGAGAGCGAACTGTTCGGCCACGAGAAGGGCGCGTTCACCGGCGCCGCCGAGCGACGCATCGGCCGCTTCGAGCTGGCGAACGGCGGCACGATCTTCCTCGACGAGATCGGCGAGATCCCGATGGCCACGCAGGTGAAGCTGCTGCGCGTGCTGGAGCAGCGCGAATTCCTGCGCGTGGGCGGCACGCAGCCGATCCACGTGGACGTGCGCGTCATCGCGGCGACCAATCGCCCGCTGCGGCAGCACGTGGAGGAGGGCACGTTCCGCACGGATCTGTTCTACCGGCTCAACGTGCTGAACATCCATCTGCCGCCGCTGCGCGAACGGCCGGAGGACATCCCGCATCTCGTGCGGCGCTTCATCTCGGACTACTCGGTGCAGCACGACCGCGCCTTCCACGGCATCAGCGCGGAGGCGATGCAGATGCTCGCGACGTATCCGTGGCCCGGCAACGTGCGCGAGCTGCGCAACCTGGTGGAGAGCATGGTGGTGCTGGCGCCGGGTCACGAGATCCAGCCGGAGGACCTGCCGCGACAGATCCGCGACGGTGGCGGCGCGCGGCTGCTGCCGGTGCACGTGCCGATGGCGCACGCGCACGACGCGGCGCGCAGCGACGGACGCGAGCTGGAGTTCATTCTGAGATCGTTGCTCGAGCTGAGACTGCAGCTCGACCAGCTGAAGAGCCGCATGGATAGTGGTCGTGGGTCGTGGGTCGCGGGTCCCGGGTCGCAGGGGGTGGGTGACGAGCGCTTCCTCGGCGAGGTATACCCCGACGACCTGCGACCGACGACCCACGACCCGCGACCTGCGAGCGCCATTCCGCCTAGGGACGCACCGCCCGCGCCGAACCTCGTCGTCATCGAGCCCGGGACACGGATGGAGGACGTGGAGCGGCGCGTGATCGAGGCGACGCTCAAGGCCACGCGCGGCAATCGTCGGCGGGCGGCAGACATGCTGGGGATCGGCGAGCGCACGCTCTACCGCAAGATCAAGGAATACCGGCTCCCGGAGGAGATGCTGACCTGAGCGCCGTCGCTGTCATCGGCGCCTGGTCCAGATCGCGATCACGACGCACGCGTCATTGAGAAATTCGGCTGGAATCTGCGAGACGCCGTGATAGACCTCCATCGCCTGGATGTCCACGGGATTCACGAGCTCCATGGCGTCGTTCGGATCGGGGCTGAGCATCGTGGCGCGGTTGCCGTCGATGTACACCTGCACGGGCGGATGCGTGCTGCCGAAACCGGTTTCGGCGTCGGAGCACCTGTTGAAGACGATTCGGTTTTCTCCGACGTGGATGCCGGGGATGCCCTCGAGCAGCTCGCGCGTATGCAGCGGATTGCGTGCGACGATGTCTTCACGCGTGATGAAGACGCCGGAGCCGCGCAGCCCTCGGCGATACACATCCTGTAGGTAGAAGGGCACGTCCATCGCGTGGCCGGCGACTTCGATGCGCACGAGTCGCCGGGGCACGGCGTCGAGGGTGACACGCAGCGTGACGTCGGCCGTGTCCGACGTCGTGATCACCGACGAGTAGGGCGTGAAGCCGAGCCGCCGCGCGCGCAACACATGCGCACCGCCGGCGACGCCGCGGAATTCGAAGGTGCCCACCGAATCCGTCACCGTGACAGCGTCGTCCAGCTGCACCGCCACCATAGGCACGGCCGTCGAATCGGACGTAGCCACCTTTCCAAGGACGCGATGCGACTGCGCGAGCAGTGAAGCGGCATCGGCCACCGCCACCATCGCGGCAATTGCCGTCGTCAGAAGAACCCGCATCTCGCGTCCTCCGTGCCCTCTGCGCCCTCCGCGGTAAAGTAGTGAGACCGCTGCTTCCAGCTAGAAGCCGGAGGCCGCAACACCGATACTTCCTGCGTGACTTCGCCCGTACCGCGTCGCAGCATTTCCCAGCCGCTCGTCGATGAGCCGGTGACAGCGACCGCGCACGCCGGCGAGATCGACCGCGAGCTTCGGCTGCTGCTCGCCCAGCGCATGCTCGTGCAGGCATCCGTGGCCGACGCCACGCACGCCGCACTTGCGGCGCTGGCCATGCTGCTCGTGGCGCGGTGGGTTGGCGGCGCCACGATGGCCACGCTGTTCGCCGCGGTCGTGATCGCGGTGGTCCTCAGGCGCACGATGCGCAATCAGGCGGATGCCAGCGGCGAGCCGCAGCGGATGTTCACCGCCACGCGCGTAGGATCCGCGTTGCTCGCCGCGGTCTGGGGCGTGATCGTGCTGGTCACCTCGTGGAGCGTTCCGGGCGAAGTCGTTGCGTGGATGGCCGTGATCCTGGCGGGGCTCGTGTCCGGAGCCAGCGCCACGCTACTGCCCGATCCGGTCTCCTTCTACCTCTTCGAGGGGCTGGTGCTCGGCCCCCTCCTGCTGGCCGTCCTCACCCACGATACGTCACCGGTCAGGTTGCACGGCGCGACGCTGATCGCGCTGTACGGGCTGGTGATGCTCGCCCTCTTCCGTCGCGCGCACGCCAACATGGTGGCGCAGCTGCGCGTCGGGAAAAAACTGGAAATCACCGAGCGCGCCGCCGCGGAATCGCGCAAGGCCGCCGAGCGTCTCGCGCGCATCGTCGAAGCCACCAGCGATCACGTGGGCGTGGCCGGCGCGGACAGGATGCTGCAGTACCTCAATCGCGCGGGCCGTCAGATGCTCGGCATCGGCGAGCGCGAGGACGTGAGTCGCATCAACGTGGCGGATTTCATCGCGCGTGGCTTCGTCGAGCGCATGGACACCGAAGTGGTTCCGACGCTGATGCGCGACGGCGTGTGGCGCGGCGACACGGTGATGCACGATCGCAGCGGCCACGCGATCCCGGTGTCGCTGGTGACGCTCGCGCATCTGGGGCCGAACGGCGGGCTGGACGCGGTGTCCGCGATCGCGCGCGACATGACGGAACAGGTGGCGGCGCGCAACGCGCTGCACGCCGCCCGCGACGCCGCCGAGCAGGCGAGCAACGCCAAGAGCGCGTTCCTGGCCAACACCAGCCACGAGATCCGCACGCCACTGAACGGCATCCTCGGCATGGTGGAGCTGCTGCGCGACACCGAGCTCACGCCCACGCAGCGGCACTCGCTGGAGCTGATCGCCGCGTCGGGCGACACACTGCTCAATACCATCAACGATCTGCTGGACCTGTCCAAGATCGAGGCCGGGCAGCTGGCGCTGGAAGAGACCACCTTCGACCTGCACCAGCTGGCGCTCGACGCCACGCGCCTGTTCGCGTCGCGCGCAGCCGACAACGAGATCGAGCTGGTGACCGACGTGGATCCGTCGCTGCCGCGCTGGGTTGTAGGGGATCCTCATCGTCTCCGACAGGTGGTCTCGAACCTCGTGAGCAACGCGATCAAGTTCACGAAACGGGGATCCGTGGTCGTCGAAGTGCGCGAGACGCGAGAAGTGCCGGGGGACAGAAGCCCTCGCTTCGCTCGGGAAAAGCGCCGCGTGCACGTCATCGTTCGAGATACGGGCATCGGCATCGCACCCGAACACGTCACGCGCATATTCGAGCCATTTCTTCAGGTGGAATCCTCGACGACTCGGCACTACGGCGGCACGGGGCTCGGCCTGCCGATCGCGCGCCGGCTGGTGCGTCTCATGGGCGGCGACGACGTGGAGCTGGAGAGCGTGCCGGGACAGGGGAGCACGTTCTCCTTCTCGCTGCCGCTGCGCGAGGCGCCCACGCCGCGCGAGATGCAGCGCCCCGAGCCGGCGGAGCTGCGCGGCGTGCGCGTGCTCGTGGTGGACGACCATCCAGTGAATCGACGCGTGCTGTCGGGAGCGTTCGAGACGGCGGGGTGCCGGGTGGACGTCGCCGGCGATGCCGCGCAGGCGCTGGCGTCGCTGCGCGAGGCCGCCGCGAATGGACAGCGGTTCGCGCTCGCGGTGTCCGACGTGCAGATGCCGGGGCGCGACGGCTTTCAGCTGGCGCAGGACATTCGCGCCGACGCCACGCTCGCGCGCATGGCGATCATGCTGCTCACCAGCGCCACGCGTCCCGGCGACGCGCAGCGGGCGCGCGACCTGGGCGTCTCCAGCTTCCTGCAGAAGCCGGTGTCACGCAGCGAGCTGCTCGACGCGGCGCGCGCGGTACTCGGCGGCACCGTGGACGCAGGCGCGCGCGACACGCCCAGAATCGCGCCGACGGCGAAGCGGATGCGCGTGCTGGTGGCCGAGGACAATCCGATCAATCAGGAAGTGGCGGCGGGGATGCTGCGGCGGCGCGGTCACGCGGTGGAGATCGTGGGGAGCGGCGCGGAGGCCGTGAGCGCCGTCCGCGACCACGGCGCGTTCGACGTGGTGCTCATGGACCTGCAGATGCCGGACATGGACGGCGTGGAAGCGACGCAGCGCATCCGTGCGCTGCCGGCGCCGGCCGGCAACGTGCGCGTGGTGGCACTCACCGCGAGCGTGTTCGCGGCGGAGCGCGAGCGGTGCGCGGCCGCGGGGATGAACGGGTTCGTGGCGAAGCCGTTCAAGCCGGAGGAGCTGTTCGAGGCAGTCGAGAGTGGGGAGTCGGGAGCTGTGAGGCGGGAGGTGGGAAGCGGGAGCGGTGGAGCGGCGGAGCTGTGGAGCGGGGGCACGCCCGTGGATTTGACTGCGTTCCGGCAGATGCTCGCTGACGCGGATCTGTCGGCGGCGGGGGATCCGATGCTGAAGCTCTTCCTGCGCGACGTGCCGAAGCGCATCGCCGAGTTGAATGCGGCGATTGCGAGCCGCGACGGCTACGCGCTCGGCCGCGCCGCGCACGCGCTGAAATCCGCCGCGGGGAACATCCGCGCGCTGCGTCTGGCCAAGCTGCTGGGGGACGCCGAGCAGGCGGCGAACGCGGGCGACGTGCCCGTCGCCGCGGAGCTGGCGCGCGAGGCCGTGAATGAATCCGAACGCGTCTGCGACTTTCTCGATTCTGCGTTGCCGGCGTAGATGCGCGACTACCTGGTCCTCGCGGGCTTCCTGCTGTGCGCGCCGGCCGATCGTGGCCTCGCGCAAGGCGCGCTGCGGGCCGGCGACCGCGTACGTGTGTATGCGACCGCGCCTGACACCACCATGCGCACCGGCGCGTTCGTCGCGTTGCGCGCGGATACGCTCGAGGCGCGCGACGCCAACGGCGCCTGGACGATGCCTCTCGCGTCCATCTCGGCGTTGCAGGTGAACCGGCCGGCGACGCGCGGCCAGCTCGCGAGCGCGGCTGCCGTCGGCGCGGTGGCCGGGGCGGCTGCGGCCATGCTCATGTACCTGGTGAGCGACACGCAGGCGCGCATACAGACCTGCAGCGCGACGAGCCCCTGCGACAGCGACAACGCCGCGCTGCGGCACCTGCGCCTGGTGATGGCCGTCGACGGCGCGGTGCTGGGCGCCGTGGGATTCGCGTGGCGCACGTGGCGCGTGCATCGCGACCGCTGGGAGACGGTCCCGATTCCCTGACACGCCCGCCTCCCCCCGCCCGCCTCTCATCCCGCATATTCGCGCGATGGGAGAGGCCCGCGATCCCCGCCAGCAACTGCTGGAAGACACGCTCGGCGGCCAGTACGAAGTGCTGCGCATGCTCGGCCAGGGTGGGGCCGGCACGGTGTATCTCGCGCGCGAGCGGCTGCTGGAGCGCCTCGTCGCGATCAAGGTGCTGCGCCCCGAGCTGGTCACGCCGGAGTCGCGCGAGCGCTTCGTGCGCGAGGCGCGAACCGCGGCGAAGCTCATGCACGCCAACATCGTCCCGCTGTACGCCTTCGGGCAGGCGGGCGACACGCTGTTCTACATCATGGGTTTCGTCGAAGGCGACTCGCTCGAGTCGCTGCTCTCCGGCGCGGAGCGCATGGATCCGGTCGAGGCGCGTCGCATCCTGGTGGAGGTGGCCGACGCGCTGGGCTACGCGCACCGCAACCAGGTGGTGCACCGCGACGTGAAGCCGGACAACATCATGATCGAGCGCGGGTCGCGCCGCGCGCTGCTCACCGACTTCGGGATCGCGAAGATCGCGTCGACGCACGCAACGCTGACCCAGACGGGGCACATCGTGGGGACGCCGCTGTACATGAGCCCCGAACAGGCCGCGGGCGACACGACCATCGACGGCCGCAGCGACATCTACTCGCTCGGCGTGATCGGCTACCGCATGCTCACCGGCCGCCTGCCCATCGAGGGGACGACGCCGCAGGACGTGATGCGCCGGCACGTGATGCAGGATCCGCCGCCGCTGCAGGAAGTGGCGCCCGACGCGCCGCAGGACATGGCGTGGTCAGTGACGCGCTGCCTGGACAAGGATCCGATGCGGAGATGGCCGAGCGCGGAAGCGTTCCGGCAGGCGCTGGAGGCGGGAGACGAGACCGCGTCCGATCTGCCGGAGGGTCTCGAGCATCTCGGCGGACGCGGCGTGTGGGCGGGGGCGGCGGCCTGGTTGGTGGTGATGACCGGCTCGTTGGTGGCGGGCCGCGGATGGTGGGTCATGGGGATGACGGCGGTGGCGGCGGCGCTGGTGCTCGCGGCGCTGCTCGGCACCGCATATAAGGAAGCGACGGGGTTCGGCCTGGAGCGCGCGCGCGTGTGGCGTCTGCTCTTCGCCCCGCCGGAATGGTGGAAGGGATCCTGGCCGGCGTCGCTGCGACGATCCGGCGACGTGTTCGAGCGATTGCCCGACTCCGTGCGGCGATCGCGAAAGACGCACACCACGGCGCTCGTGACGGCGCTCCTCGTCGCGCCAGCAGTGCTGGGCTTCGGCATCTCCAGCCGTCAGCCGTGGGTCGCGGGTGCCGTCGCGCTGGGGGTCGGCCTCCTGCTCTGGGCGATGGTCGCGACGGCCGACGCGAACGCCCGGCGGTCGCTTGCCGCGGCGGGGGTGGCGCCGCACGCCATCCGCAAATGGCTGAGCGAACCCACATGGAGCTCGAAGTTCTGGCGCCGCAGCGAGGTAGCGGCCCTGCTGCGGGCGACGCGGTCGCGGGTGGCGCAACGCACCATTGACAGCGCCGGAGAAGAATCCTACTGTGTTATAACACCAACACAGTTCGAGCTTCCGCACGGCATGTTCGATCACATCGACCCCCGAAGTCCCACGCCGCTCTACGCCCAGATCGCGTCGCGCCTGCGCGTCGCCATCGCGTCCGGAGAGCTGCGCTCGGGCGAAGGGTTGCCGTCCGTGCGACAGCTCGCCGGGCAACTGCGCGTCAATCCGGCGACGGTGGTACAGGCGTACCGCGAGCTGGAAACGGAGGGACTCGTGAGCACGAAACAGGGAGCGGGCACGTTCGTGCAGGAGGTTGCCGCCGACCGCCGCAACCGCGAGCGGCAGCAGGAGGCGCGGCGGCTGGTGCGCGACCTGGTGGCGCAGGCCGCGACGTTCGGCATCACCTCCGCCGAGCTGCGCACGGCGATGGAGCAGGAGCTGAAAAGCGGCAACGGAGCCAGACGATGACCACCATGGCCATCGAGACGAAGGACGTCGGCTTCAGCATCGGCCGCTCCTTCCAGGTGTCGGGTCTCGACATGCACGTGCCGTCCGGCGCGGTGTACGGCTTTCTCGGCCCCAACGGGGCGGGGAAGACCACCACGATCCGGCTGCTCCTGGGTCTCGTGAGGCCGGCGCGCGGGCGCATCGTGGTGCTCGGCGCGGACATGCCGGCGTCGTACGCGACGGTGCTGGCGCGCACGGGGTACGTGCCCGAGCGGCCGCACGTGTACCCCAGCCTCACCGTCGCCGAAGCGATGATGCTGCACCGGTCGTTCTATCCCACGTGGGACGCGCAGTGGGCTGAGGATTTACGCAGACAGTTCAACCTCGTGCCCGAGCGCCGCGTGGCGTCGCTCTCCAAGGGCGAGTCCGGCAAGCTGCTCATGCTGCTGGCGCTGTCGCAGTGCCCCGAGCTGCTGGTGCTGGACGAACCCACCGACGGGCTGGATCCGGTGGTACGGCGCGACATCCTGGCGTCGGTGCTGGAGTATGTCACCGACCGCAACGCGACGGTGTTCATCTCCAGCCACCTGGTGCACGAGCTGGAACGCATCTGCGACTGGGTGGGCGTGATGGATGCCGGCCGCCTCATCGCCGAGATGCCGATGCAGGAGTTCAAGAGCGGGCTGAAACGGCTGCGGGTGGCGTCGGCCCCGGACACGCTCGCGGGGGTGCCCTTCGTGCTGCTGTCGCGCGATCGGAATCACGTGGCCGGCGCCGCCGGTGGGAACGACGTGGAGCAGTGGCTCGTGCGCGGCTGGGCGCCGGGGATGCACGAGTATCTCACGTCGGTCGGTGCGTCCGTGCGTGAGGTGATCGATCTCGATCTGGAGGAGGGATTCGTGGAGATGCTGCGGTCCTCGAGAGGACGGAGGTAGCATGTTCCGCGCGATTCTGATCACCCAATGGAAGTGGACGCGCACCGTCGCCCTGCTGTCCGCCGTGGTGGCGTTCTCCATTCCGATCGCGGCGCTGCAGTCGGCGCGCGAAGCGGTGACGCCGCAGGAGTTCATCGGCCGCATGCAGTCGTGGGGGCTGGGCTACGCGCTGCTCGCGGCGATGCTCGGACTGCTGGTGGCGCTCGCGGCGTGGGGACACGACCACCAGGGCAGGCACGTGTACGCGCTGTCGCTGCCGGTGGATCGCAAGCGGTACGTGCTGCTGCGGCTCGGCGCCGGCGCGGCCTTCCTCGTTCCCGGCGTCGTCGCCGTGCTCCTCGGCTCCCTCGTCGTGCTCGGGCTCGGCGCGATCCCCACGGGGTTGCACGCGTTCCCGCTGGCGCTCACCGCGCGCTTCGCGCTGGCGACGTTCACCGCGTACGTGCTGTTCTTCGCGATCGGCTCCGGCACCACCCGCACCGCCGCGTACGTGCTGGGCGTCGTGGCGTTCGTGCTCTTCGTGCAGTTCCTGATCTCCGCGACCGGCGGCGAGTTCAACCTGCTCGAGTACGTCGCGTCGGCGCTCTTCGGACGCGGCGGCGTGTTGTCGGTCTTCTCCGGCCGGTGGATGCTCGTCGATGTTTAAGGGCCAATGGCGCGCCGTGACGGCCGTCATGACGGTTTTTACGGTTACTACAGTTCTCGCCGCGCGCGTTGCAAGCGCCCAAAGCGCGACCACGCTCCAGCCGCGCGTGGACTCGCTGGTGCGCGCGTGGCAGACGGCGAAGGCGGCGCGCGAGGCGCACGAGGACAGCAGCCACTTCGCCATGCGTGCGACCGACACCGTGATCGTGGGACCGCTGCGCGTGCTCACCACGCACCGGCGTGCTCCGCTCGCACGCACCGCCGCGGACTCCGTCGTCGCGCGCCTCACGGGCTACTATGCCACCGCGCTCGACACGCTGCGCTCGCAGTTCCTGGTGCTGCGCGACGAGCATCCGGTGGACGTGGACGATCCCGGCGACTCGTCGTTCGTCGTCGTCGCGGCGCTGTCGCACGACGGCGTGGAGCTGATGCGCACGGTGGTCGTCACCCAGCCCGACGTGGTGACCTCCACGCTGCAGAACGTCACGATGGCCGCGCTCTCGAAAAGCATGGATCCCGCCGTGCAGGGATGGCTCGAGAGCCGGCTGCCGAGTGACACGCTGAGCGAGGACGCGTGGGCCACGCTGCGCGTGGATCTGCTGTCGGCAGGAACGGCGGCGGCACGACGCTGCTACGCGGGAAGCATGGCCGATTGCCGGCTCGCGCTGCGGCTGGACGAGGCGCGCGACCCGCTCGTGCAGCTCTTCGACTCCACCGACCGCCGCCGCATCGCGGAGAAGCTGCGGGGGCAGTGGTGGCGGCACTGGAACAGCGACGCGTGCGAGACGGGCAGCGACGCCCAATGCATCGCCGCGCTGGGCGGCATGGAGTCGCCCTTTCCGGTGTCGTCCATCCATCGCGCGGCGCTGCTGAGCGCGGCGATGAGCGTGGGCGGCCCGGGCGCGATGCAGCGCTTCATGCGCTCGCCCGGCACGCTGGACGATCGTCTGCGCGCGGCCTCGGGAATCACCGCGGACTCGCTCGTGGCCGTATGGCGCGCCAAACTGCACGGCTCGATGCAGGCGTCGGACCTGGTGTCCGCGACCACGACCACTGCGTCCGTCGGCTGGATGCTGCTGCTCGCAGGCGTCGCGGTGATCGGCGCGGGGAGGTCGCGGTGGCGCTGACGTTTCCCAGGTGGCTCATCGCCGCCGTCGCGCTCGCGGGCGTCGCCGCGCTGGCCATCCTGCGCGACCTGCACGAACCGCATCTGCTGCCCGTGGACGGCTACCGCGAGCGCGAGACGCGCGCGGGCAGCCATGCATCCGTGTGGTGGGAGCGGCTGCGCGTGGAGCAGCTGCTCGACTCGATCCACCGCTCGCGTTCCACGCCCGGCACGCGGCAGTCCACGTTCACCGTTGCGGCGCGGACCAGCGTGCCGCTGGCGACCGCGATGGGCCAGCTCGTGGATGCGATCGCCGAGACGCGCCCCACGACGCCGAAGATTCCGGTGGACGTGGTCGCGTTGGTCGACTCGCTCCCTTCGCCGGTGAGCGCGGCGCGCTACGCGTACGGATCGCTGCGGGCGGACTACGTACTGCCGGCCGACGCCAACGGCCGCTGCACGGTGCTGCTGCGCCTGCCGCCGGGACGGTTCAGTCCATCCTGGGTGCAGTCGCGACGCGGCTCGCGGCTGCTGGGGCCGTGCGGATTCTACGAGTGGTTCGGCGTACCGGGGCGCGCGATGGACGAATGGCTGCGCGGCCGCACGGGCGGCTGGAGCTACGGGCTGGTGTCGGCGTGGCGGCAGGACGCGCCGCCGTGGACGCCGTGGCGCTTCTACGACGTCAACCCCGACATGGACTGGGGCGTGGACTTCGGCTTCCGCCTCGCGAGCGCGGACGTCGGCGTGCGCTGCGCCACGGGCGTGGCGCGCGCGTGCGAGGATGCGCTGCTCGGCAACGCCGGCAACAGCGAGCCGCTCTTCCGCGAGACATCCGTGTGGAGCTTCGAGGGCGACACGCGCAACGTCGTGTCGCCGAAGTGGGGGCTGGGGGTGAACGAGTACGCCTTCCTGTGGTACTCGAGCAAGGCGCCGCTCGGGCCGCGCGGGTCGTGGCTGCTGGCCGCGATGGCGCACGACCTGGGCGCCGAGCGCTTTCAGCGCCTGTGGAGCTCGCCGCTTCCGCTGCGCGACGCGTTTCAGCAGGCGAGCGGCGTGACGCTCGGCGACTGGGTCGCGGACTGGATGCGGAGCACGTACGGCCGGCAGTACCGCGGCCCCGGCGCACCGCCCCGGAGCGTCGCGCTGGCGCTGATCGTCGCCGCAGTGGCCGTGGGGTATGCGCTGGTGCGCGCGTCGCGGCGCCAGGTGACGACGTAGGGGACGCAGTCGCGTGATCCGCATCGCCCTGCGAACGCTCGGCAGGCACCGCGGCTTCGCTGCGGTCGCGATCCTCTCGCTCGCGGTCGCCATCGCGCTGAACACCACGATGTACAGCGTGCTGGACGCGCTGATCAGCCCGCGCATCGACGCGCGCAAGCCCGAGAACCTGTACCGCGTGCGCTACTTCACGAACGACGCGCGGCGCACGGACTTCGACGCGGTGACACGGGCGTTGAGCCGTCCTGCGCGCAGCTTCGAGGCCGCCACGGGATCGGGGGGCGCGCCGTACTTCCGCATGGCGCTCATCGAGAACGGCGCGCGATACGACCGCGCGTTTCCCAGCATCGTCCGACCCAACTACTTCGACGTCCTGGGCACGCACGCCATCTCGGGGCGCACCTTCATCGCATCGGACACGGTCACCGGACGTCCGGCGGTGCTGAGCGACAAGCTGGCCGCGAAGCTGTTCCCGGATCAGTCACCGGTGGGGCGCACCATCACGGTGGACGGCGTGGGCTATACCGTCGTGGGCGTCGTCGCCCGCTCGGATCTGTTCGGGCCATTGTACGCCAAGCTGTGGATCCTGCGACCGGAGAACGCGCCGCCCACGCCGATCACCTTCGTGCGGATCCGCGACGGCGTGGACACGCTGCTGCTCGGCCGCGAGCTGAAGCAGATCGCCGCGCAGCTGGCGCTCAGCAGCGGGATACCCGCGGGGCAGACCGGCTTCCTGGTGCACCGGTTCGAGACCTACCAGTTCCACGTGGGCGAGTTTCATCTCGCGCTGTTCGGCGCCGTGGCGGCGGTGCTGCTGGTGGCGTGCGCGAACCTGGCCAACCTGCAGCTCGCGCGCGGCCTCGCGCGGCAACGCGAGCTGGCCCTGCGCTCGGCGGTGGGCGCGTCGCGCGGCCAGCTCATTCGCCACCTGGTGATGGAATCCGGCGTGCTCGCCTTCGCGGGGCTGGTATTGGGCACCGTGCTCGCGCTGTGGAGCGTGCACCTGGTGAAGGCCGCGATGCCCGAGGTGATGAACGAGTACGTGGTGGCGCCGCAGATCAGCTGGCGCGTCTTCGCGTTCGCCGCCACCGCGGCGCTGGTGTGTCTCTTCCTCGTGGGACTCGTGCCCGCGGTGCAGGTGTCGCGCGTGGACCCGGACACCCTGCTCAAGTCCGGCAGCGGCACGGGCGCCAATCGCACGCACCGCCGCCGCTACGGCGCGCTCGTGGTCGCGCAGGTGGGCCTCGCCCTCCCCGTGCTCATCGGGGCCATCGCGGTGATCAAGTCCAGCGTACGCTTCCACTCGCGCGACTTCGTCGTGGACATGTACGGCTACGATCCGTCGCAGCTCGTCTCGGCGTCGGCGGTGTTCACATCGGACACGGCGGGCGTGATGCCACTGGGGCAGGCGATGTCGGAGATGACCACTCGCGTGCAGCTGTCGCAGGGCGTGGTCGATGCTGCGGCGAGCGCGTCGCGCTACCCGGTCAAACGCACGATCATGGTGGACGACGACAACGGGGTGGTGCGCGAGGAGCGCGTCCCGCTCTGGTCGTACTCCGTTGTGTCGTCGCAGTACTTCCGCACCTTCGGCAGCACGATGGAGCGCGGCCGCGATTTCCTGCCCGGCGAAGTGTCGCGCAGCGTCATCATCGACCTCGGCACCGCGCGCTATCTGTGGGGGCTGCGCGATCCCATCGGGCGGCAGATCAGGTTCGGCGACGCGCGCTCAGCGGAGCCCTGGTACCGCGTGATCGGCGTGGAGCGCGACCTGCGCGACACCGCGGCGCTGCGGCGCCACGACTACAGCTGGGGCTTCCACATGGGACGCGTGTACCGGCCGGTGCAGCTGGACGACACCCTGCAGCTGATGCCGCAGAACTTCCCGTCGCTCAACGTCTACGCCCGCGTGCAGGGGAACCCGGAGCTCGCCGCCGTTCGCCTGCAACGCCACCTGCGGCAGACGCGCGGCAACGAGCACGTGAGCGTGATTCCGATGACGGACGCACAGTCCATCACGTACGCGCGCCGACAGCAGGACTTCGTGAGCGCGCTGTTCAGCACCTTCGCCGTGCTCGGCATCGCGCTGGTGGCGATCGGCGTGTACGGCATCGTCGCCCACAGCGTGGCCGAGCGGAGGCGCGAGCTCGCGGTGCGGATATCGCTCGGCGCCACCGCGCGCGACGTGCTGCGATCGGTGCTGCGCGAAGGGAACGTGCTGCTGCTGGCCGGCCTCGCGTTCGGCCTGCTGTTCACGAAGTACACGGTGTGGTGGCTGGGCCAGTTTCTCGAGGACGACGTGGGGTACAACGCGCCGCTGTTCGCGCTGATCGCCACGCTGCTGTTCGCCGTGGCCACCTTTGCGGCCTTCATTCCCGCATGGCGGGCAACGCGCATTGATCCTGTGGAAGCCCTAAGGCACGAGTAGCCTCCCGCCTGCCGTCCCCGGCCTCCCGCCGCCCGCTGGCGTGATACTTTCAAGCGTACGGCGGACCTTCCGGAGACGGACGCTTGGCGCACCGAACCTTCAAGGATCAGCTCAATCGCGAGTGGCAGGTGTGGGAGGTGCATCCCGGCCCGCGAGAGCGACGCAAGAGCTCGAGTTCTCCGCCAGGAGAGGGCGACCGGCGCGAGCCGAATGCCCCCGAGCGCGCCGGCCTGAGGCTGGTGGTGCCGGAGCCGATGCAGGAGGGGTGGCTGGCCTTCCAGCACGGCAACGAGCGCCGCCGCATCGTGCCCGCGCCAGCGGGCTGGGAGAAGCTGCACGACACAGAGCTGCGGCGGCTGCTGGATACTGCGAAGCCCGCCGGCACGGTGCGCCGCCTCATCGAATAGAGGAAAAAAGGCGGCCTCGAGCCAACTTTCGGCGCGTGCGACGCGTGCGGGAACGCTTTCCGCTTGTGTTATCAGAAACACATCTTACCAGCGGAGACGCAGCCGGTGTCGCAAGCCGACGACGAGGAGCGAACGGAAGCGCGAAAGATCGACGAGCACGTGCGCCACTTCTGGGCTGACGACCAGCAATGGAAGGTGCGCGAGGTGCGGGCCCCGCGATTCGACCGCCGCGGTGGCGTCCACCTCATCTTCGAGAGCGTGGAGATCGTGCGCCGGGTCAACGAATTCCCCGACAACTGGTACGAGCTCCCCGACGCCGAGCTGTACGCCCTGTCCAAGAAGCGGCCTCGGCGCGGTTAAACGGATGTAAACACTTGTCGGCGGGGCCCGGTCGATGCTTATATAAGAGGGCCCAAGGTCCGAGGTGTCCTTGACCAATCCTGTCGAGCTCGTAGCCGGAAAAGAGTTCGCCGGCCACGTGCACCACACGCCGGCCGGCGCCAGCGGGCACGTCGTCCAGTTCTACGAGAACGACGACTTTCTCGCGGCCGCGGTCGCCGACTACCTCGCCGAAGGGTTGGCGCACGGGGACAACGTGGCGATCATCGCCACCGAAGGGCACCGCCAGGCGTTCACCACGCGGCTGAGAGCGCGCGGGATCGACGTGGAGCGCGCCATGCGCATGGGCCAGTTCGTCCAGCTCGACGCCCCGGACACGCTCCGCATGTTCATGCGCGGCGGCATGCCGGACGCGCCCGCGTTCTACGAGACCATCGGCGCGGTGCTGCACAGCCTGCGTACCCGTGACGCCTCGGCGCGCATACGCCTGTATGGCGAGATGGTGGACGTGCTCTGGAAGGAGGGGAACACCGAGGGCGCCATCCGCCTGGAAGAGCTGTGGAACTCGCTCGGCGCCCAGCAGGAATTCCAGCTCTTCTGCGCGTACGCGATGGGGCACTTCTACAAGACCAGCGGCGCGCAGGGGCTG
>DATFHG010000170.1:0-5225 GCA_035248725.1 Gemmatimonadaceae bacterium | reverse complement strand
CACCTTTCCGACGTGGG
This sequence comes from Gemmatimonadaceae bacterium, assembly GCA_035248725.1. GTDB lineage: Bacteria > Gemmatimonadota > Gemmatimonadetes > Gemmatimonadales > Gemmatimonadaceae > DASPMP01. Next base: position 5,208 of record DATFHG010000170.1, on the reverse strand, counting down.
ATCCGCACGTGCGGCTCGACTGCGTCTTCACGCCCGATCGATACGCGGAGCGAATCGTGGACTGCGAGGTGGTGAAGCAGCCCGCCGAAGTGAGAACGGCATCGGACCATTTCCCGCTGCTCGTCGAGCTCTCCAGCGATTGACCAGGCTCGCCGTGACGAGCGCGCCGGTGCATCCAGCAGAAGGCTCCGCAGGCATTCGTGATGCCCGCGGAGCTCTCCATGCGCCAGCCTGCATGCGCAGTGGTCTTTCCGCCGCTGTTTAGCGCCAGCTGACGTCGAAGTCGTAGTACCCGAAGCCGCCCTGCGGATCTCGCACTCTCAGCACCGCGGTGTACCCGTTTCGCGACGACGGCTGCTGCACGACGAACACCGAGCCACGGCCTTGACGCTGCGACACCACGATCTGCGCGTCGCGGTACGGCAAGCCATCGCCCACGACCTGACTGCGCACCTCGCGCGTCCCGGCGCCGCTCAGCGTGCGATAGTCGACACGCCGGCCCTGAATGCGAATCTCCACCTCGTCGTCCACGGCACCGGACCACCGCAGCGCCGACCGGCTGCCGTTGTTCCAGCCACCGTCGTTGGAGCGGTCGCGCGGCTCGACACGCGGTATGCGAGACCCGGCTCGATCATTGCCGCCGCGATCCCAATCGCCGTCGTCCGACCGGTCCCAGTCACCGTCTCGACCGTTGCGATAATACGATTCCCAATTGGCCGTCACGCGATAGCGATCCGACCCGCCGCTGCGGTCGCGGACGCGCACGATCGCCGTATAGTCGTTGCGGGCACTGGGCTGCTGGATGACCGCCACGTCGCCGCGTCCCTGAACGAGTTGCACGTGAACCACGCCGGCAGTCCGCGGCAGGCCGGATTCGACGCGCGTGCGATTGCGGTCGCCGTCGTCACGCCCGCCGGCGCGAGTCCAGAGGTCACGTCCGCGCATCACGAGCTGCACCTCGCGATCCACGCGTCCGGACCAGGTGAAGAGTTGACGATTCTGCGCGGCGGCCAGGGACGCCGTGCCGAGAACGAGTGGCGCGGATATCGCCGCGCTCAGGATCAGGCGTTGGAGCCTCATAAGCACCTCCTAGTGCGCCAGCACAGAAGGCAACGCCCGCGCCCGGTGCCCGGGCATCGTGGCCGGCCGATGGCCGTCGCGCCCAAACCATTCAGCCGCATGGCGTTCTGAGGAGACGCCGGTGGTCTCACACGGGGCAGACACCCGGCGAATCGTCCGCAAGTGTGGACAGTTCGGCGTCTCACGGAAATGCCGACTGTCCCCGTTAGGCGCGGCGCTGATAGCTGATAGCTGATAGCTGATAGCTGATAGCTGATAGCTGATAGCTGATAGCTGATAGCTGATAGCTCTCGGCTCTCGGCTCTCGGCACTGCTCTTTGAGCCGAGAGCCGAGAGCCGGACGTCCCGCGTGCACCGCCGCGACGAGGGCCGCATATTTCCTGGGTGACCCCGCCCGCGCTCTCCACCGCCGGCACCGCCTCCCTGTCCACCCGCTACGCACTCGAGCGGGAGCTCGGCGCGGGCGGTATGGCCACGGTGTATCTCGCCGAGGAGAAGAAGCACGGGCGGAAAGTCGCGATCAAGATTCTGCGCGCGGAGCTCGCGGCGTCGGTTGGCGCCGAGCGGTTCCTGCGCGAGATCGGGATCGCCGCGCGGCTGTCGCATCCGCACATCGTTCCGCTCATCGATTCCGGCGACGCCGACGGCGTGCTGTACTACGTGTCGCCGTTCATTCCCGGCGGGTCCCTGCGCGACCGGCTGGACCGCGAGCGGCGACTCGGTGTCCGCGAAGCGATTCACATCGCGCAGGAGGTCGGGGCCGGGCTCGACTACGCGCATCGCGAGGGCATCGTCCACCGCGACGTGAAGCCGGAGAACATCCTCTTCGCCGACGGCCATGCGCTGCTCGCCGACTTCGGCGTCGCGCGCGCCCGGTACGTCACCGGCGCCGACGACGTCACCGGCGCCGGCATCGCGTTAGGCACGCCCGAGTACATGAGCCCCGAGCAGGCGAGTGGCGACCGGGACATCGACGCGCGCAGCGACGTCTACAGCCTTGCCTGTGTCCTCTACGAGATGCTCGCCGGCAGCCCGCCGATGCGCGGCGACTCGCCGCGCGGGACGATGGCGAAGCATGTCACCGAAGTTCCGCGTCCGGTTCGCGTGACACGCCCGGAGGTGCCCGCGGTCGTCGAGGAGGCGCTCGCGCGCGCCCTCGCCAAGGATCCGCTGCTCCGGCATCGCACCGTCGCCGACTTCTGCGCCGCCCTCGAGGCCGATGCCCCCGTGCAGGGCCGGCTGTTCGACGCCGCCGCGCGGAGCATCGCCGTGCTGCCGTTCGTCAACGCCAGCCCCGATCCCGAGAACGAGTACCTGAGCGACGGCATCACCGACGAGCTGATCGACGCGCTGGCGAAGGTGGACGGCTTGCGTGTCGCCTCGCGCACCTCGGTGTTCGCGCTCAAGAACAAGCCGCAGGACGTGCGCGCCATCGGCGCGCTCCTCGGCGCCTCGGTGGTGCTCGAGGGCACGGTGCGCAAGTCCGGCTCGCAGCTTCGCGTCACGGCGCAGCTCACGTCCACCGACGACGGGCGACTGCTCTGGTCCCATCGCTTCGATCGCACGCTCGAGGACGTCTTCGCGCTGCAGGACGAGATTGCGCGCACGATCGTGGACACGCTGCGCGCGAAGTCCTTCGCCGACCTGGCGACGCCGGCGCCGACGCACCACACGGAGAGCGTCATCGCGTACGGGCTCTATCTGCGCGGCCGCCACGCCTGGAACCGGCGCACGCAGGAGGGCGTCTCCGAGGCCATCGAGTACTTCGAGCGCGCCATCGCCGAGGACTCCCGTTATGCGCTCGCGTATACCGGGCTCTCCGACGCCTACGCGCTGCACGTCGACTATCGCAGCGTGCCGGTGCACGAGGGCTTCGCCCGCGCCAAGGAATATGCGCGTCGCGCACTCGACCTGAACGAACGGGTGGCGGAGGCGCACAATTCCCTCGGCTGGGTGCTGTTCATCTACGACTGGGAGTGGGAGGCCGCCGAGCGGGAGTTCCGCCGCTCGATCGAGCTCGACCCCCGGTACGCCACGTCGCACCAGTGGTACGCGATGTTCCTCGCGTCGCAGTGCCGCACACAGGAGGCCTTGATCGAGGGCCACACAGCGCAGGAGCTGGATCCCGCATCCGTCTCCATTCGTCGCAGCCTCGGCTGGCTCTATTTCTATGCGCGTCGCTTCGACCAGGCGCGCTACCACCTCGAGCGCGCCGTCACCATGCAGCCCGCTGCCGAGGAGACGCATCGCATGCTCGGTCTCGCGCTGGCGTTCGATGGCCGCCTGACGGACGCGGAACGCGTGCTGCGCGACGCGATGGACCTCCCCGCGGCGAGCACGTATCTCCTCGCCACGCTCGGCTACGTGCTGGGCCGCACGGGAAACCGGGATGACGCGGAGCGCATCGTCGACGAGCTGACGTCCCGCGCCCAGCAGGGCTATGTCTCGCCGGTGTCCTTCGCCATGGCCTTCCTCGGCGTCGGGTCGTTCGATCGCGCGCTGGAATGGGCGGAGCGCGCCTTCGACGATCGCCGCGGATGGCTGGCGTATCTCGCCGTCAACCCGCTGTTCGATTCGGTGCGGGAGCACCCCCGCTTCGCGAATCTCGTGAGACAAATGCGTCTCGAGACGCCGGCGTCGTCCGCCGCTGTGCTGTCGTCGCTCGATCGGTGATGTCGGTCGTGTCGATCGTGCCCGCCGCTGACAGCCGCCGAGCTCGGCTGGTCGGTGTGCGATCCATCACAGAACGTCTCGGTACAGGCGGCTAGCCTTCCGAATTCGGTCATGACGGATATCGGTCGCAGTCGCAGAGCGTGGCGCAGGAGCTTCTTCATTCTCCTGGGCGTCGCGGTGGTGCTTGTCGGCGGATTGCTCATCGCGGTCGCCGACAAGAAGGTGAGCTACGCGGAGCAGGGCCCGTCGGCCGCGTCCGCGGACCTCGAGGTCGTCGCGCGCCTGCTTCCGGCGCAGCAGCCCGCCCCCAGTCGTGCAGACGTGCTTCGGCTGTTGCGCCGCCAGAATCCCAAGGCGCGCATCTTCGCCACCGACAGCACCTTGATGATCGGGCGTCTGACGTTCCACTTCAGCCGGACGGGCAGGCTGGATCGCGTCGATCATCCCGATCTGCCAGGTAGCCCGTAGGCGCCAGCGCGCGGGCGCGCGCCGGCGCGACGGACGCGCCTACTTGCCTTTCTTCGGCGCGTCGCGGAACACCATGGTCTGCCCTTCATAGTCGAACTTCAGGTTCGCGCTCGCTTCGATGGCGTTGATCGCCGCCTGCGGCGAGTCGAGGGGCGCGCTGATGGTCACCGGCCGGTCGAGCAGCGGCAGGTCCAGCACCTTGATGTCCAGACCATACCATCGCTTGATCATCGGCAGCGCATCGCGAAGCTGACGATTGGAGATGGTCAGCTTTCGCGCGTCTTCGTGGTCCCAGGTTGTCGCCTCGTCGATCTCCGGCTGCGTGGCGTCGCGCATCGCGCCATCCTTCGCGACTACCACCGCCTTCCCCGGCGCCACAGTCTGCGTCTTCTCGCCCACCTGCACGCTCACGGTCCCTTCCTTCGTGTAGACGACCACCGTGCTTTCGGCTCCGAAGGCCCGTACCGTCAGCACCGTGCCGCTGGCCATGACCTTGGCGCTTGCGGCCCGCACCTCGAAGGGTTTGGCCTTGTTAGGCGCGATGCTGAACGTGGCCTCGCCGTCGAGCTTCACCACGCGCATCAGATCGCTGAACTGCTTCGGCACGATGAGGCGCGATTCCGGTGTGAGCAGCACGCTCGAGCCGTCGTCGAGACCGACCTTGGCCATCTGTCCGGTGGCGGCGATGTGCGTGCGCGCATCCTGTGACGCGAGGGCCCGCGTGATGGCGCCTTCGTCGCCCATGCGGTTCACGGCCCAGATGCCGGCGATGATCGCGATCGCGGCGACGACGCCGATGAACGCCGGCAGCTTCCAGGCAGGCTTCTTCGCCAGATCCTTGACGTGCGCCGCGGTGTCGTGACGCAGCAGCGCGGCACTGTCCGCCGCGGCGCTCGTGCTGTCCGGCGCGAGGTGAAGCGCGTGCGAGAGATGGCTCCACGATTCGTCGACGTCGATCCGGGCGGTCGCCGTTCCATCGGACTTGCG
>DATFHG010000169.1:0-12637 GCA_035248725.1 Gemmatimonadaceae bacterium | reverse complement strand
GATCGCGAGGACGCGGCGCAGAAGGTCGAGCGTCACATGCGAAAGGTCGCCGCGGCGGATCTGCTGAGTCAGCGCGTTGGCCAGAGCTTCGACGCCATCGTCACGGGCGTCACGAGCAAGGGCACCTTCGCCCGGCTGCTGCATCCGCCCGCGGAAGGTCGCGTGATACGCGGTGAGCACGGTCTCGATGTCGGCGATCGCGTGCGTCTGCGCCTCGTGCACGTGGACCGCGACAAGGGCTACATCGACCTCGCGCGCTGATCGGGTCAGATTATCACCGATGACCGGCCCACGCGTTTGGTTCGACTCCGTTGACGCGACGATCACGCGCTGGATGGCGGATCACGGGCTGACGCTCCTGCGCATCAGCCTCGGCGTCGTTTTCTTCTGGTTCGGCATCCTGAAGTTTTTTCCGGGGCTGAGCCCCGCGCAGGACCTCGCGACGCGCACGATATCGACGCTGACCTTCGGCGCCGTCCCGCCGCGTGTCGCGCTCGTGGTGCTGGCGACGTGGGAAAGCCTGATCGGACTTGGCCTCATCTTCGGCGTCGCGATGCGGCTCACGCTGCTGCTCCTGTTCGTCCAGATGCTCGGGACGGTGATGCCGCTCGCTTTCTACCCCTTCGAGACGTTTTATCGCTTCCCGTACGCGCCGACACTCGAGGGACAGTACATCATCAAGAACATCGTCCTGATCAGCGCGGCGATCGTGCTCGGCGCCACCGTGCGCGGCGGCCACCTGGAAAGCGAGCCGCTGCCGCGACAGGAGACCGACCCCAGGCCACGCCAATACGTTAAGCCCGGATCCTGAGAGACTTACGCGCTGGAGACTGTCACGGAGTACGTGATGAAGTCCTCCTCCGCGTGATAGCCGAGGGATTCGTACAGCGCTCGGGCCTTCGTGTTCGCTCTCTGGGTCTCCAGCGAGACTGACACCGCCCCGCTCATCCGTGCGAACATGAGCACGGCGTCGGACAGCTTCCGCGCAACGCCGGCGCGGCGATATCGCTCGACCACGTACAGATCGTTGAGGATCAACGCGCGCCCCATCCTCAGCGAGGAGAACGTTGGGTACAGCTGCACGAAGCCCACGAGCGTGTGGTCGCGTTCGTCCTCCGCGACGAGAATCACAGAGTCCGTGCGTTTCAGACGGTCGGCAAGGAAGGCACGGGCGGAGTCGGCGTCCGGCTCCAGCTCATAGAATCGACGGTACGCCTCGAACAACCCGGTCAGCTCATCCAGATCGGTCGAGGCCGCCGCGCGAATCGCGATCGGCGTGTGCCTCTTATTAGTGTTCATTGCATGAAGCCATGGAAGCTGGTGTCGATCCTCTCGGTCACGCTGCTGGGATGCAAAGATCCTACATCCGACAATGGTGGCAACCCGCCACCGCTCGGGAACGTGCTCGCCATCAGCGCAGGGGGGGCGCACACATGCGCCTTGCGCCTCGACGGCAAAGCCTTCTGCTGGGGACGCAATTCCTCGGGCGAGCTCGGTGACGGCACGCTCGAGGACCGACTGAATCCGGTGGCGGTCACCGGCGGCCTGTCGTTCGAGTCCATCAGCTCCGGCGATACGCACACGTGCGGCGTGACCCACAGCGGCGAAGGCTACTGCTGGGGCGACAATGTTCAGGGTCAGGTGGGCGGAAACGCGAGCGCGGACATCGGCCTTCCGCCGACGCTCGTGGCGCCAGGCATGTCGTGGGCGATGATCAGCGCCGGCCAGGATCACAGCTGCGGCGTCACCACCGGGGGCGACGCGTACTGCTGGGGCACCGGCTATCTGGGCGACAACAATACCACGCGGCGCGCATTTCCGATCAAGGTACCCGGCGGACCGTGGACCGAGGTGAGCGCGGCGACGAACTACACGTGCGGCCTGCAGGCCGCGGGAGGTGCGTATTGCTGGGGCACAAACGCCGGCGGCCTCCTCGGCAATGGAACCACGTCGGGACAGTCCTTCTCACCCATGGCGGTTGTCGGCAACCACGATTTCGCCACACTCGACGCCGGCGTCAACCACGCCTGCGGCGCAACGACCATCGGCCAGATCTTCTGCTGGGGCACGAACGCGAACGCGCAGCTCGGCACGGGTGCCACGGGATCACCGACAGGGACACCCGTGCAGGCGGGCATCACCGAGAATCTCACCGTCGTGGCGTCCGGTGAGGATTTCACCTGCGGCGCCGCCGACCAGGGCACGTTCTGCTGGGGACGCAACGATGTCGGCCAACTGGGCGTCAACGGCACGGGCGTGCAGGCGACACCGGTGCGAGTGGACGCGAGCACGATCACCGTGAGCGCATTCCGTGTCCACGCCTGCGGTATCAGCGCGAACTTCGACGCGTACTGCTGGGGCAACAACGCGTTCGGTCAGGTCGGCAACGGACGCACGGGGGCCGCGGTGAACCTGCCTTCCAAGCTCACGCTGCCGACGCAGTAACGCGGAGGCGCTGCGGGGCCTACGTTATTCCGCATGCGCCTCTCGCTTCTTTCCGCCGCTGTTCTCGTCGCGGTCGCGCCGGCCGCCGTCGCCGCGCAGAAGTCCGCCACGACGTCCGATCCGTACATGGCGCGTGCGCTGCGCGCACTCGCCGCACAACCGGTCATCGACTCGCACAACGACCTGCCGTGGCGTATCCGCGAGGACAGCGCGCATCCGATGGACGTCAGCGCCTACGATCTGCGCACGCGCACCCCGGGGATGACGGATCTCGCGCGTCTCAAGGCGGGTCATGTCGGCGGCCAGTTCTGGTCCATCTACATCCCGGGCGAGCGCACCGATGCGGCGTATCGGTCCAAGGGAACGTCCGCAAGCACGCCCGGCTACGCGCGCGTCCAGCTCGAGCAGATCGACATCGCGACGCGCGTGATCAATCGCTACCCCGAGCTGCAATGGGCGCTCACCGCCGACGCCATGGTGGGCACCATCAGACAGGGCAGGATCGCGTCACTGCTCGGCCTCGAGGGCGGACACGCCATCGAGAACTCGCTCGCCCTGCTGCGCACCTACTACAGCCTCGGCGCGCGCTACATGACGCTGACGCACAACGTCACACTCGACTGGGCGGACGCGGCGCTCGACAGCGCCAGGCACGGCGGATTGACACCGTTCGGCAAGGAGGTCGTGCGCGAGATGAACCGGCTCGGCATGCTCGTCGATCTGTCGCATGTGTCCCCGGGCACGATGAGCGATGCCCTCGACGTCACGCAGGCACCAGTGATCTTCTCGCATTCCGGCGCGCGCGCGCTCGTCGATCACCCGCGCAACGTGCCGGACTCGATCCTCGCGCGCATTCCGAAGAACGGCGGCGTCGTCATGGTGCCCTTCGTGACCGCGTTCGTGAACCGCGCGGTGAAGGAGGACGATGACTCGCTCGCCGCGCATCCCGACTGGCGCGCGACGCATCCACGTCCCACGGCGTCCATCACGGACGTGGCGAACGTGATCGACCACGTCCGTCAGGTCGCCGGCGTCGATCACGTTGGCATCGGCAGCGATTTCGACGGAATCACGGAGAACGTCATCGGGCTGGAAGACGTGTCGAAGTATCCATCCCTCTTCGCCGAGCTCGCGCGGCGCGGCTGGAGCGAGGAGGATCTGAAGAAGCTCGCGGGCGGCAACATCCTTCGCGTGTTGAAGGACGCCGAGCGCGTCGCGGCGCGATTGCAGCGTGAACGCGCACCGAGCATCGCGACCATCGAGGAGCTCGACGCGCCACACGTGACGCCGTAAGCATCGAGAGGTCGCTCTACTGCACGATGCGCTTCGGCACGAGGCTCGACGCATCGCTGCCGTCGCCCAACAGGCCACCGCCATTGGCGTAGCCCCAGCAGTACACCCCATCGCTCGTGAGGCCGCAGCTGCTGAAGACGGCGGCGCTCACTTCGGTGAAGGTGAGATGTCCGCTGACGGGCGTAGGAACCGGGCGCGACGTGGTCGTTCCGTCACCCAGCTGACCCGATGCATTGGAGCCCCAGCAATATGCCAGTCCACCGCTCGCAACGCCGCAGCTATACACGCCGCCCGCGCTGACCTGCGTGAACGTGAGACCGCCGGCGACAGGCGTTGGCACCAACCGCGCCTGCGATGTGCCGTCGCCGAGTGACCCGCCGATGTTCGCACCCCAGCACCACGCGGCACCGTCCACGGCAATGGCGCACGTGTGTTCATCGCCCGCCGCGATCTCCTTGAATCGCACGGTGCCACTGACGGGCGCCGGCGTGTCGTGATCGCTCCCCGTGTTATCGCCCAGTTGTCCACCGCCATTCCATCCCAAAATACGCCGTTCCGTCGGCGGTGAGGCCGCACGTGTGCGCGCTGCCCGTGGCGATGCGCACGAAGACGGGCGCACCGCCCACGGCGAACGTCGGCCCGGAACCTCCCCAGCAATACGACGCTCCCGTCGTCGTGATGCCGCACGTGCGCCCGGTCACTTTCGCCGCGCTCACTCGATCGAGGCCGCCCAATCCCGCCACCAGAGTGGGAATTCGTGGCGGATCCTCCGTCGGAGCGCTCACCGAGCCGGGCCAGCAGTATGCGGTGTCGTCGGGTGTCACGCCGCAACTGTGGGCGTTGCTTGCGGTCACCTGGCGAAATTGCGTTGCCCCGGTCGTCGGATTCGGAATGTGCCGGCTCAGATTCGTCCCATCGCCGAGCTCACCCGAGCCGTTGATTCCCCAGCAGTACGCGTAGTCGGCGATGGTGATGCCGCAGCTGTGGAAGTAGCCCGCGGACACCGATACGAACGTCAGGCGCACCGTGAACGGCTCGCTCGTCACCGAAAGGTCGGCGCCGACGAGGGCACGGATGCGATAGCTGTTGGCCGGCAACGACAGGCTGACGTCGTTGAAGGTCGCGATTCCCGCGACGGACCGCACCAGCGTCGTGCCCTGGAGATCGATGTTCGGCTGGCCGGCGGGCCAGATCGGTTGATCGACGAGGTCGAGCTCTACCGTCGTGTCGACGGGGATCACGTTGCCGGCGGGATCCTCGATCGCAACCCGGACCGGTGGCGTGAACGCTACCCGTCCCTCCTGCGTCCCCGGCGGCGTCAGGAATGCGAGATGCGCGTTCCGCAACGGATCCGGCTCGGTGCACGCCACGGCACCGAGCAGGATCACCCATGCGACCCGCATCGGCGATGCGTTACGGGGTCGGCTTCGGTTTCGCGGTGGGCGGCAGCACGCCGTTCAACCGCATGTAGTTCGCGAACTGGCTGTAGTGATCCGCCCAGTCGCCGACGTTGATGAACAACAGTCCCGCCTGCGTCGTGTTCATCCCGAAGATCGACGCGGGCTTCGACAGACTCGCGTCCGTCATGTTCGCGAACGACGTCGTGCAGAAGTCGAAGGACGACTTGAGCTGGGCCACCAGCGAGTCCTTGGCGCTCGTCGCCACGAGCTTCGGGTGCTCCGCCGCCTTCGTGCCGGCCACCACGGCGCACAGCCCGTCATTCGCTTCGATCAGGTGGACCACGATGTCGCCGAAGCTCATCTGCGCCGGCGTGGGCTTGTAGCCGTACTTGTCCGCGGGCATGGCTTCCGCCGCCGCGGGAATGATGCGCGCGTAACGCGCCGTCTGCATGCGGAAGGCGTCGAACACGGGAGACGGGGACGGCGCGGACTGCTGGGTCTGCGCGGCGAGCAGCGCCGGAACGGCGACGGTCAGAAGGGCGACTCGACGAAGCATGAGACACTCGCTGAAAAGGTGGGACTTGCTCAATGCTCTTCAATAGGTGCCGGCGACGCACCAGTCAATGTACGTCGCCACGCTTCCCTTGCTCCACGAACCGGTAGGACGCGTGACAGTCGTAATCCAGCCCATGCCGTGCCTTGAGCCGCTGGATCAGCGCGAGCTGCGTGCGCGTGTGCGGACTGGGCACATTTTCCCCGTCCGGCGACGGCTCGAAGGTGTGGAGCAGTGTCTCCTCGAGGCATTCGCCGACGGTCATCCCCTTTGCCTTCGCCACATCCGCGAGCACCGCCGCGAGGCGCTTCTCCAGGCGCACGGGAACGTCGACGCGCTCCACCGGAAATTCGGGCGTGCGCGACGGCACGTAGTGGCCGAACGTGAGCTTGTTCCCGTCCGGATCGCGGACACTGTAATCGCGCAGCTCATACGCGCGATCGCCGGGCGGCTCGATGACCTCGGCGCCGGCCGCGCGCTGAAACGCGAAGAGCGCGTCCGCGTCGGCCACGACGAAGTACACCTCCGCGCCCTGTGGATCGGGCGTGCCGCGCTGCAGAAAGATCTGGACGTGGTCGAGATTCACGCCCGCCATGTCCGGCCCAGGCCCCCACAGGAACCCCTTCGTGAAACCGAGGCGCGTGGTGTAGAACTCGACGGCCGCTGCCACGTCCCGCACGCGCACGAGTGCGTGCATCCGCTCGCAGTCGACGGCCGGCGGGAGTTCGGCTTTGCTCATGCCGATACGCTACTCCCGTCATGCCGGCGCTGGAAGACTCCCCTCAGTCCTCCCCGTTCGGATGATGCAGCTGCTGCAGTTTCTGCTGCTGGGCGGGCGTGAGCGCGTTCTTGATCCTGATCATCAGCGTCATCTGCGCGCGCTTCATGTCGCGCTCGAGCGTCAGGATCCGATCCACCTGCGCCAGCGCCTGCGCTTCGTCGATCCGGTCCACGTGCAGGAGGTTCCCGAGCTTCTCGGTCTCGGCGCTCAGCTTCCACTGGGTGTCCATGACGGTGCCCTGCGCCTCCTTCATCGCGCCCTGGATCGACGCGCGCTGTGCGTCCGTGAGTCCCAGCTCACTCTGGTGCTGCATTACCAGCTCCGGCGCGTACATGTGATGCGCCAGCGGATCCTCCGGCATTCCCGGTCCTCCCGGACCTCCTGGTCCGGGATGGTGCGCTTCCATCGGCGGATGCCCGCCTGGCCCCGGGTTCCCCTGCGCACCAACCTGCATCGCCGCCGCCAGCGTCAACAGCGCTCCTCCCAGAATCGCGTGTCTCATCTCAACTCTCCTCTCAGGGTATCCACCATCGATGCGCCGAGTCGCGGCGCCTGTGTGATCAGATGCATGCGCGCGCCGCGCAGCAGCGCGTCCGTCGGGGACGTCCAGGCGGACAGCGTCTCCACTTCGCTGGGCATGACGAGCCGGCGGGGGCGCGCGAGCCAATAGCCAGCGGAGACGACGACCGCGAGCGCAGCCGCGAGCGACGTCGCCACGACGATCCTTCTCCGACGCGCAACAACTTGCATTGTCCTTTCCGCGCCCTCCGCTCCGCCGCGCGCTCTGCGTTCAAGAGCAGTCTCGCGCGAAGATCCCAGCACCGCGGCGAAAGCCGGAACGTGCAACGCATCCTGAAGCCGCAGCTCCCCGATCGCGTCGCGAACCACCGATTCGTCGGAGCGACGCACGTCAGTCATGCGGATGCTCCTGCAGCAGCGCCGCGAGACGTTCCTTGCCGCGCTGGTAGTGCACGCGCGCCGAGCCCAGGCCGATGCCCAGGACCTGCGCGGACTCCTCGATCGTGAGATCGTGATAGAAAACGAGGAGAATCACGTCACGCTGCCGGCTCGACAGACGCCCGAGCGCCCGCAACGTGCGCTCGCGACGTTCGGCGTGCTCGGCGCTCGCGTCCGGAGGCACCGAGGGCGTCGTCCGGTCGATCCGGTGCCCGCGCGTGACCCGGAGCAGCGCCCGGACCCGGTCGCGACGCCGGCGCGAGCGGGCTGTTTGCGCGATCATCCCGAACAGCCATGTCCGGAATGCCGAGCGGCCATCGAACCTCGCGCCGTTCTCCAGCACGTTCACGTACACGTCGTGCAGCACGTCTTCCGCCTCCTCCCTGCGCCGGTCGCAGCAGGCGAGCGCCCACGCATATGACCCGGCGTGCAGCGCTTCCAGCTGAGTCCGCACATCCGCTCGTTCGTGATGCAACGCCGCACTCGGGCCTGGTCGCGAGATGAGTGCGCTGAGGGCGTCATCCATATGACAGGAAGGTTCGCGAAGCACGGAGCCGGACGCGAGCTAAACGGCAGGTGACTGGCCCGACTCTTCCGGTGAGAGGGCGGATGCTCTCATTCGGAGGAAATCACATGCGCATCGCCAGAATCGCGGCCACGCTCCTCGTAGCTGGCCCCGTGCTGCTGTCGGCTCAAACGACCTCGAGCACGACATCCGCACGCGTCTATACCAGCAACGGCTCCGTCGCGCGGGTCGCGCCGGAGACGGTGTACGTCCGCGGTACCGTGACCGGTATCGTGCCGACCGGGACGAATTACGTGATCACCGGCTCCAAGTCGTCGTGGATCGTCGATACGGTCTACAACACCAGCTCCACGTCCAGCATGAACAACATGGACATGAGCACCACGCCCAGCACCGGCGAGAACGACCTGGAGAAGACCACGAACAAGGCCGGAAAGGACATCTCCAACGCCACGAAGAAGGCGGGCAAGGACGTGTCCAACGAAGCCAAGCGCACGCCGAAGAACCTCGAGAAGACGACGCGCAAGGTGGGACACGGCGTGAAGGAAGCCGCCAGCGACGTGAAGAAGGCGGTCACGGGAAAGCCGTAACGATCGCAAGGTTCGGATAGCGGCTCGCCGGGCGCGACGTAGACTTCCGTCATGGAAGACCTGCTTCGCGCCACGGCGGAACGCGCCGCGCGCTATCTCCACACACTCGGCGACCGCTCCGTCGCCCCGCCGCGCGACGCCGTCGAGCAGCTCGCCGCGTTCGACGTGCCCCTGCAACAGCAACCGATCGACCCCGCGCGCGTTGTCGAGGAGCTGGACCGCCTCGGGTCTCCGGCGACCATCGGCATCGCCGGACCGCGATTCTTCGGGTTCGTGATCGGCGGTTCGCTGCCCGCTGCACTCGCGGCAAACTGGCTGGCCGGCGCGTGGGACCAGAACACCGGCCTGTACAACGTCACCCCCGCGACGTCGGTGCTCGAGCACGTCGCGCTCAAGTGGATGCTCGACGTCCTCGGACTCCCACCCACATGCGCAGGCGCGTTCGTCACGGGCACCACCGTCGCGCACATCACGGCGCTGGCCGCCGCTCGGCACGCCGTGCTGGCGCGCGCGGGATGGAATGTGGAGGCGGACGGTCTCTTCGGCGCGCCGCCCATCACCGTCATCACCGGAGCCGAAGCGCACCCGACGCTCTACAAGGCCCTCGGCGTCGTGGGACTCGGCCGCGATCGCGTGGTGAAAGTTCCGGTGGACACGCAGGGACGCATGCGCGTCGACGCGCTCCCGAGGATCTCCGGTCCGACGATCGTATGCGTGCAGGTGGGCAACGTGAACACAGGCGCATGCGATGACGTGCGCGCCATCTGTGACCGTCTGCGGGGTGCGGGTAACGCCTGGGTGCACGTGGACGGCGCGTTCGGCCTCTGGGCGCGCGTCGCGCCGTCGCGGGCGCACCTCGTCGACGGCCTGGAGCTCGCGGATTCCTGGGCAACCGACGGCCACAAGTGGCTCAACGTCCCCTACGACAGCGGCATTGCGTTCGTCCGGGACGGCGACGCGCTGCGTCGCTCCATGGCGGTCAGCGCCGAATACCTGCCGACGCAGTCACCGCAGCGCAATCCGTCCGACTACACGCCGGAGCTCTCGCGACGGGCGCGCGGAGTGGACATCTGGGCAGCACTCCGCTCGCTCGGCCGGCAGGGACTCGTGGAGCTCATCGAGCGGAACTGCCATCAGGCACGCCGCTTCGCGGAGGGGCTGAGCGCGGCCGGCTTTCCAATCCTGAACGAGGTCGCGCTGAACCAGGTGCTCGTGTCCTTCGGCGATGCTGCGACCACCCGGCGCGTGATCGCGGCGATTCAGGAGGATGGCACCTGCTGGTGTGGCGAGACCGTGTGGCAGGGGAAGACCGCGATGCGCATCAGCGTGATCTCGTGGGCCACGACGGACGCGGATGTGGAGCGCTGCATCCACGCGATCGTCCGCGTCGCGCGGAAGGAGACGCTAGTCGCGGTAGGGTGAGTCGCCGTCGTCGAACCCTTCGTCGTAGCGAGCGCGATGCGGCCGGTCGTGCTTGGGCAGCAGATGTCCGGGCACGAGCTCGCGCGCCATGTCGAGCAACCCCGTGCTGAGATGCGCGCCGTACCGGACGAGGTTCACGGCGCGGCTGCGCATGCCGAGCAGGAAGGCGAGGGGTGCCTGGTCCTTCTTGGCCTGATTGCAGGGCTGACACGCGAGCACGAGATTGTCGCGCCGGTCGTAGGCCGTTTGCCCGCGACGCGGCGCGACGTGATCCAGCGTCATCTTGCTCGCATGATGTCGCGTGCCGCAGTACGCGCAGATCGGCCCGTACTGCTTGAGCAGCCACTCCCGCGTGGCGGCATACGCGTTCCGGGTGGTGGGATGCGAGGTGAGTTGCGGACGCGCGGGTGCCGCGCGCTTCCTGCCGCGCTTGCCCCGGCGTGCCGATTTTCCTCCGCGTCTTGCCACGCCTGCAATTTAAGACACCCCGTCAATGTCCCTAGACGCGCCGCTCCGTAGACTGCGCCGACTGCTCGGTGCGCACGCGATGGCGGTGGATGCCTTCGCCGAACTCCTCCAGCATCTTGGCCGTGAACGCGGGGATGTCGGCTGGCTTGCGACTCGTCACGAGGCCTTCGTCCGTCACCACTTCGCGATCCACCCAGTCCGCGCCCGCGTTGCGCAGGTCGGTCTTGAGCGAGGGCCACGAGGTCACGGTGCGGCCGCGCACGACGTCGGCTTCCACCAGCAGCCACGGACCGTGGCAGATGGCCGCGACCGGCTTTCCGGCGGCGAACATCTCCTGGACAAAGCGCACCGCCTTTTCGTTCGTGCGCAACCGGTCGGGATTCATCACGCCACCGGGCAGCAGCAGCGCGTCGAAATCCTGCGCGCGCGCTTCCTCGAGCGGCAAGTCGACCCCGATCTCCTCACCCCAGTTCTTGTGCTGCCAGCCGCGGATCTTTCCCGTCGTCGGCGAAATCACCTTGGTCACCGCGCCCGCCGCCATGAGTGCGTTGCGCGGTTCCATCAACTCACTCTGCTCGAACCCGTCGGTCGCGAGGATCGCGACACGCTTGCCACGCACGTCTCTCGCCATAGTCACTCCTCCTTCTCTTCCACTGCCTTCTCCACGTCGTCGCGGTTCTGTTCCACGAGCTCGCCGATGTGGCGGGCGCGCTCGGCGCCCTCGGCGCTCACGTCTTCGACGGCTCCCCCAAGACGGACGTCGTCGCGGATGTAATCAGCTCCGTTCGGCTCGGTCGCGAGCTCCTCGACATCGGTCTGCTTCACTTTGTAGTGGCCGGACTTATCTCGTCCGTTGTGCGGCTTGTAACGTTCGGACATGCGTTGAGTTCCTCCGTTCACTCGATAGCCAGCAAGGACCAGACCCCGAGATTCATGCCGAACATCTCGCCGCTCATCACACTCGCGCAGTCGCTCGGCCTCGCGTACGCATCGGGGATCTCGCCCTACGCGACCGTGACGCTCGTCGGTCTCATGGAACGCGCCGGTTGGATCGGTCCGTTGCCGGGTGCGCTCGGCGCGCTGGCCCAGCCCATCGTGCTGATCATCGCGGGCGTGCTCGCGATCGTCGAATTCACTGCGTTGCTGGTGCCCGGCATCGCGTCGGCGTGGGAAACCGCGCACACGGCCATCCGGCCACCTGCCGCGGCCGCGCTTGCCGTCGCAACGGCATGGCACGCCAATACCTCAGTGATCGCATTGGCCGCGCTGCTTGGCGGCGGACTCGCGTTCGCTACGCACGCCACGAAGCTCGGACTGCGCTTTGCCGTGGACGCGTCGCCCGAACCGGTGACGAACGCGGCGGTGAACGTCACCGAGATCGGCGTCGTCGCCGCGATGAGCTATTTCATCTGGCACCATCCGCTCGCTGCATTGGCGCTCGCGGTCGTGCTGCTCGTGCTCACAATTCTTCTCGTGCGTCTGGTCTGGCGCACGATCCGGCAGCTGTTCCGGCGGCCGATGCGCGCGGCCTGAGCACGCTCGTCAACGCGCCGCGGTCATCCTCGCCAATCCTTCCGCGGCACGTTTCCGGTTGGGCTCCCGGACGAGGGTGGCGCGATACTCCGCTTCGGCCTCACGCACTCGGCCGAGTTGCGCGAGCATGTCCGCGAGCAGCTCGCGCGCGGGGGCGAGCGGACCCGGAGTGACCGCGCTCTTCTCCGTGGCGTCCTCGCGCGCGGCCGCCGAGCGCATCAGGGAGAGCGCGCCCGTGGAGTCGCCGCGCGCGAGCGCGAGCCATGCCTCGGCGCCGAGCTGCTGGATCGCCACCTGCTCCGACCAGTAGCGCTCGCCCGCGGCCACGAGACGCCCGCGAATCACGTCGAGCGAATCCACGGCGGCGAGCGCAGTCGCGGTGTCGCCGATGTGCGCGGCGCCGAGCGCCCTGGCGAAGTGCGTCATCGCGTCGCACCACGGGAACGACGTCGCCCCCGGTCGCAGTGATGCCGCCTCGGCCCACGCGCCTCGCTCGAGCGCATATCGCGCGGGAATGGCCGCGATGGCGAAGTACGCGGCCGCTGGCGGTGCCGCTCCGGCGATGACGCGTGGATCGAAGCGCGCGCTCATCGCCGGTAGCGAATCGAGGATGACCCGGGCATCCGCGACGCGGCCGAGCTGCAGGTACGCGTACATCATGTAGTCCGA
>DATFHG010000168.1:0-7216 GCA_035248725.1 Gemmatimonadaceae bacterium | reverse complement strand
GGAGCACATCGGGCGTGAGCCCCTGCTTACCTAACGGCCCGGCGAGCACCAGCGGGCCATACATGTATGCCTGTACCGTCCGATCGTCCGGCATTGCCTGCGCGTGCAGATGCATTGGCAGGCGCAGCTCCACGCGGTCTCCATCCCGCCACGTGCGATCCAGCATGAAGTAGCTGCCGGCGGCGGCGAAACCCTCCAGTGCTTCGCCATTCAAGGACGCCGACCCGCCGCGCGTCCAATACGGCACCCGCACGCGAAGCGGAAAGCGCCTTGGCTGCGGCGCGCGCACCGTGAGGCGGATCGTCTCCTCCTCCGGAAAGCGCGTCTCCTGCACCAGCCGCACGCGGCGCTCGGGCCATTCCAGCTCGGACGCGACGAACAGGTTCACGTACACGCCCGGATTGTCGCCGTCCGCATCTCGGAAATAGATGCTGTCGCCGAGCTTGGAGAATGCCTCCGCCATGCTGCCCGTGCAGCACCAGTAGTCCTGCGTGGGCGTGCCGAAGAGCTTCCAGTATCCCGACTCCAGCGGCACGTAGTACAGCTTCTCGCCGTCCGCGGGGTGTTGCACGCCGAGGATGCCGTTGTAGTACGCACGCTCGTAGTAGTCGGCCACGTGTGGGTCGGCCGTCCAGGCGAAGATGTGCCGCGTGAGCTTCATCATGTTGTAGGTGACGCAGCACTCCTGCGTGTAGCCGCCCAGCTGCGACGCGAGCTCGTTCGGCCCGGCCTGCCACTCCTCGTTATTGCTGGTGCCGCCGGTGACGTATGCACGTCGCTCGGTGACCGTGTGCCAGAAGAAGTCCGCGATGTCGCGCGAGCGAGAATCACCGAGCGTCTCGAAGCGCCGCGCGGCGCCGATGATCTTCGGGATGGTCGTGTTGACGTGCAGCCCCTTCAGCTCGTCGCGTCCGGCGGCGAGCGGCGCGAATACACGTTCGTGGTCGAACCGATGCGCGAGCTCGGCCCACTGCGCGTTGCCCGTGGTGGCCGCGAGGTTGTAGAGCAGCTCGTTCATGCCGCCGTACTCGCGCTCGAGCACGCGCGCCATGTGCTCGTCGCCGAGCGGCTGTACCCACCCGCGTGTCCAGCGAGCCATTCCCTCGAGCACCTGCAGCGCCTGACGGTTGCCGCCCAGCGTGTACGTGTCGAGCAGGCCCGCCATGAGCTTATGCACCGTGTAGAATGGCGCCCACACGGGCTTGCCGGCGCGAAGCCGGTCGAACAGCTCTTCGGGGAATGCGCTGAGATAGCCGTTGCCGAGTGCGGCCTGACACTTCGCCAGCTCGGCGACGAGGTGATCTCCGCGCGCTCGGACTTCGGCGTCTCCCGTCTGTGCGGCCATCAGCGCGCAGGCGGACAGGTAGTGGCCGGTGTAGTGCCCGCGCAGCTCGTTGTTCGGCGCCTCCCAACCGCCTAACGGCTGTGCCGAGCTGGGGAGGCCGGCGGTGAGTCGGAATGTGTGGAGGAGGCGATCGGGATTCTGCGCGAGGAGATGCCGCCGATTCACCTGCAGCGCCTCGAGCACGGGGCCGGGTCGCAATCGTACGTATTTCAGCTCGAACGGCTGGACGCGAGGGCGAAGCACGGGATGTGATGCCGCTGCTGCACGTCCCCGCGATTCGAGCACACTGGTTCGCCACAATGGAATTCCGGCAACCGTGAGCACGCCGGCGCTCACGAAGTCACGCCGCGAGATTGGTCCGTCCAATTTCACCTCCACGCTAATGACCTTCGCGTTATTCGCGTGACACCGCCATGTCAGGTGTCATCCTGAGCGAAGCGAAGGATCTGTTCATTGCGCGAGCAACAGATCCTTCGCTTCGCTCAGTCTCAGGATGACAGATGACAAGGACGGCAAGGCTCGTCACCGCGGTCCAGCCGGCAAGTTCGTCGTCAGATAGCGCGTCAGGAGCGAGTACACGTGCAGCGTCGTCCCCGCGCCCTCGCAGATGCAGTGCGTCCGGTTGGGATACGCCATGAAGTCGAACGACTTCCCGAGCGCCACCAGCCGGTTCACCAGACGCTCGGCCCCCTGGTAATGCACGTTGTCGTCGCCCGTCCCGTGCACGATCAGCAGCTTGCCGCGCAGCCCCTCGGCGAAGTTGATCGGCGAGCTCACGCGATACCGCTCGGGGTGCTCCTGCGGCAGCCCGACATACCGCTCCTCGTAGATCGAGTCGTAGAGACGTTGGTCGGGCACCGACGCTACCGCCATGCCAACGTCAAACACGTCCGGATGGCGAAACATGGCGTTGAGCGTGCTCGAGCCGCCGCCACTCCATCCCCACACGCCGACACGCGTGGAATCGAGATAGCGGCGAGACCGCGTGAGCGCACGCACGGCGTTGGCCACGTCCTCGCTGGCGAGCGGCCCGATGGCTCCGTAAATCACCTTGCGCCACGCACGCCCTCGCGGCGCAGGCGTCCCCCGGGGATCCACGCTCAGCACGACATATCCCATGTCCGCGATGGCACGATGCCAGAGGCCCTGCGCGCCAGGCCAGCGGTCCACCACAGTCTGCGACGCCGGCTCGCCATAGACGTGCACGAGAATGGGATATCGGCGAGTGGAATCGAACGTCGTCGGGCGGATCATCCAGCCATCGAGCGTGACGCCGCCGTTCACCGGCACGCGGAAGAACTCCGTTCGTCCGTTACCGACGATCGGTGCCACGGCGGTACGCAAACGCGCATTGTCCACGAGCGTGCGCGCGACCGTGTGCGCCGGCAATGAGACGATGTCGGTTACCGGCGGACTGTCGAACGTCGACCACGTATGAATTGCCCACCGGCCGCTCGGCGAGAGCGTGTACGTATGCGTGCCCGGGCCGCTCGGCGAGACGCGTACCGGAGCGGATGGCTCACCGAGCGACACGCGATACAGGCCGCGGCGAGTGGGCTCGTCAGGCGACGCGATGACATACAGCCATCCCCCCTCCTCGTCGACACCCGCGACGGAGAGCACGTCGTACGCCCCCGGAGTGAGCAGCTGCGCAGCTCCCCCTTCGCGTGATACGGCGTACACGTGGTTCCATCCATCGCGCTCACTCTCCCACAGGAAGCGCCGTCCGCCGTCGATCCAGTCCGGGCCGTTGTTCACGTCCACCCAGGCGCTGTCGCTCTCGACGAACAGCGTACGTGCCGCTCCCGTCGCCGCATCCACGAGGAGGACGGCGTCCCGCTGCTGACGCCGATCCATGTGCTGCACGATCAGCTCGCGCGAGCTCGCCCATTCCATGCGTGGCACGTACATCTGCCGTGGATCGCCCTGGAGACGCACCCATCGCGTCGGCCCACCAATGGCCGATACGACGCCGATGCGAACGGCCGAATTGGTCTGACCAGCCTTCGGGTACTGGACGGCTTTCGTGAACGAGTAGAGCGAGTCGGTGTCGTTGATCAGCAGAAAGTCGCGCACACCCGACATGTCGAACTGCCAGTACGCGATGGAGCGTCCGTCCGGCGACCAGCGAAAGCCGTCGCGCAGGCCGAACTCCTCCTCGTACACCCAGTCGGAGGTGCCATTGACGATCGTCCGCGACGCTCCGCTCGTCAGGCGCGTCACCGTGGCGCCGGCAACCGGCTCGACGTAGATCTCGCCCTCGCGCACGTACGCCACGCGCCTCGCGTCCGGTGAGAACTTCGCGAACATCAACGTGGACGGCTGCGCCTTCGGGCCGCCGAGCTTCCGCAAGGCGCCCGTGGTCCGGTCCAGCACCCAGTAATCGCCGCGCGTATTCTGGCGCCACACGCGCTCGGAATTCGTGAAGATGAGCACGCGCCGCCGGTCGGGCGAGAATGTGTAGCCCTCCACCGTCAGTGGTGCGGCACCGGCAGGGGGCCGCAGCTGTTCGGCCGACACGAGCACGTCCCGCCGGCTCGTCGCCGCGTCCACGCGGACGATGTTGCTTCCGCCACCCTCGGCCCTTTCCACGACGGTGTAACCGTCGCCATCCAGCCACTGCGTCCGACCGGCGGGCTGCCCGGCGAACTCCGCGCTGGCGAAGATGCGCCGCAAGAGCGCGGTGTCCGGCGAGGGCGGTGACTGCGCCGCCAGCGACTGCGCGGCGCACACGGCGATGCCGGCCAGCGCGATCATGCGCGCCGGTGCGTGGGCGAAGCTGCACGACATCGCGCCGGCCTCAGTTCGGCTGCAGCGAGATCGCGCTGATCGCTCCCGCCGTCACCTTGTTGAACGCCGGGAGATCGGTCTCGATCAGCTTCGTGTATGCCGCCTTCGCTTCTGCGAGGTCTTTCTCGAGCGACGCGAGCCACGCCAGCGACGCATCGGTTGGCCGGTAGTCCGCGCCGCCCGCCACATCGCCGGCTCCGCTTCCGATCTCGCCCGACAGCCAGATGAGGCTCATGTACAGCTTGTACGACTCCACATACCACTTGTCGTCGCTGTGCAGATCCGTCCGCGACACCAGGCGCAGCTCCACGTCCATCATCTTGCGATCCATCTCGCGCAGCTGCTGCTCGAGCGTGGCGTTTCCCTTGGAGCTCGCGAGCTTGTCGGCGACCTGCTTTCGCATCACCTCGAGCTTGTTGATCATGTCCACGGTCTCGTTCATCGCGTCGCGCACGCGCAGCTGTGCGCGCGTCGACGCAACGAGATCGGCCTCCGGTGACTTGATGGACGGGTCGCGCAGCACCGGCACCGGCTGCGTGGACGATTTGCCGTTCACCGTGAGCCGCACGGAGTAGCTGCCCGGAACGACCAGCGGTCCCTGTCGCTGCGGCCCCTGGATGCCCCAGTGGTCGATCGGTCGCGTGGTCTTGCCCTTGAAGCGCGCTTCCTCCCAGATGTGCGGATTGTCCGGCGCTGCGGTGCGCAGCTCAACCTGACGCGGCCCATCGTACCGGAGGTCCCACACCGCCCGGTTGGCGCCGACGCGTCCGCGCTGGCGCATGGTGCGAATGGTCTTCCCGGAGGCGTCGAGCACCTCGATGCGCACCGAGTCCGAGGGCACGGCGCGAAGCATGTAGTTGATGTCCACGCTGCCGCCGCGTGCGAGGCGGTACGCGGGATGGGGCGCGAAGAGATGCGACTCCGCGTTCGCGACGACCCGGTCTGCCTGCTCGATGGTGGTGATGTCGCGCAGCACGTAGATGCCCCGTCCGTACGTCGACACGACGACGTCGTGCCAGTCCTTCGCCACGACGATCCACGTCACCGGCGCCGCCGGCAATCCGTCGCGGAACTGCGTCCAGTGCTTGCCGTCGTCCAGCGAGTAGTAGAACGCGCGACCCGTTCCAGCGAACAACATGCCCTTGCGATTCGGGTTCTCGGTCACCGCCATCACGTAATCGAGCGGATGGCCCGTCGGCAGGTCTCCGGTGACGTTCGTCCACGTCTGGCCGTAATCCGTCGTCTTGAAGACGAACGGCCGGCGGTCGTCCATCATGTGATAATCCACGGCGACGTAGGCCGTCCCGGCATCGTGCAGCGACGGCTCGATCTTGCGGATCGTGCCCCACACCGGCATCCCGCTCACGTTCTTCGTGACGTCGTTCCAGGTGGAGCCGCCATCACGCGTGTTCCAGATCTTGCCGTCGTTGGTGCCGGCCCAGATGAGTCCACGCCGGATGGGAGATGGAGCGATCGCGAACACCACCTCGCCGTAGAACTGTCCGAGGTTGTCGCCGATGATGCCACCTGACGACACGATGCGCGAGCTGTCCCGTGTGGAGAGGTCGGGACTGATCACGCTCCAGCTCTGGCCGCCGTTAGAGGTCTTGAACACCACCTGACAGCCGTAATAGACGGTGTTCGGATCGAACGGATCGATCGCGAGCGGGGGCGTCCAGTGGCAGCGGTATTTGAGCTCGTTAGGTGGAGAGTCCAGCGTATGGATCCACGGGCTCACCGACCGCGCGCGCGACGTCCGCGCATCCCAGCGCGTGACGTGATTGCCGTAGCAGCTCGCCCACACGATGTCCGGATTCCCCGGCGTCGGCAGCGTGAAGCCCGACTCGCAGCCGCCGAGGCCGTGGTCCCAGGTGGAGCCGCGACCGCCGCCGAATCCGAAGCCGCCGCCACCCCCACCGCCGCCACCACCTGCTCCACCCCCGCGGCCGGCCTCTGCGCCCTCCGTGCTATCCGGAGGCGCCGCGCCACGCCGCGCCGCGACTGCTTCGCTCGTCGAATCGCCCCGTTCGGCGACGCGCGCCGGAGCGGGCGTCGTCTGTCGCCGCGAAACGATCATCCAGTTCGGCGCCGCGCCGGCTCCCGAAGGTGCCGCTTCGGGAAGCGTGCTCGGTCCGCGGAACGTTCCGTTGTCCTGCCGATTGCCGTACACCCAGTACGGCGCCTGGTCGTCCACCGCCACGTGATACATCTGCGCGATGGGCAGCGCGAGCTGCATGAAGCTTCGCCCATGGTTCGTGGTGATGCCCGCGCCGCCGTCGCCGGTGGCCGCCCACCGATCCGTGTTCGACGGATCCATCCAGATGTCGTGACAGTCACCGCACCCGCCGCCGCTGAGGGGGAAGGTCTGGCCGCCGTCGAGCGACCGGTAGAACGTACTGTTGGCGATGAGCACCTCGTCGGCGTTCCCGGGATTCACCTCGACCCGGATGTAGTAACCGGCACGACCGATCAGCCGCCGGTCCCAGCTCACGACGCGCCATTCGCCGCCGCCGTCGTCGGAGCGCCAGAGGGATCCCTGGTTCGCGGTCTGGATGAGCGCGTACACGCGGCTGGGGTTCGATGGCGCAACGGCGACGTCGATCTTTCCGACGGGTGACGCCGGCAGGCCCTTCTCGAGCTTCGTCCACTTCGCACCGCCGTCGGTGGACTTGTACACGGCGCTTCCCGGCCCGCCGCTGAACATCGCCCAGGTGTGCATCACCACCTGCCACATCCCGGCGAAGAGCACGTTCGGGTTGTGCGCGTCCATCGCGAGCCCCGAGCATCCGGTGTTCTCGTCCGCGAAAAGTGCGCGCGTCCATGTCTTGCCACCGTCAGTGGTCTTGAACACGCCGCGCTCCTGCTGCGGTCCCGTCGCTCGGCCCAGCGCGCACACGTACACCGTGTTCGGATCGCGCGGGTGAATGAGAATGCGGCCGATGCGGCCCGTCTCGCGGAGTCCCACGTGGCTCCAGGTCGCGCCGGCGTCGGTGGACTTGTAGACGCCGTCTCCCATGACGTCCGCATCGCGAATGGCCCACGCCTCTCCCGTGCCTGCCCACACGACGTTGTGGTCGGATG
>DATFHG010000167.1:0-30554 GCA_035248725.1 Gemmatimonadaceae bacterium | reverse complement strand
GAGCGCCGCGTTGAGGTTCGTGACGTACGCGTTGTGGTGCTTGCCGTGATGGATTTCCATCGTGCGCGCGTCGATATGCGGCTCGAGCGCGTTGGCGGCGTACGGAAGGGGCGGAAGTGTGAATGCCATAGTCGTCTCCGTGCAGCGTGTCAGGAGCGAGGCGTCGCCTTCGGCTCCGACGTCGTGGTGCCCGCGGCTGCCCTGGGCGCGCGTCGGGCGCGCCACCAACCGATGACTGCCGGGAGGAACGAGAGCAGGATCACGATGATGATCACGCGTCCCACGTGCTCGTCCACGCCGGGAATGTAGCGATACAGGAAATCGCCGGTGAAGAGCATGCCGCAGATCCACAGGACGCCGCCGATGACGTTATAGAGCGTGTACCGTCGGTACTGCATGTCGGCAGCGCCCGCTACGACGGGCACAAAAGTCCGCACGATGGGCATGAATCGCGCAAGAACCACGGCCTTGCCGCCGTGTTTCTCGTAGAACGCGTGCGCCTGGCGCAGGTACTGCGGCTTGAAGAAGCGTGATTCCTCACGGCGAAACAGACGACTGCCACCGGCCCTGCCGATGTAGTAGCCAACGGCGTTGCCGAGGATGCTGGCGACCGTCAGCAACCCCGCGAGGATGAAGACATTGAAGTTTCCCTGGGACGCGAGGATCCCCGCGGTGACGAGCAACGAATCGCCCGGCAGGAAGAAACCGATGAGCAGTCCGGTCTCCGCGAAGATGATCGCCGTGAGGCCGACGTATCCGCCCCACGCGATCAACGCCTTGACGTCGCGGATGCGGTGGAAGAATTCGAGTATCTGATCCATGCGTGATTGAGCGATGGCTGATCCATCGGACGTCGGAAGCTACACCCGTGGCTTGAGCCGCCGCGGCGAGCGTCTTTTTGACGCCGGCGGTGTCGCCGTGCTCGCGCTGTTTGCGCTGGCGTGGACCTGGTCCATCGTCGCCGCACGCACCGCCGACGCCGCAAGTCCGGCGACGGCCGCCCGGACCGTCACCGCAGCTATCACGGCGCCGTCGGCGCCGGCGGCGGCGTACGTCACGAACGCCGCCATGGATGCGCTCGCGGCTCATGCGCGCGGCGCGAGCGGCAAGCTGCGGGCGAGCATGGTGTTGCCCGCCGACATCAACACCGCGCTCAACGCGCTCGCCAACTTCAGTCAGATCACGCTGACGCCATTCAATGCCAAGCAGTCGGGCAGGATCGGGCTGTATTACATCGGCAGCTGGCCCGCGGAACACGGCGTGCGCGGCCCCTCGAAAGCGCCGCCGGACCGCTACGCGAATCCGCGCGGATTCATCCAGGTCACGCAGGCCAACGAGAACACGCAGGTCTCGGAGCACTTCCGGCTCAAGGATTTCCTGACGCACGACCAGCAGGGCGTCTGGCCGAAGTACCTCGTGCTCGAAATGCGCAACGTCGACAAGCTCGAGCTCGTGCTCGCCGATCTTGCAGCCCACGGAATCGATCCGTCCGGCGTCACCGTCATGAGCGGCTTCCGGACTCCGCAGTACAACGCGGGTGGGGGAAACACCGGCGGGCGTGCCGATCTCAGCCGACACATGTTCGGCGACGCGGCGGACATCTTCATCGACGACGACCACAACGGTCAGATGGACGACCTCAACCATGACGGCCACATCGACATCGGGGACTCGCGGGTCATCCTGGCGAGCGTCGAGCGCGTGGAACGGGAGCATCCCGAGCTCGTCGGGGGGGCAGGCGTGTACGTCGCGTGCTGCGGGCACGGACCTTTCATTCACATCGACTCGCGCGGCTATCGCGCACGGTGGATCGGAACCGGGGGAGGATGAACGTGGAGCAGAGACGCGGAAGCGACCTCGTCGGTGATGTACGCACGAAGAAGAGCGAGACCGTTCAGGAGGACGTGCCGGTGATTCCGGACGTCCGGGCGAGCGACCTCGAGCCGTATGTCGGACTGCGGTATCTCTCCAAGCTGTTTCGTTTGATCGCGATCATTCTGTTGCTGTTGCTGGTCGCGGAGATCGTCACTGGGATCACGACGCAGGGGAGCGCGTCGATTCCAACGCTGCTGGGCGAGGCGAGCCGGCTCATCGTGCTTGCGGGCGCGCTGTGGGGCGTTGGGGATCTCGCCATTCTCATGATCGACGTGGGTCATGACGTACGTGCCGCCAGAATCCTGCTCGGCCGTCAGGTGCACAGTACCGGCGAGCGTGAAAGGCCCGGCACCAACATCAACACCAGGAGTGCCTGACATGCTTTGGACGCTTGCCATCATTCTCATCATCCTGTGGGCGCTGGGTTTTCTGGCGTTCCACGTCGCGGGTGGACTGATCCACCTGCTGCTCGTGATCGCGGTGATCGTGATCATCTATCGCCTGATCACGGGCCGTCGGCCGGTCGCCTAGCAGTACGGCCGAAGTGACCTCGAGAAGCCGTGCGGAGCGTCGCTCCTCACGGCTTTCTTCGTTTGTGGCTATTCTGCGTCCCCGTGCTCATCCACGTCGTCTCGCACACGCATTGGGACCGTGAGTGGTACCATCGCGCCGAGCGCTTCCGTCAGCGGCTCGTGGCGCTGGTGGACGAAGTGCTCGACAAGCCGCCTGCGGACCGGTCCTCGTTTCTGCTCGACGGCCAGGCGGTCGTCCTCGAGGATTATCTCGCGGTGCGGCCCGAACGCGCGTCCGAGCTGGCGGCGGCGCTGCGCGAAGGCCGTCTCGAGGCCGGCCCGTGGTACGTGCTCGCCGACGAGCTCATTCCCAGTGGGGAAGCGCTCGTGCGCAACCTGCTGGCGGGCCGTCGCGTCGTGCGATCGTTGCGCGCGGAGCCGCCGCCCGTGCTGCACTGCCCGGATTCGTTCGGGCACCCGGCCGTGCTGCCCGCGCTGGCGCACGGCTTCGGCTGTGACGTCATTGTCGTGTGGCGTGGATTCGGCGGTGCTCGTTGGCCTGCGACGAGCGTGTTCTGGTGGCGGGCCCCCGACGGCGATCGCACGCTCACATGGCATCTCACGCGTTCGGGATACGAGCTGGGCGCGAATCTCGAGCTGGATGCGGATGGCATCGCGCGTCGATGGCGCGCGATTCGTGAGCAGCTGACCGCCCGGGGTGCGCCGGAGGTTGCGTTGCTTCTCAATGGCGCCGACCATCACGGCCGGCAACACGGCCGCGAGCAGGCGGTCCGACTGCTGACGAACGCCGCGGCGCCGGACACGGTCCGCTCCAGCTCCCTGCGCCACTTCGGGGAGGATCTTGCCGCAGCATCGAGCGTCGCGCGCGCGCCGGACATCACCGGTGAGCTGCGCGACTCGTATGGATACACCTGGACGCTGCAGGGAACGCTGGCGAGTCGAACCCCGCAGAAGCGCCGCTACGTTCGATGCGAACGCGAACTGCTGCGTGATGTCGAGCCGTGGGCAGCCCTCGCGCGTTTCGCGGGGTCCGCTTCGCGGCGCCATCTCGTATGCGCAGCGTGGCAGTCACTGCTGCTTTGCCAGCCGCACGACACCCTGTGTGGATGCAGCATCGACGAGGTGGCGCACGCAATGGATGAGCGCCTCGCCGCTGCGGCGGCACAGAGTGCAGGCATTCGGCTCGACGCGCTGCTGTCATGGCTCGGACACGACGTCGAAGCCGCGCGCGCACAACGCGACGCATGGGTGCCGACCCTCGTGGTGCGCAACCGGGCCGCGCGACCGCGCGCGGGAGTCGCGATCGTCGAGCTGACGACGAAGATCGCGGACGTCCCGGTCGGTCCTGGATCCGAGCACGTGCGGCTCGATCGCGCGGTACTTCCGCGGTCCCCTCGGCTCGACGGCGTCGCTCCCGTTCAGGTCTTGTCGCGGCGCATCGACTACGATCGGCTGGAGTCGCCGCGCAATTATCCGGACAACGATGCCGTGCAGCGGCTGCAGGCGGCCGTCTGGGTGGACGAGGTGCCCGCGTATGGCGTCGCGAGCGTTCCGTTCTCGATGTCCCGCAAACGCCCATCGCAGGCAGTGCCATCGCACGCGGTGCGGGCGGAGAGCGGCGTGCTCACGAACGGGACGATCACGCTACGCTTCGCACGCACCGGCGCCGTGTCGCTCGAACAGGATGAGCGGCGCGTCGACCGGATCGTCGAATGGGAGAGCCGGCGCGACCGCGGCGACCTGTACACGCCGGCGATCCGCGAGCCGAAGCTCGACGCGCGGCTGCTCAACACGCGCGTCGTGCATCGCGGTCCGCTGCGGGGCAGCGTCGAGCAGCGCTGGCGCCTGCGCGATCGCGACAATCGGATCGACGTGCGGTTGCGATTCACGCTCGACGCCGGCGCGCGCTGGGTCCGTATACACGTCGCCGGCCTGAACGACGCGCGCGATCACCGCCTGCGGCTCCGCCTTCACACGGACGTCGCGATGCCCCGCGTGGTTGCCGACGCCGCGTTCGCGGTGGTGGAGCGCCGTCCCCTCGACCTGCCTGACGCCGAGCAGGAGATGGAGCACGTTGTGGCCACCGCTCCGCTGCATCGCTACGTGTCGCTGTTCAACCAGCGCACAGGCGCGACGATTTTCTCGGATGGCCTCACCGAGTACGAGGCCGACGGATCGAGCATCGCGGTCACCGTGATCCGCTCCGTCGGCGAGTTGTCTCGCAGCGACATCGCGGAGCGACCCGGTCATGCAGGCTGGCCGGCGGCCACTCCGCTCGCGCAGTGTCCGGGTCCGTTCGAGGCGGAGCTCGCGCTCATGCTGCATGCCGCGCAGAGCGCGGCAGTCACCGACGAGATCGAGCACGCCGCGGACGACGTCCTCTATCCGCTCACCGGCGAAACGGTGCGATACGCGCTCCACACGCCGGCACCGCGACCGGGAGCCGCGTTGTCGGGCGTCGGGCTGGCACCGTCGACCATCAAGGAATCCGAAGACGGCAACTGGCTGGTCTTGCGCTGCGTCAACCTCACCAATCGCGAGAGCGCCGGAAGCTGGCGCCTACCGCGCGATATCGCGGAAGCACACCTGGCGCGACTCGACGAGCTGCCTCTGACGCCGCTGGCCGCGCGCGGGGATAGCGTGTCATTCCTCGCGGCCCCGCACGCGATCGTGACGATCCTCGTGCGTTAGACGCGTTCGGCGATATCTCGGCGCGGCGACGCACGCTCGCCGGCCAGGCGATCGCGGAGACCATCGCCGATGAGCGTCGCCGCGAGCACTGTCACGATGAGCGCGAGTCCGGGTGCGATCGCGACCCACGGCGCCGTCACGATCAGATCGCGGCCGCCGGCGATCATGTTGCCCCAGCTGGGCCGGGGCGGCTGGATGCCGAGACCGAGAAACGAGAGACCGCTCTCCAGCAGAATCGCGTTTCCGACGCCCAGCGTCGTCGCCACAATCGCAGGCCCGATGGCGTTGGGTAACGTGTGTCGCCAGAGCACACGCCAGGGGCGGACCCCGAGTGCCGTTGCTGCCTGTACATACGGTTGCGCACCCACGCCCAGCACCTCGGCGCGAATCATGCGCGCGACGCCCATCCACCCGGTGGCGATGAGCACCACCACGACGGTCGACAGGCCGGGACGCCAGAGCGCCGCGCACACCAGCAGCAGCACGAGACGCGGAATGGAGAGCAGCGCGTCCGTGAGGGCCATGAGAACGCGATCGATCCAGCCTCCGCGCCACGCAGCCACGGCGCCGGTCATCGTTCCGAGCAGGGCGGCTGCGACTGACCCGATGACGCCGACGGCGAGCGAGATGCGGCCCGCGAGCATCATCCGGACGAAGAGATCGCGCCCGAAGCGATCGGTGCCCAGCAGGTGGACGTGTCCGTCGACGCCGCGCGACAGCGGCGGCAGAAGCCGCAGCGCGAGCACATCGCCGATCGCGAGCGGATCGCGCGAGGACCAGAGTGGCACGAGCAGCGTCGCGGCCGCGAGCAGCACCAGCGAGAGGATCGCCCCGGCGAGCACAGGATCACGCGCGATGACCGAGCGCAGCTTCATGCGGCTTCGCGTCTGGGATCCAGCAGCGGAAGCGCGAGCTCCGCGGCCAGGTTGGCGAGAATCACCGCTGCCGCGTACAGCACCGTCGCGCCCATGACGACCGGATAATCCCGGGCGAGAATCGCGGTGAGCGTCGCGCGGCCAAGCCCCGGCCAGGCAAACACCGACTCCACGAAGATCGAACCCGCGAGCAACCCGGGCAGCGACAGCGCGAACAACACGACGAGTGGCGGGAGAATGTTCGCGAGCACGTGTCGACCATAGACGCGTCGCATCGGGGCACCCTTCGCGCGTGCCGTGCGCACGAAATCCAGCCGCAAAACGTCCGCGACACTCGTGCGCGCGTAGCGCGCGATGCCGGCGGCGCCCACCGCGGACAGGATGGTCACGGGAAGAACGGCGTGTCGAATGACGTCGACCATGCCGCGCCATCCGTGCAACGTCACGCCCGGTGTACGCAGCCCGAACGCGGGCAGGCGCCACGTGGCGGGGAGTCCGAGGGTCGCCGCGCCGTACGTGAACACGGCGACGAGAGCGAGCGCAAGCCAGAACGAGGGCGCCGCGTAGACCGCCGTCGTCAGCACGGTGAGCACGCGGTCGGTCGTGCCCGAGCGTCGCGCGGCCTGCAGCATGCCGACGGGCACGCCGATCAGGAACGTGAATCCCAGCGAGACGAGCCCGAGCGACAACGAGATCGGCGCGGCGTCGCGCAACACCATGCTCACGGTCTTGCCCGTGGCGAAGCTGACGCCCAGATCTCCGCGGAGCAGGCCGCCGAGCCAGCGTGCATATTGCACGGGGATGGAACGATCGAGTCCCAGCTCCCCGCGCACGCGCGCGACGTCGGCCGCCGTCGCCGTTGGCGACACGAGGAACGCGGCAGGATCGCCCGGCGCGAGCCGCACGAGCGCGAACGTCACCGTCACGACGAGCCAGAGCAGCAGGAGCGCCGCCGCAAAGCGCCGCAGGAAAAGCGTGGCCGACACGCCTGCATAATGCCCGGCGCGCGAATCGCGTCAATCGTGGCGCTGCTGGCGATCGGTGGCGGATCGCTGGCGTGCACGGGTCCCGTCCGTGCGTCCGACGTCGTGGTGTTCGCGTCGGGGACGGACCTCGAGTCGGCGAATCCACTGGTGACGATTCATCCGTTGTCGCGCCAGGTGCAGCGGCACGTCCTCTTCGTCACCCTCGCGCGTTATGACAGTGCGCTGGTGCCACAGCCGTATTTCGCCCGCGCGTGGAGATGGAGCGCGGATCGGCGCACGCTCGATCTCGTGCTGTTTGCTTCGCTGCGCTGGAGCGATGGCACGCCGACGAATGCACGCGACGTGGTGTTCACGATCGACCGCGCGCGCGACCCCCACGGGGGATACGCGCGGGCGGCGGACCTCGCGTCGGTCGTCGCGGCGAGCGTGTCCAGCGACACCACCGTGCGCATCACCTTCGCCACTCCGCAACGGGCGCTGCCGGCAATCTTCTGCGAGCTACCGATTCTGCCCGAGCACGTCCTCGCGACCGTGTCCGCCGCCGACATGCGGCGCGCGTCGTTCGGCACCGCGCCGGTGTCGAATGGTCCGTTCCGGTTGCGCGAGCGTGTCGTGGGTCAACGCTGGGTGTTCGACCGGAATGTCGATTTTCCCGCGGCGCTCGGAGGGTCGCCGAAGACGCGCGAGCTCGTCATCGCCGTCGTCGACGAGCCGACGACCAAGTTCGCCGGCCTCGCGAGCGGCGACCTGGATTTCGCCGGTATCGCTCCGACCATGGCGTCGCTCGCCGCGCGCGACCCCGTGATTCGCGTCGTGAGCTATCCGATCCTGTTCTCCACGGCGTTGATGTTCAATGCGCATCGACCACCATTCGACGACGTCCGCGTACGGCAGGCCGTCGACCTGTCGATCGACCGCGCGCGACTCGTCTCGGCGGCGTTGGCCGGCTTCGGCACGCCAGCGTCGGGCCCGGTTCCGCCGGAGAATCCGTTCGCGCTGCGTCGCGCGCCCGTCCTGGACGCGCGGCGAGCCGATTCGTTGCTCGATGCCGCAGGTTGGCAACGCGGTGCCGGCGGCTGGCGCGCGCGCGAGCATCCGTTCTCGATCGAGCTGCTGACGGTCGGCAGCGGGGACAACGCCATCGAGCAGCTCGTGCAGGCGGACCTCGCGCTGCGCGGCATTCGCGTCGAGATCCGCCAGGTGGAGCTGGGCGCGTTTCTGGCGATCGCCCGCGCACCCGTGAAGAATTTCGACGTGCTCATCACCGGCGTGTCCGGCGATCTGTCGCTGGCGTACCTGTCGGCGATGTACGACTCGCCGCAGCGTGGGGGCGTGCTCGACTACGCGAATTTTCACTCGGCGACGCTGGACTCGGCGTTCGCGCAGACACGCGCTGCTCGCACGGACGCGCAGGCGCGCGAGGCCTGGCTCGCGGTGCAGCGGGAGCTCGAGCGGGAGATGCCCGCGGCGTGGCTGTACCACTCGCGAGGCGTGCAGGGCGTCTCGGCGCGCATGCGGGACGTGCGCATGGATCTTCGCGGAGAGCTCGCCACGGTCGCGCGATGGCGTACGGCCGAGAAGCCCGCGGTCGCGGGCGGAGGCCGCTGACGTTGCTGCTGCTCGATTCGGCGCAGCTCGAACAGCGGCGTGGCGTCGTGCGTGCCCAGCTGGCGCCGCTATACGAGTCCCTCCGCGCCGAGCTCGACCCCGTCATGGAACGCGCGCCCGACCTTCCGCGCGCCAAGGCGCTCCTGTCGCGCGCGGGTGGACGCTGTGAGCGCGACGGGACGCAGCTGGACTTCGATCCGTGGTCCCCCGATCGGCACCGCTGCCACACGTGCGGCACCATGCATACGGGCGAACTGCATCACCGCGCATGGGTGACCTCGTTTCAGCTCTGGCTCGCGGAGCGCTGTCTGCATGCGGCGATGTTTCACGCGCTCGGCGGTGAACAACGGCACGGCACCTTCGCGCGCGACCTGCTGCGACGTTACGCCAGGTCGTACCTCGATTATCCGAATCGCGACAACGTGTTGGGGCCCACGCGGCTGTTCTTCAGCACGTACCTCGAGTCCATCTGGCTGCTGCAGATCTGCCTGGCCGCGAGTTTTCTCGCGCAGACCGGCGACGCGCAGACAGTCGACGTGGTTCGCGAACGGATCGTCGAGCCTAGCAGCGCGTTGATTGGCGAATATGACGAAGGCATGTCGAACCGGCAGGTGTGGAACAACGCCGCCCTGCTCGCCGCCGCGCTTCTCGTCGGGGATCGCGCTGCCGCGGATCGCATCTTCCACGCGAGCTCTGGAGTCGTCGCGCATCTCGAGCGCGCGCTGCTCCCGGACGGCACGTGGTACGAGGGGGAGAACTATCACCAGTTCGCGCTGCGCGGGTTGTGGTACGCGGTCACGCTGGGTGAGCACAGCGGGCTCCGTCTTCCGGACGACCTTCGCCGTCGTTTCGACTCGGCCTTCGTCGCGCCGTATCTCACGGCGCTTCCGGACTTCACCATGCCATCGCGGAAGGACTCGCAGTACGCGGTCTCGCTGCGGCAGTGGCGCATCGCCGAAATCACCGAGCTTGGCTTCGCGCGATCGCAGGATCCGCGGCTCGCGGCCGCGCTGGCCAGGTGCTATGAGGACGGATACGAGCGACGCGATACCGGTCGCGCGCGCTCGACGGCGGACGTCGAGCGGAACGCCCCCGCGTCCGCGCTCACCCGTGCGGATCTTGGCTGGAGAGCGCTTCTGTTCGCGCGGCCGGTGCTACCCGCCGCGATTCCGGCAGTCGCACGCTCGGCGCTGCTCGAGCAGCAAGGCATCGCCGTGTTTCGCCGCGCGCCGGACGTGTATGCGGCGCTGGATTTCGGCGAGTCCGGCGGCGGTCACGGTCATCCCGATCGGCTCAACCTGCTCGTGTCACTTGGAGCGACG
Organism: Gemmatimonadaceae bacterium; assembly: GCA_035248725.1. Classification (GTDB taxonomy): domain Bacteria; phylum Gemmatimonadota; class Gemmatimonadetes; order Gemmatimonadales; family Gemmatimonadaceae; genus DASPMP01. The sequence goes on along the minus strand of DATFHG010000167.1, from coordinate 20,664 downwards.
CGCGTGCTCGACGACCTCGGCACGGGTTCCTACGTCGAGCGATCACTGCACTGGTATCGCAGTACGCTGGCGCACAACGCTCCGCTGGTCGCCGGCCGGTCGCAACCGCTGCACGATGGTGTATTGCGCGCGTACGACGAGCGAGAGGCGCTCGGCTGGGTCGTCGCCGAATTCGAGACCGATGGTGTGACCTTCGAGCGCACGGTCGTCGTGACGCCGGACTACCTCATCGACGAGCTCGAATGGCGCGCGGATGCCGCCACGCGGATGGAGTTGCCGTGGCACCTGGATGCGGACGCGAACGCGAGCATGACCGGCGCGGTGCTGGATGGCGGAACCGGTTTGGAAGATGGCTTCGATTTCGTTCGCGACGTCGCTGCCTCGCCGCTCCCCGCCGGGACAGCTGTCACGCTGACGTTGCGCGAGAACCCCATGGTGCGTGTGCATCTCGTCGCCGACGTCGATACGCGGGTGTTCCGCGCGTGCGCGCCTGGCCAACCGCCCAACGCCGATCGGCGCTTCTATGTGCTGCGGGCCGATGCCTCGCGCGGTCGTTTTCGCGCGTTATTGTCGTGGTCGCGTGACGTCGTCGCGGAGCTCACGCACGATGGAATCGTCGTCGCGTTGATGCACGAGCGCCATGTCCATCGGCGCGACGATTCGGGATGGCATGTGGAGCTGTTGGCCGGCGCGGCGCGCAGCAGTATCGATCTCTCCGGATTTCGCGAGCGCCGCGACGCACAGCCGTCGGCCGATCTGGCAGCGCCGCCCCCACCGATCGTGCTCAACCGCGTGCCAGCACTGCCGATGTGGTTCACCGACCTCACATCCGACGAACGACAGCAGTTGTGCTTGCGCTCCATGGGCCGCGACGAGTACAGACGCTCGGATGTGAGCTGGCCGGCTGCCGGGTCGCCGCGCGCGGAGCTCGCGGTGGGCGCCGATGCGGACGGCGTGCGCGTGCTCCTCGATGTTCACGCCGGCGATCGCCGCTTTGTGTCCGCGGACACGATCAATCCGTACGACAATGAGCATCCAGACACGATGTCCGCCGGTGTGCAGCTGTACACGCGCACGCCGGACGGAAGTGGCGGCTGGACGCTCATCCCGGAACCGGACGGACGCGTTCGCGTGCGTCCGATCCCGGAGTGGGGAAATCTCTCGGCACCGTCGGCGCGCTGGCGCGCGTCGGGCGATGGTTACGAGATGAGCATCGATCTCGGCGTCGCGACCGCGAGCGAGGCGCCGGTCGATCTCGACGTGATCGTCAATGAAACGACGGCGGATCGCGAGCGCCGGCGCGGCCAGCTCGTCCTCAGTGGTGCGGCCGGCCAGTTCGCGTACCTGCGCGGGGACCGCCACGACGTCTCGGCGCTCATCCCCTTCGTGGTCGTCGGATGACGGCGTCGGCCCTCGACCGCGTGGCCGTCGTCCTCGTCGAGCCACAGGATCCCGTCAACATCGCCGGCACCGTGCGCGCGATGAAGAACATGGGCGTACGCGACCTGCGTCTCGTGCGTCCAGTGACCTACGAGCCGTATCGCATCGAAGGCATCGCGCACGGGACGCGCGACCTCATCGAGGCCATCCGCCACTTCGACACCTTCGATGACGCGGTTGCCGAATGTGTGTTCACGCTCGGCTTCACGGCGCGACGCAGGGCGGCGAAGTGGCGCGTCATCGGGCCGCATCAGGCGGCGCTGGAGCTGATCGATGCGTCGGCCACCGGGTCGGTGGCGCTCGTCTTCGGTCGCGAGGACAGCGGTCTGCCCAACGACGTCCTCGACCGCGTCCACGCCACGGTTGTCATCCCGACGACGGAACACGCGTCCATGAATCTCGCGCAGGCGGTGCTCATCGCGTTGTACGAGCTCCACGGCGCCGCCGGCGACGCCACCCGCGCGATCGCGCCGCCGCGAAAGGACGCGCCGCCGGCCACGCACGAGGACCTGGAGCGCTATTTCGGCGACGTCGAGCGGGCGCTCGCATCCGTCGAGTTCTTCAAGACGCGGTACGCCGAGCACATCATGCGAACCGTCCGGTCGCTGACCGCGCGCGCTGCACCAGACGCCCGCGAGCTGTCGCTGCTGCGCGCCATGGCACTCGAGGTCATGCACTACATGAAGCGACAGCGGCCTTGAAACGGGCGACCGCGAGATTCTCTTTCGTGCATGGTCTTCTCGCGACTCTTCGGTAAATCCGCGGACGCTCCGCCACGGGTGGACGAATCCGACGACGCGGCAACAGAGGACTCGACGGACGTCGAGGTCCCCGCGGCGGATGATGAGGATGTGGATTGGGCGACGCGCGCCACGCGCGTGATCCCCGGCGGCGCGTCGACCGGGAGCAAGCGACCCGACCGGATCTATGGCGACGCGCACGGGTTGCCCACGCATTTCGCGCAGGCAGCAGGCTGCCACGTCATCACCGCCGATGGCGACAACCTCATCGATTGCACGATGGCGTTGGGCAGCGTGGCCCTGGGCTACGCGGAGCCGCAGCTCACGCGCTACGTCATCGAGGTCATCGCGGGCGGCACGGTGAGCGGGCTGTCGCACATGCTCGAGGTCGAAGTCGCCGAGCGATTCTGCGGCATGGTGCCCTGCGCCGAGCGAGTGCAGTTCCTAAAGACCGGCGCGGAGGCGATGAGCGCGGCGCTGCGCATTGCCCGCACATACACCGCGCGCGACATCGTGGTCGGGTGCGGGTACTTCGGCTGGCATGACTGGTCGTCGGAGTCCGCAGGCGTTCCGGCGGGCGCGCAGCGCGATTTCGTTCGCGTGCCCTTCGACGATATTGCCGCACTGGAGCGCGCGGTCTCCGACGCGGGCAAACGCCTCGCGGCCATCTGCATCGAGCCCGTGATCGAACGGCTGCCGTCGAAGGAGTGGATCGCGCGCGCGCGAGCGTTGTGCGACGCCGCCGGTGCCGTCCTGATCTTCGACGAGATGAAAACGGGATTCCGTCTGGCGACCGGCGGTTACCAGCAGTATGCCGAGGTCACGCCGGATCTCGCGGCGTTCGGAAAGGCGTTGGCCAACGGATATCCACTCGCGGCGGTGTGCGGGCGCGCGGACCTCATGGAGGCTTCCGAGCGCACGTGGATCTCGTCGACACTGGCGGGTGAAGCCGTCGCACTGGCCGCCGCGAATGCCGTCCTGGGTTGGCACGATCGCGCCGACGTGTGCGCGTCACTGTGGAGCATCGGCAAGGAGATGCGCGACGTGGTCACCGCGGCCGCCACGGCGAGCGGCGTCTCCGGCGTGACCGTCGACGGCATCGATCCGATGTGGCTCATCCGCTTCGATGACCCGGCGGTGGAGACCGCGTTTCTGCGCGCGGCGGTGAGCCACGGTGTGCTGTTCAAGCGCGGCGCCTACAATTTCGCCGCGCTCGCGCACGATGAGCAGGCATTGCAGGCCATCGAGGCCGCTGCGAGCGCCGCATTCGTCGACGTTCGCGACCATCACGCTCGGTGAGCGCGGGCCCGCCGCTCATCGACGCGCACGCGCACTTTCTGCACGCGCAGTGCGGCCGCAGCGACTGGCGCGCGGTCAACGACGCGCGCTTCCGCGCCGGCGACGCGATGGGCATCACGTGCCACGTCGCCTCGATTCTCGGATCGTACGGCTTCAACTCACCGACGTACTTTCCTTCGCCGAGTGACGTGGTGCTGGGCAACGATGCCATGCTGGAGATGTGCGCGCGCGAGGGCGATCGCGTTCGCATGCTCGTCGTCGTGAATCCGAACTACACCTCACACGCGCTGGACGAGATCGAGCGCTGCGTCGCACGTGGCGCCGTGGGGATCAAGCTGCTCGCGAGCCGTCGCGCCGACGACGCGCTGCTCGATCCGATCTGTGCGGCGGCGGCGAAGCGCAAGCTGCCGATCCTGCATCACATCTGGCAGCACCGGCGTCGCGAGTGGCCAAGCCAGGAGATCTCGGACGGTGCAGACCTGGCGCGCCTCGCCCGCCGACACCCGACCGTCACGTTCATCCTCGCGCACATCGGTGGTGGTGGCGATTACCACCATAGCTATGCCGCCATTCGCGACGTGAAGAACATCGTCGCGGATACCAGCGGGAGTGGCGTGGATCGCGGGATGCTCGATGACGCCGTGGTTGCGCTGGGCTCGCAGCGCCTGCTCTGGGGATGTGACCTCACGATGTGCACCGGCCTGGCGAAGCTGCGTGCGCTCGAGCTCACCGGTCTGTCGTCCGACGAGGACATCCAGGACATTCGCTGGCGCAACGCTGCGCGCGTGTTTGGACTGCAGTCGGTCCTGTCGCCCGTCGCCGGTCACCGGTCGCCCGTCGGCGAATGATCGACGTCAACACGCTCATCGGACCGTATCCGTTCCGGTTTCTTCCGCATCCCGACCCGGACGTTCTCGAGCGCGTCCTCGATCGGGAGCAGCTGAGCGGCGCATGGGTCGGTCATCTGCCGTCTGCTTTTTATCGCGATCCGGGAGCAGGGAACGCGCAGCTGTACACGGCGCTGGCATCGTACGCGCGCCTCCGGCCGGTGCCGACGATTCGTCCTGATTGGCCGGACTGGAAGCGCGCGGTCGACATCGCACGAGACGCCGGCGCGCCTGCCGTCCGGGTGTATCCCTCGCATTGGCAGCTCGCGCCGGGAGATCATCGCCTGGCCGAGTTGGTGCTCGCGTGTGGCGAAGCGCGGATGGCCACGATTCTCACGGTGCGCTTCGAGGATGTGCGCCAACGGCATCCCCTCGACGGAGCCGGCGACCTCCAGGCCGCCGCCGTACGCGCGGTCGTCCGCGCCGGACCCGCCGCGCGCGTAGTCGTGACGGCGGCGGGCAGGGAGTTCATCGAGGAAGTGCACTGGGGACTGACGCCGGAGGAGCAGCGCCGCGTGTGGTGGGATTTTTCGTGGGTGTGGGGCCCTCCCGAAGACCACCTCGCGAAGCTGTTCCGCTCGATCGGAAGTGAGCGATTCGTCTTCGGCACGCAGTGGCCGTTGCGACTCACGCAGAATCCGCGGGCGAATCTGGAGCTCTTGCCGCCGGATCTGCGCTCGGCGCAACTCGCCGAGCCCGAGCACTTCTTTGCGTGAGCTTCTCCCCGCGACAAGGCTGATTAGCTTCAGCGGGCGCGTGAAACGCGTGGGAGCCAAGCGACTTGCGCGCCCGTCGGGTGCCGGACAGATTCTTCGTTCGACTTTGTGAATTTGTTCACAAGGCCATTTTTGTGGGACCACTCGAACCCTTCGCGATGACTCAGCGACGGAAGTGGGCCGCGATTCCCGGGCTGCTCGCCCTCGCCATTGGCGCCGTCGTTCTGTCCGCGTACAGCGGCGCTTCATCCTCACAAGATCGACAGCCGGTACAACCGATCAACTTTCCGCACCCGCTGCACGCGGGTGGGAAGCTGAAGCTGAACTGCCTGTACTGTCACTACACCGCCAACAAGTCGCCCGACCCCGGCATGCCCGCCGTGGGCACGTGCATGGGCTGCCACCTCGTCGTTCGCGGCAACCAGCCCGAGATCAAGAAGCTGGCGCAGTACTACGCGCTCGGCGGTCCCACGGCGAAGCCCGTTCCGTGGGTGCGCATCCACAAGGTGCCGGACTACGTGCACTTCCCCCATTTCCGTCACGTGAACGCGGGCGTCACCTGCCAGACGTGTCATGGCCAGGTGCAGACGATGAATCGCGTCTACCAGTACTCATCGCTCAACATGGGCTGGTGCGTGAAATGTCACGTGAACGGCTACGACCCGAAGGAAGGCGAGCGCGCCACCGGCTACGACACCACCACGGCGACGACGGTGACGCCAGCCAACGAACGCAAGAAGGCGCGCTACGACTGCGCCGTCTGCCACTACTAGCATGAGCGAACACTCAAGCAGGTCGTCCGGGGTTCGCCGGCGGGAATTCCTCAAGGTCGTCGGGGCCGGCGCGGCCGCCGCGAGTGCCACGGCCTGTCAGGGCTACTTCCTCCCCGAGAAGACCGGCAAGCTGATTCCATATCTCGTCTCGCCCGACCAGACCGTACCGGGCGTGTCGACCTATTACGCGACGGTGTGCCGCGAGTGCGCCGCGGCGTGCGGCGTCATCGCCGAGACGCGAGACGGTCGCGTGATCAAGCTGGAGGGGAATCCGGCGCACCCGCTCAACCGCGGCGCGCTGTGCGCGCGCGGCCAGGCCGCGGTGCAGGGGCTGTACAATCCGGATCGATTCCGTACTCCACTCATCCGCAACGGCAGCGCCTGGCGCGCGGCCACGTGGGACGAAGCCATCAAGTTCCTCGCGCAGAAAGTCGGTGAGTTGCGGTCGTCGGGGAACGCAGCGAACGCGTTGTTCCTCAACCAGCACGAGAGCGGAAGTTTCCCGGCGTTCCTCGATGGGTGGCTCGCTGCCTACGGCATGCGGCCGCACCTCAGCGTCGACTTCGAGGCCGATCACGCGGCGGCTGAATCCAATCGTCGCGCCTACGGCTTCGCCGTCCCGCGATGGAACTTCGCGACGGCGCGGCTGATCATTTCGTTCGGCGCCGATTTCCTCGATACCTGGGGCGCGTCGGTACCGCAGCAGCTGGATTTCGCCGACGCGCGGGCCAAGGGGAAGGATGCACCCCGCTTCATATATGTCGGTCCGCGCAGGTCACTCACCGGCCTGAATGCCGATCAGTGGATCGCGTGTCGGCCGGGCAGCGAAGTGGTCATTGCGAATTTTCTCTCGGGTCGTGGCGACGCGAATGCCACATCCCAGGCCAGCGACGTGCCGGCGGCCACGCTGCAGGCGCTGGCCCAGGAGTTTGCAGCCGCGAAGCCCGCCCTGGTGCTCGCGTCGGGACATAACGGCCCCGAGCTGGTCACCGCCGCCGCAGCGCTCAATGGCGTGCGGCCCATGGAAGGCCTCCCGGCGTTCGAGGGTGTCGTCCGAACCTCGGACGTGATGGCAGCGGTCGAGCGCATGCGCGCGGGCCAGGTGCCGGCGGTGTTCGTGCGCGGCGTCAATCCAGCGTACGCGCTGCCGAAATCCGCGCGATTCGCCGACGCGTTCGCGAAGGTGCCGCTCAAGGTGTCGTTCTCGATGTTTCCGGATGAGACCACCGAGCTGTGCGATGTCATTCTCCCCGATCTGCATTCGCTCGAGAGCTGGGGTGATGCGGAGTCGGTGCGCGGCACGCTCTCGTTGCAGCAGCCGGCGATGGATCCGGTGTTCACCGGCACCAGGTCGACCGCGGACGTCCTGATTGCCGTCGCCAAGGCGGATGCGACGATCGCCGGCCGCTTCGCGGACGCGGACTATCGCACGTGGTTGATGAAGCGTTTGCCGGGCGCCGCCAATGCCGCCACGATGGCCGATGCGTACGCGAGAGGGTTTACCGCAGGCACCGTCGCACCGCGCGCAGCGGCGAGCACGGCACTCTCCGCGCCGGTCGCCACCACTGCCGCGGCGGCGCAGAGCGGCGACTTCTTCCTCGTGACCTATCCATCGCCCACCGTCGGCGACGGCCGCGGGGCGAACAAGCCGTGGCTCCAGGAGCTTCCGGACCCGGTGACGAAGGTGCTGTGGAGCTCGTGGGTGGAGATCCATCCGGAGACCGCGGCGCGTCTCGGTATCGATCGCGGAGACATTCTCGAGGTGAAGACCGCGACGGGGACCGTCCGCGCGCCTGCCATCGTGTACATGGGTGTGCGCACGGATACCGTCGCTATTCCCCTCGGACAGGGGCACGCGTCCTCGAAGGCCGACGGGTGGTTCGACGGGAAAGACACCGCCGTGCAGTGGGGGTACGGCCGGTACGCGCGCGCGATTGGCATCAACGCGCTCGATCTCCTGCCTGGCTCGCTCAACGCATCGGGCGCGATGACGACCGTCACGCGCTGCGCCGTGTCGAAGACCGGCGATCACGTGATGGTGCCGTCCACCGAGGGATCGGCGCGCCAGCATGGCCGTGGCATCGCCCAGGCAGTCCCCGCGGCGGAGTTGGGACGCGCCGGACGCGGCGCGCGTGACGAAGGCGGCGAGCCTGGAGAGCGTGGCGAGAACGGGGAAGCGGGCGTGGGCGGCGAGCACGGTGAGGGCAAGCGCCTGCCAGGCGATGCGTCGCACGAATTCCTGCCGGGACTGCGTTCACCGACGGCGGCCGACGCGCAGGGTGAGCTGGGATCGCCCACCGCGGCGGACCGCGGCACGCAGCAGGGGATGTACGATCCCAGGAATCCGCTCGGGATGACGCGTCGCCGCTGGGCGATGACCGTCGATCTCGCGCGCTGCACCGGCTGCTCGGCATGTGTCACCGCGTGCTACGCGGAGAACAACATCCCGACGGTAGGCGCCCCGTGGCAGAACGGCGTGGTGTACGCCAACCACGTTCCGGGGTTCAACATCACGCGCGGCCGAGAGATGAACTGGCTGCGCCTGGAGCGCTACTACGAAGGCGGCGACGACGGACGCTTCACCGCGGACTTCGAGGCGCGCTTCGTTCCGATGCTGTGTCAGCACTGCGGCAACGCGCCGTGCGAGCCGGTGTGTCCGGTGTTCGCCACGTATCACGCGCCCGACGGGCTGAACGTGCAGGTCTACAACCGGTGCGTGGGCACGCGCTACTGCTCGAACAACTGCCCGTACAAGGTTCGCTACTTCAACTGGTTCGGGTACGGCGAGCCGGATCGCGCGCAGTACGCCTTTCCCGAGCCGCTCAACTGGCAGCTCAATCCCGACGTCACGGTCCGCACGAAGGGCGTCATGGAGAAGTGCAGCTTCTGCGTACAGCGCATTCGCGAGGCGGAGCATCGCGCCGCGCTCGAGAACCGCGACGTGCAGCCCGACGAGTTCACCACGGCCTGTGCGGCGGCGTGCCCGTCACGCGCGATCACGTTCGGCGATGCCGCGGATGCCAACTGGTCCGTCACCAGGTTCATCGAGGACGAGCGTGCGTATCACGTCTTCGAGGAATTGAACACGTATACCGCCGTGGTCTACCTGAAGAAAATCAACCACCCCACGAGCGCGGCGCCGCATGCGGAACCCGCGACGGCCGGCACCGGAGGGGTTCGCTGATGGCGACCGCAGCTTCACCCTATCCCGTCGGAGAGCGGCCGAATATTCCGTCGGCCGCCGTGCGTCTCCCGGCGGTCGTCGACTACGAGCAGGTCGATCGCGAGATCATCGCGACGCTGCGGCCCACGCTCGGCTGGTTCGCGCTGCTCGGGATCGCGATCCTGTGCCTGCTGATCGGCATCTCCGCATGGATGTACCAGATCTACAGCGGTCTGGGCGTCGCGGGATATCACCCGCCGGTGATGTGGGGTGTGTACATCATCACCTTCGTGTTCTGGGTCGGTATCGGCCACGCGGGTACGCTGATCTCGGCGATCCTCTATCTGTTCCGCGCCGGGTTCCGCACCAGCATCTATCGGTGCGCCGAAGCGATGACCGTCTTCGCCGTCATGACGGCGGGACTCTTCCCGATTCTTCACCTCGGCCGGCCGTGGAAGTTCTTCTGGCTGATTCCGTACCCGAACTGGCGCCTCATCTGGCCGCAGTTCAAGAGTCCGCTCGTGTGGGACGTGTTCGCGATCCTCACCTACCTGACGGTGTCGAGCACGTTCCTGTACATCGGTCTGATTCCCGACATCGCCGTCCTCCGCGATCGCGAAACCAATCCGGTGCGCAAGCGCGTGTTCTCGATGCTCTCGCTCGGGTGGCGCAACAGCGACAGAGAGTGGCGGCATTTCACGCGGGCATATCTGTTCCTCGCCGCGTTCAGCACGCCGCTGGTGCTCTCCGTGCACTCGGTCGTGTCCTTCGACTTCGCGATGGCGCTGACGCCCGGCTGGCACGCGACGATCTTCCCGCCCTACTTCGTCGCGGGCGCGATCTTCTCCGGCCTCGGCATGGTGTTCACGATCATCATCCCGATCCGGAAGTTCTTCCGGCTGCAGCACTACGTGACGTTGAACGACCTGGACGCCGCGGCCAAGATGTGCTTGTTCACGTCGATGGTGGTGGGGCTCGCGTACCTCACGGAGTTCCAGGTCGCGTGGATGAGCGGCAACCAGTTCGAGCAGGAGTATTTCTGGAACCGCGTGTTCGGCCAGTGGGCCTGGGCCGCGTGGATCATGCTGATCTGCAACTGCGTGCTCCCGCTCTCGCTGTTTTCGCAGCGCCTGCGCCGCAACCCCAGCTGGCTCTTCATTCTGTCGTTGTTCATCAACCTCGGCATGTGGTTCGAGCGATTCGTCATCGTGGTGCCGTCGCTCTCACACGAGTTCGAGCCCTGGCAGTGGGGAACGTACGCGCCGACCTGGGTGGACTACTCCATCCTGCTCGGGAGCTTCGGATGGTTCTTCATGTGGTTCCTGCTGTTCATCAAGCAGCTTCCCGTGATGGCGATCTCCGAGCTCAAGGAAGTCGTGCCGCCGAAGATGCGCATGGCGCACACGATCGAGGATGAGCACAGTCGCGACTCGGGCGTCATCCAGGCACAGGTGACCGGCGACTACGATGCGGGCGAAGGGGGGAGGACCAAGTAGATGCCTGGAATCATCGCCGCCTTCACCGAGCTCGACTCGACCGTTCACGCGATCGAAGCGTTGCGCCGCGACCGGTTCAACGAGCTCACGGTGTACACGCCGACGCCGAGACACGAGCTGGAGCACGCAATCGACGCACCGCCGAGCAAGGTGCGCATTTTCACACTCATCGGCGGCCTGTGTGGCGCGACCTTCGGCTACTGGATCGCGATCTGGGCATCGCGGTACTGGCCTCTCGTCGTCGGCAATAAGCCGATCGCGTCGTGGGTGCCATACACGATCTTCGGTTTCGAGGTGATGGTGCTCATCGGCTCTCTGAGCACCGTGTTCGCCCTGTTCGCCATCGCCCGTGTGCCGCGGCTCACCATGACGGTCGGGTACGATCCGCGGTTCAGCGGCGGCCATTTCGGCGTCTGGGTTGCGACGACGCCCGATCGCAGCAAGGAAGCCGCTGACCTGCTGACGAAGCACGGCGCGGTGGAGGTGCGGCATGAGGCGTAATCGCTTCGGCACCTTCACCGCCACCCATCTGTGTCTGGGCCTGTCCGTCGTCGCGAGCCTCGTCGGCTGCGACTGGTTCACCGATTTCAAGCGGCAGCCGAAGATGGACCCGTGGGAAACCGCTGCGGACACCATCGCCATGCGCGGCAATCCGCAGATGTCCGTTCCTATATATGGAACAGCGGCGCCGGGCTTTGCGTACGGCCGCGCGCCCACGCACGGCGCCATCGATTCGATGGCGGCGATCGCGAATCCTGTCGCGAGCGACGAACGTTCGCTGCGCGAGGGGCACAAGCTCTACGCGATCAATTGCGCCGTGTGTCACGGCGATCGCGGCATGGCGGATGGGCCGGTCGTGCAGTTCGGGCTGCCCGTGCTGCCCATCGGGCAGGGGACGAAGGCCGCGACACAATACAGTGATGGTTACATCTTCGGCATCATTCGCAACGGTCGCGGTTTGATGCCCCCGTACAATCGCATCGAAGAGCGGGAGCGCTGGGACCTCATCAACTATCTGCGCACGCTGCAGTCGGGTGCCGCGAACGTGCCCGTCGGTCCGGTGGGCCGCCCCGGTGAAACGGGCGCCACCCTTCCCGTGGCGTCGTTCGATGCTCCCACGCGGCCAGTGCCCTTCGCGCGGCCGGTGACGGGAGCAACGCCCGCACCCGACTCGGGGCGGCGGCCGTCCGCCACCGCCGCGCCGACCGTCACGCCCACGCCGACTTCGCCGTCGAGACCATGAGTCTGCATCCTCCTCGAGTTCCCACGCGGCAGGAAGCAATCGCCATGACGAGCCGTCCGCTTCCGGCCCGCCTCTACACGGCGTTGCTCATCTGTCTCGTCGTCGGTGTTCTGACGTTCGTCATCGGACTGTTCGTGCAGCCGGACCGCGTGTGGAACGCGTTCCACGCCAATTGGCTGTTCTTCGCGGGGCTGTCATCGGCGGCGACGACGATCGTCGCCGTCCAGCGTATCACGACAGCCCGCTGGTCGCGGGAAATCATTCGCTTTCTCGAAGGCTTTGTCGCGTTCCTGCCGGTCGCGTTCCTCTTCCTGCTGCTCACGGTGTTCGCCGGCAAGCACTACGTCTTTCCGTGGGGGCGAGGCGAGGCGTACCCGGTTCCCGAGAAGGCGCTGTACTACGGGCAGGTGTTCTTCACCGTGCGCGTGCTGCTGACTTTCGCCATCATCGCCGCGCTGAGCGTGTGGTACGTCTATACGTGCGTGCGGCTGGACGTAGGGATGAATCCGGAGTGGCAGGGTGCAGGCGATCGCGCGCGATTCGCGGGATTGCGGGCGCGCATGCGGAACGGATTCCGCGATGAGCGCCGCGAGATCCACTCGACGCATTCGCTCCAGGGTACGCTCGCGGTCGTGCTCGTGATCGCCTTCGCCTGGGGTTGGTCGGTGCTGGCGTGGGACCTTTCGATGGGGCTGACGCTCCACTTCCAGAGCACGCTCTACAGCTGGTGGTTCTTCATGGGCGCGTGGCTCAGCGCGGTTGCGATGTTCGCGTTGTTCACCATGTGGTGGCGGCGCTACCTCGGCGCATACGATCTCGTCAAAGAGGTGCACTTTCACGATCTCGGGAAGTTGCTGTTCGCCTTCACGGCATTCTGGGGATATCTGACGTTCGGCCAGTACCTGGTGATCTGGTACGGCAACATGGGTGAGGAAACCCATTTCATGCGGCTGCGTCTCATCGCGCCGTGGAAGTGGATCACGGTGCTCTCGGCGAGCATGGTGTTCGTGCTGCCGTTCTTCGGCCTCCTGACGCGCGCGACGAAGGTCATCCTGCCGTGGCTCACGTTTTTCGCGGCGTCGAGCGCGATCGGCATGTGGCTGATGCGCTATATCGAGGTGTACCCGTCGGCGTACGGACTACCGCTCGGCGCGCCATTCGGTCTCTGGGAGATCGGCGTGCTGCTCCTCTACGTCGGCGTGTGGGGATGGTGCTACGCGACCTTCATGGATGCGTTCCCGCGCGTGCGTGCGACGCTGTTGACGTCGCCGTATCGCGACGAAGTGCAGGTACCCGTGGATCCCGAGACGATGGAGCCGCTGCCGGCGCACGAATAAGCGGTCGCGTGTGATAACCGCCGGCCTGCGGCAGGACGACTGCCATAACTGTTCTCCGCGCGCAGCGCGGCAGTCATAGCGCCGGCTTTAACAACTCCTCGAGTCCCGCTTTCGGCACCGCGCCGACCTTGCGCGCGAACTCCTTGCCGCCCTTGAACACGATTGTCGTGGGGATTCCGCGGATGCCGAATGGTTGCGTGGCATTCGGCGCGTGGTCTGTGTTGAGCTTGGCGACCAGCGCGCGTCCCTGATAGTCCGAGGCCAGCTCGTCGACGAACGGCGCCATCATCTTACAGGGGCCGCACCAGTCCGCGTGGAAGTCCACCAGCACGGGGAGCTCCGCTTCGGCGATGGTGCGCTGGAACGTCTCCTCGTCGAGCTTTACCGGGCGGTCCAGCAGCATCGGCCGCCCGCACTTTCCGCACTTCGGCTTGTCGGCCGCGCGCGCCGCATCGATCCGGTTCCACGTATCACAGAACTGGCAGCGCAGGGTCAGCTTCCGGGTTTCGGTCGTCGTTTCCATGAAGTAACTCCGCTATGCACACTCTTCTATATTGGATTGTAGCAAGTTCTGGGGCGTTAGCTCAGCTGGGAGAGCACCTGCTTTGCAAGCAGGGGGTCACCGGTTCGATCCCGGTACGCTCCACTCGTCCTCTCGAGATCGTTCTTGGCGACCACCCGCGGTCGCCTTTTTCTTGGGCTAGGCGTTCCAGATGCGCATTCTGGTAATCGAAGACGACCCGACTGTCGGCCAGTATGTGAAGCGCGGGCTCGAGGAGCATCGCTGGGCCGTGGACCTCGTGCCGGACGGCGAGGACGGCGAGCGTCGAGCCAGCTCGGAGGCATACGACCTCATCATTCTCGACATGCGCCTGCCGGGAAAGTCGGGACTGGAGGTCCTGCATGCGCTGCGGGCCCGCGGATTCGAGCGGCCCGTCCTGGTGCTGACCGCACAGGACGCCGTGGACGCCAAGGTGACTGCGCTGCGCGCGGGTGCTGACGATTACGTCACAAAGCCCTTCGCCTTCGAGGAGCTGCTCGCCCGCGTCGAGGCGCTGGCGCGACGCCCGCGTGCGCTCGCGTCCCCCGCGCTGCGCGTCGCGGATCTCGAGGTAAACCGCGACACGCGGGAAGTGCGACGCAACGGCGATCTCATCGAGCTCACGCCCAAGGAATACACGGTGCTCGAGTACCTCATGCGGCACACCGGCCGCGTGATGAGCCGAACGCTCATCACCGAGTACGCGTGGGGCTATCACTTCGATCCCGGAACGAACATCGTGGACGTGGTGATCAACCATCTGCGCAAGAAGATCGACGCACGGCACGATCGAAAGCTGATCCACACCGTGCGCGGCGTCGGCTACAGCATCAGGGAGTGATGCATCACGTGCTGACCGCGTCCGCTTTCCGCCTGTCGACTCGCAACTAGCATGTGGTCCACCCGTGCCCGCCTCGCGGCCGCGTACGCACTGCTCCTGTTCGCGACGTTGCTCGCGTTCTGCGCGGCCATTTATTTCGCGCGCCGCGCGTCGGCGTATCAGGAGCTGGGCGAGCGCGCGGTGACCGCGGCGGATCAGGTTCTCGCGACCATGGCGCAGGCGGAACGCAACGGGAAGCGCCTCTCCACGCGTGACAGCAACGGCACCGTGAGTCCGCTGCCGGAGCTGCGCAACGTCCTCGAGCCGCGGCCCGGCTACTTCCTGGTCCTGGATGCGCAGAGCCGCCTGCTGTATTCGTCGTTCGCGGTGCGGCAGCTTCCGTCGGACGACCAGGACGACCTGAACGCCGTGGCGCTGCAGCTCAACCCCGGTCGAGACGCCGCCATCTTTCCGTTGCCGCGCGACACGGTGCTTGGCGGGCGCATGCTGCTGATCGCGCGCCGCGACACGACGTCGCTGCCCAACATCTCGCGCGTCGTGGCGGGCCTGCCGACGGTGGAGGCGGAAGTTGCGCCGCAGCTCCTCCTCGGGACCATGCTGTTGCTCGCGCCGCTCATGTTTCTGGTCTCGTTGGCGATCGCGTACGTCGTGGCGGGACGCAGCTTCAAGCCCATCGACCAGCTCATTGGCGAGGTCGAGGCGATCACCGACGGCCGCAGCTTGCACCGCCGCGTGCCCGCGGACGCCGCGGACGAAGAGCTCTCGCGCCTCGCCGAGACGCTGAATCGCATGATCGGCCGCCTGCAGACCTCATTCGGCGCGCTGCGACGATTCACCGCCGACGCCAGCCATGAGCTCAAGACGCCGCTGACGGTGGTGCGAGCCGATGTGGAACGTGCGATGCATCCGGGGGCGTCGAATCACGAGCGCATGCAGGCGCTCGAGGAAGCGATGCAGGAGATCGCGCGCATGTCCGATCTCGTGGACAGCCTGCTCACGCTCGCGCGCGCCGACGAAGGCCGGTTCGATCTGCATCGCGAGCGGCTGCGCCTCGAGCCACTCGTCCGGGACGTCTTCGAGACAGCGCTCATCCTCGGCGAGGAGGCCGGAGTCACCGTAACGCTGCCGCTGCTCGAGGACGCCGAGGTCATGGGCGACAGCACGCGGCTGCGTCAGCTCTTTCTCAATCTCATCACGAACGCCATCAAGTACACGCCGCGCGGCGGCAGCGTGGAGATGACGCTGAGCCTGCGGAACAACAACGAGATCGGGTTTGCCGTGCGCGACACGGGCGTCGGCATCGCCGCCGCAGATCTGCCCCACGTGTTCGATCGATTCTGGCGCGCCGATCGCGCGCGCTCGCGCCGCGCATTCGGTGACAGGACGATCGCCGAGCAGGGCGGCGGCTTCGGTCTCGGTCTCGCGATCGCCCAGTGGATTGCGCAGGCGCACGGGGGAACGCTCACCGCGCAATCGCGGCTCGGGCGCGGAAGCACGTTCACGGTTCTACTCCCTGTTGCAACAGCCGAGGCGGATTCGCAAGGGGCGCCCTCGGCCGCAGCCTTCATCGACTCTTAATCTTGGGCCTATTCCGGCCCAATTTGTCACGAATAGTTTCACCTCCGAGACAAATTCCGGACGTGAAATAGTGCTGCGCCGTGTCGAATGGCACGCGCGGCGCTGTGAACCGCGTCCGACGTCCGACATTCGAACCCGAGCCGCTGAATGTTCGAGAACCTCATCGAGACCAAGCCGAAGAAGCAGCGCACGGTGAAGCAGCTGATGTTCAGCGTCATCGTGCATGTCGTGCTCATCGGTGGCGCCGTCTACGGCACGCTGCAGGCGAAGGAAGCCATCGAGAAGCCGAAGGCGGAGAAGGTCGAGTTCGTCGAAATGAAAAAGGACGAACCGCCGCCGCCGAAGAACGAGCCGCCGCCGCCGGAGGTCATCGCCGCGCCGCCGCCACCGAAAGGCTTTCAGGTGCTGACAGCGCCGATCAAGATCCCCGAGGTGCTCCCGGACATCGACCTGTCCAAGAAAGTGACGGACGAGTCCGACTTCAGCGGCAAGGGCGTGGCGGGCGGGTTCGCCAAGGGTGTCGTCGGTGGCACGCCCGTCGGCGATCAGACGTACTTCGAGTTCCAGGTGGAGAAGCAAGTCGCGCCGGCGCCCGGCAATCCGGCGCCGAGGTACCCCGACATGCTGCGTTCCGCCAACGTCGAGGGCGAAGTGCTGGTGCAGTTCGTCGTCGACACCAACGGCCGCGCCGACATGAGCCAGTTCAAAGTGCTCAAGTCCAGCCATGACCTGTTCACGAACGCCGTGAAGCAGGCGCTCTCCGCGATGCGCTTCTATCCCGCGGAAATCGGGGGACGCAAAGTGAAGCAGCTCGTGCAGCAGCCGTTCAACTTTTCGCTACAGCACTAACCGATACCTCAAGGTTTCTCTCACACCTACATGTGGAGTCGCTAGACCATGGAAATGTCACTGCTGGATCTGTTCAAGACGATGGGCCCGTTCGCGAAGGGCATCGTCGTGGCCCTCGCGATCATGTCCATCTACTCCATGACCATCATGGTCCAGAAGTGGTGGAGCATGCGGAAGGCGCAGAAGGAAACCCTCAAGTTCGCGCCTGAGTTCTCGCAGTTCCTCGAAGAGGACAATCTCACCGAAGCCATCCGTCTTGCCGAGAGCTACAAGCGCTCGCACGTGGCCCTGGTCCTTGGCGGCGCGCTGCAGGAAGTGAAGCCGCTGATCCAGGACGGCTCGGTTACCGTCGCCGACATCAACTCGGCCGAACGCGCGATCGAGCGCAACATGCTGCTCGAGCTCACGAACCTGAAGCGCGGCCTGGCGGTGCTCGCCACCGTCGGATCGACGGCGCCATTCGTCGGTCTGCTCGGCACCACGATGGGTATCGTGAACGCGTTCACGGGCATGGCCGCGTCGGGCTCCGGCGGTCTGGCCGCGATCGGCGCTGGTATCGCCGAAGCGCTGATCACGACGGCCTTCGGTCTGCTCGTCGCCATCCCGGCCGTGTGGGCGTACAACTACTTCACGGTCAAGATCGACAATCTCGCGGCCGAAATGACGTACGTCTCGAAGGAAATGATCGACTACCTCATCAAGGGCGTCAGCGGCGAGTTCGGCCGTTCGCGCTTCACGCGCGAGTTCAACACGCAGGCTGGCGCCGCCGGCCCGATCGCGCAGTAACGCGAACCCGGAGACACACTCATGGCGATGGCAGCGGGCAGCGGGGGTGGCGTTCAGTCCACCCCCAACGTGACGCCGATGATCGACGTCATGCTCGTGCTGCTGATCATCTTCATGGTCGTCGCACCTGCGCTGATGGCGGGCTTCAACGCCACTCCACCGGAAGGCGTCAACCTGAAGGATCACCCGGAAGACGAGCAGACCGACCAGGTCCTCGGCATCGACCGGGAAGGGCAGTACTACCTGAACAAGCGACAGATCAACAACGCCGATCTGCCGCAGATGCTGAAGAAGATCTTCGACGCCCGGACGGAGGATAAGATCCTCTATCTCAAGGCCGACAAGACGCTCAACTACGCGAAGGTGCTCGACGCCATCGACATCGCCAGCAAGAACGGCGTGCGTGTCGTCGGCATGATCAGCGATCAGCGACAGGGAACCGTGTCCACCGTCGCCGGCGACACCAAGGCGACGAGCAGTGGCTTCGGCCCCGGCGCGAAGACGGGAGGAAATCCGTAATGGCGATGGCCGCAGGCGGGAGCAAAGGGCTGGAGAACGACATCAACGTCACTCCGATGATCGACGTGCTCCTCGTGCTCCTGATCATCTTCATGGCGGCGCTGCCGTCGATGCGCAAGGCGATCGACATCCAGCTGCCGGATCCCAATCCGCAGACCGTGCCGGCGAACCAGAACTCGAACCAGATCGTGCTCGAGGTGCTGCCCGGCGGCGTGTTCTCCATCAACACGGAAAAGGTCGACAAGGTGCGTCTCGGTCCGCGCCTCAAGGAGATCTACGATCCGCGTCCCGAGAAGATCATCTTCGTGAAGGGTGATCCAGCCGTGAAGTACCAGGACGTGATCGAAGCGATGGACATCGCGCGTGGGTCCGGCGTCAAGGTCATCGGCGTCCCGCCGAAGGATCTCGGCGACAAGGGTGCGGGCGGCGCGGCCCCAGCGGCCCCGAGCGGCGGCCAGTAACGCTTTCTCGGAGAGACTGAGCTCAGCGAGGTCTGCAGGGAAAAATTGCGACGGACGCCCTCCAGGGCCGCGAGCGCGCCAAGACATTGTTGCGCCAGCGGAACCCTTCCGGGGTCGTCCGTCGTATTACTTCCGTGGCCAGTGCTCTCGCCTTCTCCCGTCGTGACGACGTGACGTCGTCTTTCGCATCGCCAGCGCCGAAGCAGCGCCGGACGTATCGCGCGCCTACGGGGCTGCCCAAACCGCGAGACAACTGGCGCATCGGCTCCACGACGTCGGTGCTCTTGCACCTGCTGCTCATCGTGTTGCTGCTCTGGCCGGCTGCCAACATCGCACCGACTGAGCAGCCACAGGGGGCAGGGGGACCCGGACCTGCCGGCGGTGGCGGAGGCGGGATGCGCGGCACCGGCGCGCCCCGCGAGGCGATTCAGTATGTGCGTGTCGCGCCGGCCGAAGCACCCACTCCGGCTCCGAAGGTTGCGCCACCGGTCATCCCACCGCCGAAACCCGTACCGAAGCAGGAGCCCAAGGCGGAAGCGCCGCCGCCGCAGCCGACGCCGCCGGAACCGACTCAACCCGTTGGAACCGGTGGTGGAACAGGCGCCGACGGCACGGCCGGCACGGGTCCCGGGACGGGAGGAGGCGTGGGCACCGGCATCGGTACCGGCAAAGGCTCAGGGGTCGGGCCGGGGACCGGTGGTGGTACGCAAGCGAACTACCCGCCCACGCCGATCGAGATGTTCATCCCGCCTCTGCCTGTTCCCGCGTCGGTGAAAGGCTTTCATCTGGTAGCGGAGTTCGACGTCGACGAGCACGGGAAGGTACTGTCGATGAATTTCACGGAGACGCGGGACCGCGGTTACAATCGTCGCCTCGCGGACGTGTTGCGCGGATTCCGATTCCGGGCAGGCACCACACCTGACGGGACGCCGATCCGCATGAAGGCGCAGGTCGTGGTGGATTTGTACTAGCACGTAACGCCTCTAGGCAGATATACTTCCGTGCTTCCTACGCCGGCGCTGTGAGCCGGCGTTCGTGTGTCTGGCTACCGAGCGCCAGCACAGCCACACCTGTTTCAAGCCCGGAGCGTAATGACGAGCGTGACCGCCCCGACGGACGCAGCACCGTCGCAGCCGCAGTCCGAGTTCGTCAAAGCCATGACGCTGACCGACGCGACGATGCTCGTCGCGGGCTCGATGATCGGTTCGGGAATTTTCATCGTCTCGTCGAGCATGGCGCGGTCTGTGGGGTCGCCGTTCTGGTTGTTGCTTGCGTGGATTCTCACCGGCGTCATCACCGTCCTCGGCGCACTCGCCTACGGCGAGCTCGCAGCCATGTTCCCGCGTGCCGGGGGACAGTACGTGTTTCTCCGTGAGTCCATGGGTCCCCTCATGGGCTTTCTCTATGGTTGGACGCTGTTCATCGTCATTCAGACAGGCACCATCGCCGCGGTGGCCGTCGCATTCGGTCGTTATCTGGGCGTCCTGTGGCCGTCGCTGTCGCCTGACCGGTTCGCGTGGTTTCCGCAGGCCGACGTCTGTATCGCGCTGCTGGGCTGCCGGGATCCCGCGAATGCCATCCAGCTCGGATTGAATCCACAGCGACTGGTGGCGCTCGCGAGCATCGTGATCCTCACCTGGATCAACCTGCGCGGTGTGCGCGAAGGCAAGCTCGTACAGACGACGCTGACGGTCGTGAAAACCGGCGCGTTGCTCATTCTGGTGGCCCTGGGAATTTTCGTCGGACGCAACGCGACCGCGATCGCCGCGAATTTCTCCCATGGAAATTTCGTGGGGAACGTCGACGTCACCGGCGCGTTCATCATCGCGTTCGGCGCCGCGTTCGTTGGGTCGCTCTTCTCCAGTGACGCCTGGAACAATGTCACGTTCGCCGCGGCAGAGGTGCGGGATCCGCGGCGCAACCTGCCGCTCGCGCTCGTGCTGGGGACCGGGCTGGTGACGCTGCTCTACATCTCGGCGAACGTCGGATATCTGA
>DATFHG010000166.1:0-5904 GCA_035248725.1 Gemmatimonadaceae bacterium | reverse complement strand
ACACGCGAAGAGGGTTCCCGGATTCACGCGCGCGCCGCACACGTTCCAGGACGACGTCGGTGGACGCGGCGGTCATGCGCCGCGCGAGGTGAGGGCACGAGCCGCCGGCGCGGCGTGCCATTCGCGACAGCTGTGCAGTGGTACGACCTTCCCCGGGTTCGCGCGTCGGTCCGGGTCGAAGACGCTGCGCAGGTCACACATCGCGGTCAGCGTATCAGGCGTGAACAGCTGGTCCATGTACGCGAGCTTGTCGATCCCGACGCCGTGTTCGCCGGTGATACTGCCACCGGCATCGATGCACGCCTGCATGATCTCGCGCATCGCCGCGTGCACGCGCGCCGATTCATCCGGATCGTGCGCGTCGTAGCCAATGTTCGGATGCAGGTTGCCGTCCCCTGCGTGAAAGACGTTGCAGACCTTCACGCGATGGCGCGACGAGATCTCGTGGATCGTCTCCAGGACCGCGGGCAGCTTGGTGCGCGGCACCACGGCGTCCTGCACGACGAGGTGTGGCGACACGCGCCCCATCGCACCGAACGCCTTCTTGCGTCCCTGCCACAGACGCGTGCGTTCCGCCTCGTCTGTCGCGACGCGCACGGCGCGCGCGCCGGCCGCATTGCACAGCGCGACGACTGTCGCCGCGTCGTCGTCGAGACCGGCCTCGAATCCGTCGAGCTCGATGAGCAGCACGGCCGCCGCGTCCACGGGATAGCCCGCTGCGTAGATCGATGCTTCGACCGCGCGAATCGTCGCCGCATCCATCATCTCGAGTGCGGCCGGGAGAATGCCCCGCGCGACAATCGCCGACACCGCGCGCGCGGCCGCGTCAATCGAAGTGAAGTCTGCGAGCAGCGTGCGCACCGCCTGCGGGTTTCGTTGCAGGCGCACCGCGATGTCGAGCGCCACACCAAAACATCCTTCGGATCCAACGAACGTTCCGACCAGGTCATAGCCGGTGTTCTCGCCGCCGGCGTTGCCGAGGGTGGTCACCGTACCATCGGGCAGCACGGCGGTCACCGCGAGCACGTGATTCAGTGTGACACCGTACTTCAGGCAGTGTGGACCGCCCGCGTTCTCCGCGACGTTGCCGCCGATCGTACACGCGGCCTGACTCGATGGGTCGGGAGCGTAGTGCAGTCCGTACTGGGCGACGGCGCGGGTGAGAGCCGTATTCACGACGCCGGGTTCGACGACCGCCATCTGGTTCGCCGGATCGACCGCCAGAATCCGATTCAGACGATTGAGGCCGAGCAGGACGACATCGTCCGCCAAGGCTCCGCCCGAGAGTCCGGTGCCGGCGCCGCGCGGCACGAAAGGAACCTTGTCCTCTGCGAGCGCGCGCACGACGGCGACGACCTCGTCACGCGTCCCCGGAAAAACGGCGAGCGATGGAACCTTCGTGTATCCCGGAAGGCCGTCCGCGCTGTATGCGAGCAGCTCGCTGCCGCGCACGAGGACGCGGCGCGGTCCCACGATGGCGGCGAGGCGATCAACCAGAGACGTCACATCTATATAGAACAGGGGGGACGGCGGGCGCGGTAGCCGTACACGCGGTGCTACCGCTTGCCGCCTACGGCCTATCCCCTGTCAGTGCTGGCACCACCAATCGCAGCGCACCGGCTCCCAGCTCGTAGTCAAGCGGCGAATCCATCGTCACCACCTCGCCATCCACAGCGACGGTCGAATGCCGTTGCTCGATGGTGCAGCGCTCCACGAGAAATGCATCGAGGTTGGGTGTGCGGGACATGGCCCGCGTGCCGCGCGCGGCCGCCGCGAACGCCAGCGCGAGCAGACGCGCGCGCGTTCGCCCGCGCACGATCATGACGTGCAACCCCGACTTGCCGCTCTCCACCCGGTTGCCAAGCAGCGGCATCTTGAGCTCGCGCTGGCCCACCCCCAGAAACACGAGGGGCGTCTCGTACTCGCGCTGTATCCCTTCCGTCTCGAAGCGCACGCGGAACGGTTGCATGCGAACGAGCGTGCGGACGATCGAATATCCGGACGCCAGCCAGTAACCGCAGCGCGGCTCCAGGCGCTCGCGCACGCGCACGAAGTTCGCATACGCGCCGACGGAGCTCGTGTTCAGGAACAGCCGTCCGTTCACCCAGGCGACGTCCGCGCATCGCGTCACGGGAGAATTGGCGTTTGCGCACGCGGCATCCAGGTCCGTGGGGATGCCGTTGTCGCGCGCGAAGTGGTTGAAGGTGCCCGCGGGGATGACCACGAGCTCGGCGTCGGAGCGGGCGATCGCGGCCGCCGCGGCCGACACGGTGCCATCGCCCCCCGCGACGGCGACACGTTTGGCGCCGCCCTCGAGCGCGTCCTGCACGGCCTGCGTGATCTCATCCGGCGCGATCGCCCGGATGTCGAAGCAGCCCGCCTTCCGCAGCGCCGTATCGACGTCGCTCGCGTTCCCCGCGGCAGGATTGACGAATGCTGGTATCACGGCTGGCCATAGAAGCAGCATCCGTGCAAACGAAACGGGCCGGCAGTGCCGGCCCGTCGCGACAAAGCAGAGACCTGCGGGGTGAAGACTATGCGCTCCAGAACCCGCAGAGGGCGCGGCCATCGGGGCTCTCGCGGAGCTTCTCGAAGGCACGTTCCCGTATCTGTCTGATGCGCTCCCGGGTGACGCCCATCAGGGCGCCAATCCGCTCGAGCGTCATGGCCTCCGAACCCTCCTCGAGGCCGTAGTAGAGGTAGAGAATCTTCTTTTCCCGTGGCGTCAGGTATTTCCGGAAGACGCGGTCGATGAACTCCCGCATCAGGTTGTAATCGGTGCGTTCCTCGATGTCCTGGCCCTGATGGTCCACGCCGGCAAATCGCTCTCCGAGCGTCGAGGCTTCGCGGTCCGAGCGATCCACCGGGGCGTCCAACGACACTTCGGTCGCCGACATCTGCTTCGCCGCCCGGATGTTCTCGGGAGTTTCCTCGAGCAGCCGGCTGATCTCGTTCTCGGTGGGATCGCGCTTCAATACCTGCGCGAGAATCGTCTCGGCCCTCGCGAGCCGAATGAGTTGCGAGTTCTGGTTCAGCGGGATGCGCACCGACCGGGTCTGCTCCGCCAGCGCCTTGAGCACGGCTTGTCGCACCCACCACACGGCGTACGAGATGAACTTCACGCCTTGGTCGGGATCGAACTTCCGGACCGCTTTCAGCAGTCCTTCGTTCCCGATTGCGACGAGCTCGGCGAGATCGAGCCCGTGACCCTGGTACTTCTTCACGTACGAGATGACGAAGCGGAGATTCGCCGTCACCAACCGCTCTGCGGCCTTTTCGTCACCACGCTGCGCGCGTCGAGCTAAACGTCTTTCTTCCGCCGGGTCGTCGATGAGCGGGAGCTTCTGAATGTCCTGCAGGTACTGGTCGAACGCCGACGACGGAGACGAACGGAAATAACCCCGGGACCGGGTTTCGGTCACTTGCTCCATACCTGTCCTCTCTGACCTCTCGGTCTATTCGGACGCGAGCCTGGCGACTCGCATACAGGCGGTTACCTACGGAGGGAGCTGCATCACCCGCGGCCAGCGCCGACCAGGGGGACGGGCAGGATAATGTCAGTCCTCTGGAGCGTCAACGCCGAAGACACGCCATTCTGACCCCTCTCGGGGTCATTTCACGGCGTATCTGCTGATCTGACAGAACCTTGCAGGTTACGCCGAGCCCGGTGGAGCCGGTGGATCCTTCATCTTGGTTCGGCTGGTAGCCATGATGACGCCGACGCCGAGCGCGACGATGACACCAACGGCGATCCACATGCCCGGCACGTCCAGCAGGTAGGCCGCCATCGCCAGACCGACAACGAGGATGACGAATCCGATGACGTAGGTGGTGAACGATGACATAGCGGCCAGAGCACGGCGCAAGTCAGAGGCCAGCGCTACCTGGTCCGTTGTTCGCCTGCGAGGGTAACCGCCGGAGTACGAGGAACGAGTACCGCGGTGCCTTTTCGCCGGCCGAAGATTCGCGCCTCGCGGCACGTCGGCATCCAGACGTCGATCTTGTTCCCCTTGATCTTCTTGCCGGTGTCGTCGATGAGGAAGCGGCCGAGATAACGGCGTCCGACGTACAGCTCGAGATAGCGGGCGAGCGGGAAGAGACGGGGATCCGTCGCGATGATGCCGGCGCGAACGTAGCGGCCTCGTCGCGTCTGGGTGCGCGTGAGACAGTACGCCGTGATCTCCACCGGCACCGGCTCGCCATACTGCGGCGGCGCGTAGGACGCCCGGAACCAGCTTGCGGTCGCTCCCCGCACCACCACGACCGGCAAACGCAGCGGACTTTGCACGACCACGGGCGCCATGGCGATCGGAGTCACCTCGCGATTGCGAACGGTCAGCCACGCGGCGCCGCCGGCGACCACGAGCAGCGCCGCGGCAACCGTCGCCCAGGTCCGACGCGAAGGCCGTGTCATGCGCCCAGGACCTCCTTCACAGCGCTGTCCTCGACGGGAACCGTCCATCCCCGGTCGGCGCCGGCCATCTCTCCGATTCGTTTCGGCAGCGCGTATTCGACGCGGCCCGAGCGCGCCTTCTTGTCCGTTCGCGTGAAGCGGATGATCGTGTCGACCGGCACCGGCGGCAGCGCC
The DNA here is from genome assembly GCA_035248725.1 of Gemmatimonadaceae bacterium. GTDB lineage: Bacteria > Gemmatimonadota > Gemmatimonadetes > Gemmatimonadales > Gemmatimonadaceae > DASPMP01. The sequence continues at coordinate 1,316 of DATFHG010000166.1, read as the reverse complement.
GTCGGAAGTCCCGCGGCGCGACAGGTTCGCTCGATGACACGCGCGGTATCGGTTGTCGCGACGCCGATTCGCTCGGCGAGACGTGCCTCCGCGACGATGCCGATGGCAACGGCCTGCCCGTGCAGCGTGGCAAAATCCGTGGCGGCCTCGACCGCATGCGCGATCGTGTGCCCGAAGTTCAGCACGCGACGCACACCCGACTCGCGCTCGTCGCGCGCAACGATGCTCGCCTTGATCTCCACGCTTCGCTGGATGATCGCGATGAGATCGTCCAGCGACTGCGCAGCGCCGGCCGTGAGCGGCCAACGTTCCGCGAACGCGCTCGCCCGCTCGAAGTACTGGGCGTCGGCGATGACGCCGTGCTTCACGACCTCGGCGAATCCAGCGCGGAGATGCTCCGCCGGCAGCGTGCGCAACACCTCGGGATCGATGACCACGGCGAGCGGTGGATGAAATGCGCCGACGAGGTTCTTTCCCGCGGACGTATCGACTCCGGTCTTGCCGCCGATGCTCGCGTCCACCATTGCGAGGAGCGTGGTGGGCACCTGGATCACCGGAATGCCACGCATGTACGTCGCCGCCACGAAGCCGGCAACGTCGCCGACGACGCCGCCGCCCAACGCAATCACCACGGTATCGCGCGCCAGACCGCGCGCGAGCATGTCGTCGGTGAGACGCGACCACGTCTCGCGCGTCTTCTGCTGCTCGCCCGCCGGGATGGTGAACGTCGTGTCGGCGGTCGCGCCGGTAGCCGCCGCCATGCGTGCGGCGTACAGCGGTCCCACGTGACTGTCCGTGATGATCGCGACCCGCCGATCGGCTGCCAGTCGCCGCACCGTGTCCGCGATGCGTTCGCGCTCGCCGGCGCGCACGATGACCGGATAGGGCAGCATCACCACGTGACTTCACCGGCGCCGGCTCGGCGATTGGCGACGCGCGCGAGCGTGAACAGCAGGTCCGACAGGCGGTTCAGATACACGACGACGATCGCGGGGATGTCGTCCCCGGACAGGGCGATGACCCTGCGTTCCGCGCGGCGGCACACCGTGCGGGCCACGTGCAGTGCCGCCGCCTTCGGAGTGCCGCCGGGCAGGATGAACGACTTCAGTGGCTCGAGTTCGCGGTCGCCGTCGTCGATCGCATGCTCCAGCTCGGTGATGCGGGCAGTATCGATGTTCGCCTTTTCCAGATGCCGCTTCATCTTTTCCTGATCCGGTGTCGCGAGCAGCGCACCGATCGCGAAGAGATCACGCTGCACCGGCGCGAGCACGTCGTCGACGCGCGGCATCGGTTCGATCGCGCAAGCCAGGCCGACG
>DATFHG010000165.1:0-4171 GCA_035248725.1 Gemmatimonadaceae bacterium | reverse complement strand
CGTGTCGATGATCGACTTCTCCTGCGCCGACGAGATCATCGCCAAGCTGCTGCTGCGCCATCCGGCCGAACGCGAAGGCTACTTCGTGCTGCGCGGCGTCACCGAGGGCCACTGGGACGCCATCGAGACCGTGCTCGAACGGCACGGCCTCGCCGTGTTGATCGAGCGGGAGTCCGGCGTCGAGCTGGCCGGCGTCGTCGACGACGCGGAGCGTCGCGCGTTCGATGCGCTCAAGCGCCGCGGTCGCGCGGAATGCTGGCAGCTGGCGCACGATGTGGGCGAGGCGGAGCCCCGCATGCGCGGCGTGGTCGAGAACATGTGGCGTCGCCGGCTCGTGATGCGCGCGGGCGACAGCTTCATGCCCGTCGGGCAGCTCGCGTGACCGACACACGCAACCGTCCGCTGCGCGTCGTCGGCCTCATTGCCACCCGCAAGGCCGACCCGGATCGCGGACCCGCGGTATTCATGCATCCCGGCGACGCGGCGGAGCGCCTGCTCAACGACGGCGAGCTCGCCTGGGTCTACGGGCCGCGGAGGCATGAGCTGGCCACGGTGATCCTCAACGAGGCTCAGAAGATTGGGGACGTGATCCTGCGCGACGTGCTCGGCGCGTCGCCGTCGGAGGTCGTGCGCGTCATCAAGCCCGACCTCGACACGCGCGGACGCAAGGTGTTCGCGTGACCAAGCGCAGTCGCGACCTCAAGCTCGGCACGCTCGCGCTGCACGGCGGCGCGCAGGCCGCCGAGCGCGACGTCGACGCGCCGGTCACGCAGCCGCTGTTCCAGTCAGTCAACTACATCCAGGAGATCGGCTCCGCCGATGGCATGCGCTATCCGCGGTACGGCAATTCGCCGAACGCCGAGGTGGTGCAGCGCCGCATGGCCGCGCTGGAACGCGCCGAGTCGTCCGTGCTCCTGGCAAGCGGGATGGGCGCGACGGCGTGCGCGCTGCTGGCCCTGCTCCGCCCCGGCGATCATCTGATTGCCAGCTCGTGGGTCTACGGTGGCACGCGCGCGCTGCTGCAACGCGAGTTCGTGACGCTCGGCATCGACGTGACGTTCGTCGATCCCACCGAGACGCGGGTGTGGCGCAAGGCGATGCGCAAGCAGACCCGCGCCATCTTTCTCGAGTCGCCGGTCAACCCCACCTGTCGGGTGCTGGACCTTCAGGCCATCACGCTGGTGACGCAGCAGGCCGGGATCGCGCTCGTCGTGGACGCGACGTTCGCGAGCCCCGTCAACTTCCGCCCGCTCGAACATGGTGCCGATGTGTCGATTCACTCCGCCACGAAGTTTCTCAATGGGCACCACGACGTGCTCGGCGGGGTAGTCTCCGGCACGACCCCATATATAGAAGAGGTCCGGGGGAAGATGATGCTGTGGGGGCAGGCGCCCGATCCGTTCGCCGCGTGGCTCATGGAGCGGGGCCTCAAGACACTGGAAGTCCGCGTGCTGCGTCAGAACGCGAATGCCATGCGCATCGCACAGTGGTGCGAGATGAAGGCGAAGGAGATCCGGAAGATCACCTATCCAGGGCTCGCCTCGCATCCCGACCACGACGTCGCAAAGCGGCAGCTCGATGGGTTCGGCGGCATGCTCGGCATCGAGCTGGCCGGCGGCGCGAAGTCGACGGAGCGCTTCCTGCGGCGGCTCAAGGTGTTCCGACACGCGTCGAGCCTGGGGGGCGTGGACTCGCTGGTGTCGGAACCGCGGTTCACATCGCACCATGACCTCACGGCCGATCAACGCGCGAAGATCGGCATCCCCGATGGTTTCGTGCGGCTGAGCGTCGGCATCGAGGACGCCGACGATCTGATCGCCGATCTCGAGCAGGCGTTGCACTGATGGCGACCGAAACGCGCGACTGGAAGGAACGCCGGCGCACCGAACGGCGCCTGAATCACCGGCTCGCCGATCTGACGCTGCCGGAGCTGCGCCGCATGCTCGTCACGACGACGATCTTCATCATCGTGACGGTGCTGTTCCTGTGGATGGTGCGCACCGTCATCATCGCGACCATTCTCGGCATCGTGGTCGCGGTGTACATGCGGCCGGTCTACACCCGTCTGGAGCCTCGGCTCGGCCGGACGGCGGCGGCGACGATCACCATCTTCGGGATCATCATCCCGGTGCTCGCGCTGCTCGTGTACAGCTACGTCGAGATCAAGGACGTTGCCGAGTACGTGGCAGCGAATCAGGATGCGATTGCGGCGAAGATCGACCTCGCCATCCGGAAGCTGCCCTTCATGGGGTCCGCGGACACCGGCGGGACGATCAGGAACTACGTGATCGCGGCGTCGAACTACGGCACGCGGATCCCCGGGTTGGTACGCAAGGCGCTGTCGGGCTTCGCCATCTCCGCGACGATCTTCGTGTTCACTGCGTTCTACGTGCTCGTCGAGGCGAAGGAGATTTCGACGTACTTCCGCTCCAAGGTCCCGCCGCGGTACTCGGAGCTGCAGGCCGCGCTGGAGTCCAACGTGCGAGGCGTGCTATACGGCGCGGTCTATTCCACGTTCGTGACGCAGACGCTGAAGTCGGCGATCCTGCTCGTGCTGTTCCTGCTGTTCCAGGTGCCGCTGGCCGCCGTCCTGTCGATTCTCTCGTTCATCATCGGCTTCTTCCCGATCGTTGGATCCTGGAGCGTCTATGTGCCGGTGGCGCTGTGGCTCCTCGTCTTCCGCGACGCGCCGGCGCAGGCCGCGTTGCTCGTGGCCATCGGATTCGTCGTCAACACGATATACATCTCGACGTTCCTCCGTCCCAAGATCGCGGCGGAGAAGTCGAAGGTACTCAACTTCTACTGGATGCTCGTGGGTCTGATCACCGGCGTGTACACGTTCGGCCTCGTCGGCGTGCTGCTCGGCCCGATCGTCATCGGGCTGCTCAAGGCCATCGTGGACACCGTGAGCGCGTCCACCTGGCGGCTTCTCGACGACGAGGAAGCGCAGGCGCCCGCGGCCGAACCGTCGGCATGATCCAGTTTCACAACGTCTCCAAGGAGTATCCGCGCGCGCGCGCCGGCAGCAAAGCCCTTTCCAACGTCACGTTCCGGCTGCACAAGGGCGAGTTCGCCTTCCTGACCGGAGCGAGTGGCGCCGGCAAGAGCACGATTCTGCGTCTGGCGTATTTCGAGGAAATGCCGAGTGCCGGCGAAGTGCGCGTGAGCGACGTCACCTCAACCGAAGTGCGCTCGCGGAAGGTCATCGCACGTCTGCGTCGCAAGCTCGGCATCGTGTTCCAGGATTTCCGGCTCCTCGAGGATCGCTCGGCGGAAGCGAACGTGGGGTTTGCGCTCGAGGTGATCGGGACGCCCAGGTCGCAGATCGGCCCACGCGTCGCGCGCGTGATGCAGCAGGTCGGCCTCGCATCGAAGATGAAGGCGCTCCCGGGCGAGCTGTCCGGCGGTGAGCAGCAGCGTGTCGCCATTGCGCGCGCGCTGGTGAACGATCCCGTCGCGCTCATCGCCGATGAGCCGACCGGCAATCTCGACGAGCGCGCCACGCGCAGCGTGTTCCAGCTCATTCGCGACATCAACACCGCCGGGACCGCCGTGCTCATGGCGACGCACGACCTGGCGCTCGTACGCAGCACGGATTATCGCACGATCGAGCTGGACCACGGCCGCATCGTCTTCGACTCGGCGGACAGCGGCCAGGTGCCCGCTTCGCCGCGCGCCAGCCAGGGAGGCAGCCTGTGAGCGTCGCGGTCCGCGACGCGGCGCGCGCGGTGCGGAAGTCGCCGCTGCTCAGCGTGCTGAGCGTGACGACGATCGCCTTCTCGCTCTTCGCGTTCGCGCTCTTCGGGCTCGTGGCACTCAACATCAAGCGCGCGCTGCAGCTCGTGGAGGAGCGCGTCGAGATCCGGGCGTTCGTCGCCGACCAGACGCCAATCGAGGACATCACGAACGCGGCGAACGAGATCGCGCGCTACGGCGAGGTCGAGAGCGCGAAGGTCGTGTCGCAGGAGGAGGCGCTCGCGCGGGCACGCAAGGAGCTCGGCGAGTTCAGCGACGTCTTCGAGGAGGGCGTTCTTCCCGCCTCGATCGACATCCGCCTCAAAGCCGGCGCGCGGGATTCGCGGACGGTGGCCGCTGTGGCCAAGCGCGTCAGCACCATCTCGTTCATCGACGACGTGCGCTACGGCGAGGAGTGGATTCGCCAGCTCAATCG
>DATFHG010000164.1:0-16397 GCA_035248725.1 Gemmatimonadaceae bacterium | reverse complement strand
GACGTGATTCTGCTGGCCGGCAAGGGACACGAGACATATCAGATCCGTGGCACCGAGAAGCTGCACTTCGACGAGCGCGAGATCGTGGCCGATCTGGCGCGGGTGCGCGCATGAGCATCGAGGCGCCTGGACCTGCGCTGCCCTCCGTGCCCGCCGGTGCCTCCGCGTTCTGGACGTTGAGCCGCGTCGCCGATGCGCTGGGATCGCACGCGGTCGGCGCCGTTCCGCGCGGCGATCATCGCATCGGCCGCGTGTGGACGGACACGCGCTCGCTGCAGAGCGGGGACCTGTTTGTCGCGCTCAAAGGCGAGAAGTTCGACGCGCACGACTTTCTCGCGGGTGCCGTCACCTCGGGTGCGACGGCCGTGGTCGTCTCACGACTGCAGGGCACGCAGGGGCTCGGCGTCCCCGTCTATCTGGTGGACGACACGCGCGCCGCATTCGGCGCGCTCGGCCGGTATCGCCGGCGCGCATGGAACGGACCGATTGTGGGCGTGGTGGGGACGAACGGAAAGACCAGCACCAAGGAGCTCATCCGGGCTGCACTCGAGAGTCGTCTCGAGGTGCACGCGACATCCGGAAATCTCAACAACCTGATCGGCGTTCCGCAGACGCTGTTGGCGATCCCCGACCATGCGGACGTCGCCGTCATCGAGATGGGCACCAACTCTCCGGGCGAGATCGCGGCGCTGCGCGCGATCGTGGAGCCGACGATCGTCGTCGTCACGTCGATCGCGGAGGAGCACCTCGAGGGCCTGGGCGACCTGCAGGGCGTGCTCCGCGAAGAGCTCTCGGCATGCGACGGCGTCGGTGTCGCGGTGGTGCCGGCGAGCCAGCCGGACGTGGTTGCGGAAGCGCGTCGCCGCGCGAAGCGCGTCGTGGCGGCCGGTCTGGAAGAAAGCGACCTGCGCGTCGAACGCTGGTCGCTCGCGCTCGATGGCAGTGGTTCGGCGGTGGTCGACGGCGTCGAAGTGAAGGTGCCGCTGCGCGGCGCGCACAATCTCCGGAATGCGACGCTGGCGCTCGCCGTCGCGCGCGAGCTCGGCATCTCCATCGAGGACGCGGCGCGCAGCATCGCGCGCATGCCGCTGCCGCCGATGCGCTCGAATGTGGAGCAGCTCGCCGGAGGACGCGTGACGCTCATCAACGACGCCTACAACTCCAATCCGGGGTCGGCGCGCGCGGCCATCGAGCTCCTGTCGCACGCCGGCGGCGCGTCAGGGCGTCAGCGCGTCGCCGTACTCGGCACCATGCTCGAGCTGGGGCCGACGGCGGGCCGGCTGCACGACGAGATCGCGCGCGCGGCGCTCGATGCGAACATCGATCTCATTGCCGGCGTCGGCGAGTTCGCCGCGGCACTCGAGCGCGTGAACGCGCCGAGGGATCGCATCGCGACGGCGACGGATGCCGACGCCATGTGGACGGAGCTTGCGCCACGCCTTCGTGGCGACGCGATCATACTATTGAAGGGCTCGCGCGGCGTCCGACTCGAGCGCCTGGTGCCACATATCTCGCAGTGGGCGGAACACTCGGTCTGACCCGCTCAGCGCAACCACTCCTCACCCGTCCGGCCTCTGCTCTACCATCTCTTCGTACCGCTGATCAAGAAGTTCACGATCCTGAACGTGTTCACGTACATCACGTTCCGAGCGGCCGGCGCGGCGGTCACGGCACTGCTGCTCGCGTTCGTGGTCGGCCCCTTCATCCTGAAGCAATTGCGCGCGCGGGCGTTCCATCAGCCGCATCGCGAAGGCACGCCGGACACTCACAAGACCAAGGGCACCACGCCCACGATGGGCGGCCTGATCATCCTCTTCAGCTCGATCGTGTCGGTGCTGCTATGGGCGCGTCTCACGAGCCACTACACCTGGCTCGCGCTCGCGGTGACCGCGTGGATGGGCGGCATTGGATTCCTGGACGACGTCCTGAAGCTCCGACAGAAGCGGGCCGGCCAGAAGAACCAGGGGCTCGTCGAGCGATACAAGCTCGCGGGGCAGCTGATCATCGGGATTTTCCTGGGATGGTACCTCTGGAAGTTTCCGTTGTCGCCGAACCTTCCGGGGGCATCCACCACGCTGCCGTTCTACAAGTACGTGCTCGTCGTGGCGGCGGCCCCATGGCTCGAGCCGCTGTACGTGCTGTTCACCACGTTCATCCTGGTGGGGGCGAGCAACGCGGTAAACCTCACCGACGGCATCGACGGGCTCGCGGCCGGCACGAGCGCCATTGCGTTCATCACACTCGCCGTGTTCGCGTACGTCATCGGCCGCATCGACACCAGTCAGTATCTCGGTGTCTTCTACCTGGTGAATGCCGGCGAGCTCACCGTGTTCTGCGCAGCGATGGTCGGATCGTTGATCGGATTTCTCTGGTTCAACACCTACCCGGCGGAAGTCTTCATGGGCGACACCGGCTCGCTGGCGCTCGGCGGCGCGTTGGGCGCCGTGGCGATTCTGCTCAAGTCCGAGTTCCTGCTCCTCTTCGTCGGATTCATCTTCATGGTGGAGACGTTGTCCGTGCTGGGACAACGGTACGTCTTCAAGTACCGGCGCAAGCGGTATGGTCTGGAATACGCGCAGCAGAACCGGTTGTTGTTGCGTGCGCCGCTGCATCACCATCTGGAGGTGAAGGGCTGGCACGAGTCACAGGTCGTCGTCCGCTTCTGGATCATCCAGATCCTGTTCTGCGTGCTCGCGCTGAGCACCCTCAAGCTGCGGTGATGTGACGACGCCTCGCGTGTCGGCTGACGCGCTGCGCGCCGATTGGCTGCGCAGCGAGATCGCGGTCGTCGGGCTGGCGCGCAGCGGACGCTCCGTGGCGACGCTGCTCGCGCGGACCGGCAATCAGGTGTATGCCTCGGACGCACGGCGGACACCCGATCTCGACGCGACGGAAGCGGAGCTGCAGCGCGAGGGCGTCGACGTGGAGCTCGGCGGCCACGATCTCGATCGCATCGGGCGCGCGGGCCTGGTGGTTGTCAGTCCGGGCGTGCCGCTGGATGCACCGCCGATTCGCGCCGCGCGCGAACGCGGCGTCGACGTCGTCAGCGAGGTGGAGATCGCGCTGCGTTATCTGCCAAAGCTCAGCTACGTCGCGATCACGGGAACGAATGGCAAGACGACGACGACCGCGCTCGTCGCGCACCTCCTCGCAGGACTTCGGCATCGCGCCGTCGCCGCGGGAAACATCGGCACGCCGCTCTCGGAGGTCGCGCTCGCGCCGACGCCGCCGGATTGGGTGGCGCTGGAGGTGTCCTCGTACCAGCTGCACGATACGCCGAGCATCAAGCCGGCCGTGGGCGTGCTGACGAACCTGTCTCCGAACCACCTCGATCGGTATCGGAGCGTGGACGAGTACTACGGCGACAAGAAGCTGCTGTTTCGGAACGCGGACGCGGGCGCGCAGTGGATCACCAATCGCGATGACGCCGCCGTCGAAGCGCTTGCGGCGGGCGCGGCTGGTCTGCACTGCCACTTCTCGCTCCGCACGACGGCGGAGGCGCATTTCGACCGCGCGCATGATCGCCTCGTGATCCTCGGCGTGCCGCTCGTGCCGCGCTCGGAGCTGCGCCTGATCGGTGACCACAACGTGGCCAACGCACTGGCGGCCGCGCTGGCGGTCGTCATGGCAGACTCGGCGCACCGTTCGGCGGAGGGGCTCGAGCGCATCAAGCGCGGCCTGGCGTCCTTTCGCGGGTTGGAGCATCGCATCGAGGTCGTGGGCGAGGTCGACGGCGTGCAGTGGATCAACGATTCCAAGTCCACGAACGTCGCGTCCACCGCCATCGCGCTACAGGGCATGACCAGGCCCACCGTGCTCCTGCTTGGCGGCAAGCACAAGGGCGAGCCGTATACGACGCTCGCGGCGGACGTGCGACGGATTGTGAAAAAGGTCGTGGCGTACGGCGAAGCCGCGCCCATCATCACGCGTGACCTCGGTGCCGTCGTAGACGTCGAGCAGGGCGGCAGCGATTTCCAGCGCGTCGTCGCGCTCGCGCGGCGTGCCGCCGCTTCCGGCGATTCCGTTCTCCTGTCTCCCGCCTGTTCCTCCTTCGACATGTTCACGGACTACGAGCATCGCGGCAGGGAATTCAAGCGGCTGGTGGCGTCGTGACCGCGGCAACGCTGTCCGCTCGCGACGTTCCGCGTGCCGCGGCGCGCGACCGCTGGCGCATGAGCGCGGAGGCGAGGTCCCTCGTCCTGGTGTCCGCGGTGCTGCTCGCATTCGGCCTCGCCGTCCTATACAGCGCCAGCGCGATCGTCGCGATGAACGAGGGACGCGGCGGCACGTACTACGTGCTCCGGCAGCTCATTGGCGCGCTGATCGGCATCGTGGCGTTCATGATTGCGGCGAAGATGGATGCCGATCGCTGGCGCGGCTGGGCGTGGCCATTGATGTGGGTGACGCTCGGCACGTTGCTCCTGTGCCTGCTCTTGCCGAACAGCATCGCGCCCCGCGTGAACGGATCGAAGCGCTTCCTCTTCGGCACGTCGTTGCAACCCACCGAGCTCGGCAAGTTCGCGGTCGTGGTATGGACGTCCATGCTCGTGGTGAAGAAAAGCGATCAACTGCGGCGATTTACGCGCGGACTGCTTCCGTTCCTGCTCGTCCTGCTCGGCCTCTGCCTGCTTGCTGCGGCCGAGCCCGACCTGTCCGTGGCCATGCTCTACACGCTGCTCATGGCGATCGTGCTGTTCGCCGGTGGCGCCCGTCTTTCACATTTCCTGCTCATCGGCGCGCTCGCCATTCCTTTTCTCTGGAGCGCCGTCGAGCGCGTGCAGTACGCCGTGCTGCGTCTGACGTCTTTCCTCGATCCGGGTCGCGCGCCTTCAGCCGTCAGCTACCAGCTGCACCAATCGCTGGTCGCGGTCGGATCCGGCGGTATCTTCGGCGTGGGCTTCGGGCAGGGCCGCCAGCAATACGGATTTCTGCCGTATCCCTACAGTGATTTCATCGCGAGCAACGTGGGCGAAGAGTGGGGCTTCGTCGGCCTCGCCGCTCTCACGCTCGCATTCGCGGCGTACGCGCTCTTCGGATTCCGGATCGCGCGTGCCGCGCGCTCCCCGTTCCTCCAGCTCGTCGCGGTCGGCCTCACGTTCACGACGGTGCTGACTGCCTATCTCCACATCGCGGTCGTCATCGGTCTCATGCCCACGACGGGGTTGACGCTGCCATTCGTCTCCTATGGGCGCTCCAATCTCATCCTCACGTTGTTCACGACGGGCGTCCTCGTGAACATCGGGAGCACACGCGAGCGTGTGCTCGGGCGCACGGCATCGAATCCCTTCGCCGGCTGAGATGAGGATTCTCTTCGCCGGTGGCGGCACCGGCGGCCACCTGTATCCAGGTCTCGCGATCGCGCGCGCCGTACAGCGCCTGCGTCCGGATGCCCAGCCGTTCTTCATCGGCGCGCGGCGCGGCGTCGAGCGCGACGTGCTGCCGACCACGGGATATCCCTACGCGCTCCTGGACCTGCATCCGTTGTATCGCACGCGCGTGTGGAACAACTGGCGCACGCTCACCGGGATGTTCACCGCGTGGCGCGGCATCGGCCGCGTGGTGCGCGACGAGCGACCCGCGGTCATCGTCGGGACGGGCGGGTACGCGGCCGTCGCGGCATTGGCGTATGGCGTCCTGCATCGCATTCCGATCGTCGAGCAGACGGGCGACAGTATTCCGAGCCTCACCGCGCGCCTCTTCAGCCGCTGGTCGCGCGAGGTGTACCTCTCCTTTCCAGAGTCCGCGCACCGGCTGCGCGCCCGAACCCCGCATGCGTTGATCGACACGGGCGCCCCGATCGAGCCGCCGCCCGATCCGCGACCGCCACGGTCCGCGGCGCTGCGCGCATGGAAGTTTCCGGACGACGCACTGGTCGTGCTCGTGTACGGTGGAAGTCAGGGATCGCTCGCGATCAACACCGCGGTACGCGATTGGATCGCGCGCGGATTGCCGGCGAACGTCCATCTCATCTGGGGGACGGGGAAGAAGACTTTCGATGAGTTCAAGAACCTCGAGAGCGACCGCGTGCGCGTGCGGCCATATCTCGCGCCCATCGCGGACGCGTACGCCGCCGCCGACCTCGCCGTGGCCCGTGCCGGCACGATGACGCTCGCCGAGCTGTTCGCCTGGAACATTCCGGCGATTCTGATCCCACTGCCCACGGCGGCGGCCGACCACCAGACGATGAACGCGCGCACGCTCGAGCAGGCCGGTGCCGCCGTGCACCTGTCGCAGTCGCAGCTGTCCGGTGATGCGCTGGCGCGCACCATTGCGAGCCTGCTGGGCGACCGCCAGCGTCTGGCCAGTCTCCGGCGCGCGGCTGCGCAGCGCGCGCGCCCCGGGGCCGCCGCGGAGATCGCGCGGCGCGTCGTCGCCGTGGCCGAAGGAACCGTCGCGACGCGCTGACGCCGGGCGTCTATATTCGTCGCGTGCTTCTGGATTCTTCCGACACGCGGCCCGTACACTTCGTCGGCGTCGCCGGCGCGGGAATGAGCGCACTGGCCGAACTGTTCGTGCGCCGCGGCGTTCGTGTCACCGGCTGCGACGCCAATCCCGGAGACGTCGAGGACCTTCGCGCGCTCGGCATCGACGTTGTGCGCGGCCACGATCCCGCCCACGTGCGCGAGGCGCGCGCCCTCGTGGTGACGTCGGCCATGCCGAAAGATCATCCGGAGCTGCTCGCCGCACGCGACGCGGGGCTGCCGGTGATCAGGCGCGCCGAGGCGCTGGGCGAAGCGACGTCCGGAGACGGACGGGAGCTCATCGGCGTCGCCGGCACGCACGGCAAGTCCACGACGACGATGCTGGTCGCCGAGGCCCTCGCCGCGGCCGGCCGCGATCCCACCGCGCTCGTCGGCGCGCGCGTGCCGAGCTGGAACGGCAATCTTCGAGCAGGGAGCGATCGCCTGTACGTCGTGGAAGCCGACGAATACGACCGTTCCTTTCTCGCGTTGTCGCCCACGGTCGCCATCGTGACGAACATCGAGGCGGATCACCTCGATATCTATCGCGATCTCGCCGACATCAACGACGCGTTCGCGCGCTTCGTGCGCGGCGCCCGCCATATCGCGCTCTGTGCCGACGATGCCGGCGCAACGTCATTGCGGACGCCGAGCGCGGCGGAGGTCATCAGATATGCGATCGATTCGCAGGACGCACGGTTGCACGCGCTCAACGTGCGTGTCGAGGATGGACGCACCGCCTTCTCGGTCGACTACGACGGCGACCTGCTCGGCTCCGTGTCGCTGCGATTGCCCGGCCGCCACAATGTTCTGAACGCGCTCGGCGCCATCGCGTCCGGACTTGCGATCGGCGCGCCGTTCGAGGGCCTCGCGTATGGCCTCGCCAACGTCACCGGGGCGGAGCGCCGCTTTCAGCGCATCGGCGAGGAGGGCGGCATCCTCGTGCTCGACGACTACGCCCACCACCCCACCGAGATTGCCGCGACGATCGCTGCGGCGCGCGCCAGCCTGCCCGGCCGCCGCCTGGTGGTGGCGTTCCAACCGCACCTGTATTCCCGCACGCGCGACTTCGCGTCCCAGTTCGCGGAGGCCCTCGCCGGCGCCGACGTGCTGTATCTGACCGAGATCTATGCGGCTCGCGAAAAGCCGATTCCGGGAATCACCACGTCACTCATCGTCGACGCGATGGGGTCGCTGCGGTCGAAGCTCGCGTGGCGCGGCAACCGCGACGAGGTGGCCGACGCCTTGTCGGCGGGCGTCCGCGAGGGCGATGTCGTCATCACCATGGGCGCCGGCGACATCACGAAAACAGCGGCCGAGCTCCTGACCCGGCTGCGCCGGGCCGCATGACGGAAGAGACGCGCGCAGGGCCGCGTCCACGCTGGCGCCGCTGGCTGATGCCGGCCGCGATCGCGGCGGCGATTTTCGTGATGATTCTGTCGCCGCTGTGGGCGCCGCTCCTTCTCCGACGCCTGTCGTTCTTCCGCGTCCGACACGTCGAAGTCGTGGGCGCGAGGTACGTCGCCCCGCGCAACGTCCTGGATCGCATGAAAGTCGACACGCTGTCGTCGGTCTGGGACCCGCTCGCGCCGCTCGAGAATCGCATTGCGCAGCATCCCCTCGTCCGCGAAGTACGCGTCGAGCGAAAGCTGCCTGGGACGCTGGTCGTGCGGCTGGTCGAACGCGCACCGGTCGCGCTGGTGGCGACGCCGTCCGGGTTCCGCGCCTACGATGAACGGGGTCGTCCACTCGCCATCGATCCCACCAGCGCCGACGTCGACGCGCCGGTGCTCAGCGCCCTCGACACCGCCATGCTGCGCCTCCTCGGTTCAGCGCGTGCGGAGCTGCCGCAGTTGTACAAGCGCGTGAGCGAGATTCGCCGGCAGGGGGATGGCAGTGAGGTGCTCGTAGTGCTCGACTCGGTCCCCGTTCGCGCGCCGGCGGATGTTACGTTGCATCGACTCGCTGATCTGCAACTGGTAGAGCAGGACCTGGCGCGGCGTGGATTGCATGCCGTGGAGCTGGACCTGCGATATCGAGACCAGGTGATCGCACGCTTACAATGATGGTTCCTCGTTTCGTAGGGGCTTCATGAACCCCGATCGCCTCGTCGCCGGCCTGGACATTGGTTCTGCGAAGACCACCGCCATCATCGGCGAGGTCGTCGGCGAGCTGCCGAAGCATCCGGCGGTGAAAGTGCTCGGCGTCGGTCAGACGCGCACGACCGGGATGCGCCGGGGCGTCGTGGCCGACATCGAAGAGACTACGCGTTCGATCCGCAAGGCGATTTCGGACGCCGAACGCATGGCCGGCGCCCAGGTACACGAGATGTACACGGGCATCGCAGGCGAGCATGTCCAGGCGATGATCAGCAAGGGCATCGTCGCCGTCAGCGGCGATGAGATCAACAAATCCGACGTCGACCGAGCCAACGAAGTCGCGCGTGCTCAGGCGATTCCCGCGGAGCGCGAGCTGCTCCACGCGATTCCGCAGGAGTACACGGTCGACAAGAACACCGGCATCCGCGATCCGATCGGCATGGCGGGCACGCGACTCGAAACCGAGATGTATCTGGTGACGATCGGGAGCTCGCCTGCGGTGAACCTCCGGAAGTCCGTGGAGCGCGCCGGTTACACCGTGCGAGAGCTCGTGCTCGAGCCGCTCGCCAGCGCGCTGGCGGTGCTGACCGAGGACGAGAAAGAGCTCGGCGTGGCCCTCGTCGAGATGGGCGCCGGGACGACGGATCTCGCGATCTTTCATGAGGGCAAGATCCGGCACCTCGGCACCATCGCGTTCGGCGGCAACAACGTGACGAACGACATCGTGCACGGCCTTGGCGTCACTGGCGCCGACGCCGAACGTCTGAAAGAGCGGTACGGGTGTGCGTACGAGCCACTCGTGAATCCGAGCGACGTCATCAAGCTCCCAAGCACGGTGGCGCAGGGCGACCGCGAAATTCCACGCGAGCTGCTGGCGCACATCATCCACCAGCGCGTGGACGAGATATTCGATCTCGTGCAGCGGGAGATCGCCACCGCGGGCTACGCCGGGAAATTGAGCGCCGGCGTCGTGCTCACCGGCGGCGCGGCTGCGATGCAGGGGAGCGCCGAGCTGGCGAACGACGTCTTCGGCGCGGGCGTTCGTGTCGGCATCCCGGTCGAGAACCTGACGGGCCTCAATGATTCCGTCGAGGCGCCGCGTTTCTCGACGGCGGTGGGTCTGGCGCAGTACGGCGCCAGCCGGATCGCTCTCGGTGCCGGCTCATCGCTGCGAAAAACCAAGGTCGGGTCGGGGATGGCGGGCGCTGTGGACCGCATCAAGTTCTGGCTCCAGGACTTTTTCTAGCGCATCACAAAACGCATCAAAAAGCTGCTGTCTGACGGCACATTGTGGATAACCACCGTGTGCCGTTTTCGTTGGTATTTCGTCACTTACGGGAGTAGTCAACAGACTTATCCGCATTATATTAGCGCAGCTTGCCAGACCCTCGAGGACGCCACGCCAGCTTCGCAGGCCGCGCGTCCAGTGCCTCCACCCCTTCACCGCGACGCACTCGCAAGGATCCGGGAGTGTCCTCTGAGATGATCTTCGAGTTCGAAGAAAGCGCGACGCAGAACGCGCGCATGAAGGTCGTGGGCGTGGGTGGCGGTGGCGGCAACGCCGTCAACCGCATGATCGAGGAGCACCTCGACGGGGTCGAGTTCATCTCGGTGAACACGGACTCGCAGGCGCTGCTCAACTCCAAGTCCGACCTCAAGCTCCAGATCGGCAAGAAGCTCACGCGCGGTCTCGGTGCAGGGGCCCGGCCCGAAATCGGACGCCAGGCCATCGAGGAAAACCGCGAGGAAGTGGCGCGCGCGCTCGCGGGCGCGGACATGGTGTTCGTCACCTGCGGCATGGGCGGCGGCACCGGCACCGGCGCGGCGCCCGTGATCTGCGAGATCGCCCGCGAAGTCGGTTCGCTCACCGTCGGCATCGTCACCAAGCCGTTCCTCTTCGAGGGGCGCAAGCGGATGCGTCAGGCGGAGCAGGGCATCGCCGACATGCGACGCAACGTCGACACGATGATCGTCGTGCCGAACGAGCGACTCCTCGCCGTCGTCGGCAAGGGCATCCCGTTCCAGGAAGCCCTGAAGAAAGCCGACGAAGTGCTGCTCCACGCGACGCAGGGCATCTCGTCGCTCATCAGCGTCACCGGACTGGTGAACGTCGATTTCGCGGACGTGCGCACGGTCATGCAGAACGGCGGCTCCGCGCTCATGGGCACTGGCATCGGCCGCGGGGACAACCGCGCGATGGAATCCGCGCAGCAGGCCATCTCCTCGCCGCTGCTCGACAACATCAGCATCGCCGGCGCGACTGGCGTGCTGGTGAACATCACCGGAGGCGCCGACCTCACGCTCGGTGAGGTGCACCAGATCAACGAGATCATCCACGATGCCGTCGGAGACGACGCCGAGATCATCTTCGGCGCCGTCCACGAGCCCGCGATGCAGGGTGAGATCCGTGTCACCGTCATCGCCACCGGCTTCGACCGCGCGGTGCAGACCGGCGTTCCGACGCCGGCGCAGGAACCCCAGCCACATCCGAAGAGCTCGCCTGTGATTCCCTTCCCAGGTAATCGTCCTGTCCGTAACGTAGGGTCCGGCGGGACGATCGCTCGTCCTCTCAATAATCCCGATGCCGCACGTCCGCGGCAGACCGGTGGCGAGCGGAGCAGTGGGTCGCAGGATCTCAGTGATATGGAGATCCCGACCTTCATTCGGAGGCAGATGGACTAATGTCGCTTAGAGGGGCTCGCGCCATCGCGTACGGCGTGGTGGCGCTGCTTGCTGTCGTTGCCATCATCTTCATCAGTCCGCTCCCACCCCGTGCCGTCCAGCCGGCCGGTGAAATCCTCAGCGCCGAGCACGCCGAGCATGTTCGCGAACGTCACGACACCGTAGGCCGCGGCGAGACGCTGGTCGGCGTGCTGGCGCGCGGCGGCGTGAGCGAGGTGCTCGCCCGCGAAGCGCTGAAGGCGGCCAAGACGCTCGACCTGCGGCGCATCCCGGCGGGCATGGCGGTTCGCGTGCGCACGCCGGACGAAGACACGATCCCGAACGAGGTGATTCTTACGCTCGCCGCGGATCGGCTGCTGCATCTCAAGCGTGGCGATTCCTCGTGGACCGCGGTCGAAGAGCGCATCCCGTGGAAGACCGATACGGTCGTCATCGAGGCCAGCATCAAGACGAACCTCTATGACGCGATCCACGCGGCATCGCGCGACGTACTCCCGTACGATGCGCGGGTTCAGCTCGCGTGGGCGTTGGCCGACGTGTACGAGTATCGCGTCGACATGACGCGCGACCTCCAGGTGGGCGATGCGTTCCGCGTGGTGGCGGAACGCAGCATCGCACCGAACGGCGCCGTGCGCATGGGCGACGTGATCGCCGCGCGCGCGACGCTGTCCGGGCAGACCACCGAGGCGATTCGCTTTCACAGCGCGAAGGTGGGCGGCGACTTTTTCGACGCGAACGGCAAGTCGCTCCGCACCGGCTTCCTGCGCGCACCGCTCCAGTTCCGCCGCATCTCCAGCAGCTTCGGCTTCCGCGTGCACCCCATTCTCGGCACGGTGCGCAAGCACGAGGGCACCGACTACGCAGCCGACGCGGGCACTCCGGTGCGCGCGATCGGTGATGGCGTGGTGATCCGCGCCGGCTGGAGCAATGGGTACGGCAATCTCATGGAGATCCGTCACCCCAACGGCTTCGTCACCCGCTATGGCCACATGCGCGGCTTTGCCAGCGGCGTTCACGTCGGCTCGCGCGTGTCCATCGAACAAACCATCGGCTACGTCGGTTCCACCGGTTTGAGCACGGGCCCGCACTTGCACTTCGAGGTCCTCGTGGGGGGCGTGCAGCGCAATCCGAGAACGGCACTCGCGAACGCGAGCAGCGCACCGATTCCGACGTCCGAGCGCGTCGCATTCGCCGATGCGCGTACGCGCGTGCTGGCGCTCATGGAGTCGCCGCGAGTGCTCGCCAGCGCCGAACCGGCGGTGAAGCAGGCAGGTTCGCGCCAGCAGTAGCCGATGACCTCGTGGCTGGTCGCGCTCCGCGCGATGGCCTTCGCGGTCATCATCGCTCTCGTGCTCGATGTTCCAGTCACCCGGCCGCGTCCAGCGCGGCCGGCCGTCTTTGTGGACGCCTCATTGAGCATGGCGCGGAACAGCGACGCCGTATGGCGCGCGGCGTGGGACTCGGCGCGCGCGGCCGCGACGGACTCGATGTGGGCTTTTGGCGATACGCTGCGGCCCATCGCTGCCGGAAAATCGGCGCAGCCGGCGGACCTCGCGTCGCGACTGCGGCCGGTGGTCGAGCGGACGATGGTCGCGGGGAGGCCCGCGATCATCATCACGGACGGCGAGGTCGAGGACTCGAGCGCGCTCGACGGATTGCCGAGCGGCTCGCGCGTCCTTGTACTTCCGCGCGGATCCGCGCCCGACGTCGCCATGGCGGGGATCGAGGCGCCTCGGGCCGCGGTGTCCGGTGACTCGTTGGCGCTGCGCCTGCGACTCGTCGCGGGCTCCGCGGGCGCCGCGGCGGGGACGGTGACTCTTTTTCTCAACGCGCACTTGCTGGGCACCTGGCCGCTCGACGCCATGTCGGCCTGGGGAGAGCGCCAGCTCGACGTTCGTGTTCGCATCGCGGGCGCGCAGGGCCCCGGCGTTCTGCGGGCGATCGTGAACAGCCCAGGCGACGCGGAACCGCGCAACGACACGCTGAGCACGGCGCTCGAGCTGTCGCGCGCCGCGAGTGCCGTCTTCGTCTCCACGTCGCCCGACCAGGACGCGCGCTTTGCGCTTGCCGTGCTGCGCGGGTCGCTC
Organism: Gemmatimonadaceae bacterium; assembly: GCA_035248725.1. Taxonomy (GTDB): domain Bacteria; phylum Gemmatimonadota; class Gemmatimonadetes; order Gemmatimonadales; family Gemmatimonadaceae; genus DASPMP01. The sequence goes on along the minus strand of DATFHG010000164.1, from coordinate 3,068 downwards.
TCATTGCCCACCCGCGGTTTTCTCCGCGTGGCACCAGGGAACTGGCGTCTCGAGGGCGCACTCACGTCCGTGCCGGAGAGCGAGGTGCGCGCAGCGGTGCGCGATGCGCCGATCGTGATCCTCCACGGCGACACCAGCGTCTTCGGTCCACCGCGCGCGGCGACGGCAGGGCCGCTCGCGCTGATGGTTCCTCCCGATGACGACGACGGCGAGTGGTACCCCACGGGCGTGCCGGTATCGCCGCTGAGCGCTGCGCTCGCGGCGCTTCCGGTCGACAGCCTGCCTCCGCTCAGTGCTGGTCAACCGGCGCACGGCGATTGGACCGCCCTCGAAGCGCGTCGCGGTCGCGAGGCCGTGAAGCGCGCGGTCATCGTCGGCACGGATGCCCCGCGACGAACCATCGTCGTATCCGCCTCGGGTTTCTGGCGCTGGCGTTTCCGCGGCGGCGCAGGCGCCGACGCGTACGCCGCGCTCTGGGGTGGAATTTTCGACTGGCTCGCCGCCGAGCGAGCGGACAAGCGCGCCGCCGTGCCGGACGCCGGCGGCGTGCGCGCGGGCGACGTCATTCGATGGCGCCGCGGAAGCGGCGCCGACTCCGCGGTCCGCGTGACGCTTCGTCGTCGTGGCACCGCGCACGTCGACACATTGGACCTCCATTTTGCCCCCGGGAATGCGACCGCGGAGCGCGCCGCGCCGCCGCAGGGCGTGTACGACGTGGAAGTCTCGGGAGGCACTGCGGTACTGGCGGTCAACGCGGCCGCCGAACTGCTACCGGCACAGCCGCGCGTGCGATCGGGGCGGGTGGGACGTCGTCCCGCGCTGGATAACGCGAGGCATGCGCGATCGATGGGCTGGCTGTACGTCCTCGCCGTCGTGTTGCTGTGCATGGAATGGCTCCTGCGCCGGCGCGCAGGGTTGCGCTGACGGGGCGGTGTCGCGGTAACGATAGATTTGAGCGATGAGTCGCATTGTTCGCCGCGCGGACGATCTCCCGCGTCGCTCGCTGTGGCAGCGCGTCAAGGACGTCGCCCTGATGGACGTCGCGGTCCTCGCGCGCGGCGGCATCGCGGCCGGGTCGCTCGAGCGGCTCGAGGAGCTGCTCCTCGAAGCCGACTTCGGAGTGCCCGTCACCCTCCGGCTCGTGGAGGACGTTTCGCGTCGAGCGCAGCGCGGCGAGATCCGCACCGAGGGCGAGTTTCTCGAGGCGCTGCGCCAGTCGATCGAATCGTCACTGCGCGCGGGAGCGGCTGACGCCGCGCTCCATATGTCCGAGCAGGCGCCGACGATCATTCTCGTCATCGGTGTCAACGGCGCCGGCAAGACGACGTTCATCGGAAAGCTCAGCGATCGCCTCGCGAAGCAGGGTCGGCGCGTGATGCTCGCGGCCGGCGACACCTTCCGCGCCGGCGCCATCGATCAGCTCAAGGTGTGGGCGCAGCGAACGGGCGCCGAATTCGTGGGCGCATCGCCCGGCGCCGATCCCGCGTCGGTCGCGTTCCAGGCGATCGATGCCGCCGTCGCGCGAGGCGTGGAGGTGCTCATCGTCGACACGGCTGGCCGGTTGCACACCAGTGCCGGTCTGATGGAGGAGCTGAAAAAGGTGGCGCGCGTCGCGGGCAAGCGGATGCCGGGCGCGCCCCACGAAACGCTGCTCGTCCTCGACGGCACCATCGGACAGAATGCGGTCCAGCAGGCGAAGGAGTTCTCATCCGCGGTGGGCGTCACCGGGCTCGTGGTGACGAAGCTCGACGGCACCGCGCGCGGCGGCGTCGTCCTCGCCGTGCACGAGGCCATCGACGCGCCGATCAAGTTCGTCGGCGTAGGCGAGCAGGCGAACGACCTGGTGCCCTTCGACGCGGCGCAGTTCTCGAGGGAGCTGCTCGCTGAGCGCTGAGCGTGCCACGGTCTGACGCTTCGAAGTCGCCGGCACGTGCGCCCAGGCTGTTGCTCGACACGCCGGTCACCTACCTGAAGGGTGTCGGTCCGGCGCGCGCGGAGGCACTGCGCCGGATGGGCGTGATGACCGCCGGCGACCTGCTGTTCCACATCCCGCATCGCTACGAGGACGCGAGCACGGTGTCGCCGATCTCCTCGCTCGAGACGGGAATGCAGGCCACGGTGATCGGACGCGTGATCTCCAAGGGAATCATTCCGACGCGCAGAGGGCTGCGGATCTTTCAGGCCGTGCTGAAGGACGACACCGGGATGATCGAGGCGGCATGGCCAGGTCAGCCGTATCTCGATCGCACGATTCAGAAAGGCGACGTGCTGCTCGCCAGTGGCATGGTGAGGTTCTTCCATGGACGGCAACTGCAGCCGCGCGAGTTCATCAATCTCGGCGACGACGAGGCCGACACGGCCGAAGGACGCGTGCTGTCGGTGTATCCCGCGACCGAAGGCCTGTCGTTCAAGGTCATCCGCTCGATCATCGACACGCATCTGGATGGCCTGCTTGCATTGCTGGACGAGTACCTGCCGGCGCGCGTGCTGGCACGCGCGGGAGTCCCGTCGATCCGCGACGCCTTGCGCATGGTGCATCGGCCCGCGTCGCTGGCAGAAGCGATGGAGGGGCGGAATCGTCTCGCGTTCGAGGAGCTCCTATTCGTCCACATCCTGCACCAGCGCGCGAAGGCCATCGCGCGCGAAGTGCGCCGCGGCATCCGGTTCGAGAACAAGCGCAGCCTCACGAGTGCCCTGCGTCAGGCGCTGCCGTACGAGCTCACCGACGCGCAGGTGCGCGCGTCGCGAGAAATCTTCGCGGATATGTGCAGTGGGCGCCGCATGCATCGGCTGCTCCAGGGCGATGTCGGCAGTGGCAAGACCATCGTGGCGCTCTTCGCAGCGTTGCTGGCCGTCGAGAATGGATACCAGGCCGCGCTCATGGCGCCCACCGAGCTGCTCGCGGAGCAGCACGCCCGGACGTTCGAGCAGCTGCTGCATCCGCTCGGCGTCATTCCGGTGCTCGTGACGGGTAGCATGGCCGCGCGCGACCGGCGGGCCGCGGCAACCCGCCTCGAATCGGTGGAACCGGTGATCGCCGTGGGCACGCACGCATTGGTGCAGCAGGC
>DATFHG010000163.1:0-33522 GCA_035248725.1 Gemmatimonadaceae bacterium | reverse complement strand
GCGTGGACGGTGGTCGACAACACGTGGGCGACGCCTGTCCTGCAGCGTCCGCTCGATCTTGGCGCCGACATCGCCATGCATTCCACGACCAAGTACCTCGGCGGGCACAGCGACGTGCTCGGAGGCGTTCTCGTCGCGCGTGCGGAATCGCATCCCCTGTTCGCCCGAGCGCGTGCGGTACAGCAGGCGGGCGGCGCGGTTCCGTCCCCCTTCGAGTGCTGGCTCACCCTCCGCGGCATTCGCACGCTGCCGTGGCGCGTGCGCGCGCAGACGGAGAACGCGCGTCGCGTGGCGGGATTTCTCGAGGCGCACAAGCGCATCGAGGCGGTGCACTACCCCGGCCTGAAATCCCATCACGCGCACGACATCGCCTCGCGGCAGATGGCGGCACCGGGCGCGATGCTCTCGTTCCAGGTGCGCGGTGGCCGCGATGCGGCCATCGCCTTCACGAACCGGCTGCGTGTGTTCACGCGCGCGACCAGCCTGGGAGGCACGGAGTCACTCATCGAGCACCGGCAGTCCGTGGAAGGCCCCGACACGCGGGCGCCCGAGAATCTCCTGCGCGCGTCCATCGGTCTCGAGCACGCGGACGATCTCGTCGAGGATCTCGATCAGGCGCTGCGATGAAACGCGCGGTGGTGCTGCTGAGCGGCGGCCTGGACTCGAGCACCGTGCTCGCGATCGCCAAACGCGACGGATTCGATGCGCATGCGATGACGTTCCGGTATGGTCAACGACATGAGATCGAAGTGGAATCGGCGCGGCGAATCGCGCACGCCAGCGGCGTCGCGGATCACGTGGTCGTCGACATCGACCTGCGCACGTTCGGTGGTTCCGCGCTCACGAGCGACATGCCCGTTCCGAAGAGCCGGGCGCCTCATGTCGACAGTCGCGGGATCCCGGTGACGTACGTGCCGGCCCGGAATACCATCTTCCTGTCGTTCGCCGTTGCGTGGGCGGAGGTGCTTCAGGCGCAGGACGTGTACATCGGCGTGAACGCCATCGACTACTCCGGCTATCCGGACTGCCGCCCCGAGTACATCGCGGCGTTCCAGCGGATGGCGAACCTCGCCACACGCGCCGGCGTCGAAGGAAAGATGCTGCACATTCGCACACCGCTGATCGACAAATCGAAGGCCGAGATCATCGCCCTCGGCGCATCCCTCGGCGTGGACTATTCGCTGACGACGAGCTGCTACGATCCCACTATTCACGGCGTCGCGTGCGGCGAGTGTGACTCCTGTCGCTTACGATTGAAGGGATTCGCGGACGCCGGCCTCGAAGATCCCGTCCGATACAAGACGCATTGAAGTCGTGTACACGGTCAAGGAAATCTTCTACACGCTGCAGGGCGAGGGCGTTCACACCGGCCGCGCCGCGGTGTTCTGCCGGTTCAGCGGCTGTAACCTGTGGACGGGCCGCGAAGACGACAGGCACAAGGCCGTGTGCAAGTTCTGCGACACGGATTTCGTGGGGACGGGTCCGGACGGCGGAAAGTTCGCGACCGCAGACGACCTCGCGGACCGTGTCGCCTCGACGTGGCCAACGGATTCAGCGGAACAGCGATTCGTGGTCTGCACCGGCGGTGAGCCGCTGCTGCAGCTGGACGCCGCGCTCGTCGACGCGCTGCACCAGCGCGGCTTCGCGATCGCCGTGGAGACCAATGGCACGCAGCTCCCGCCTGCCGGAATCGATTGGATCTGTGTCAGCCCCAAGGCCAACGCGCCGCTGAGGTTGCTCAACGGCGATGAGCTCAAGCTCGTATTCCCACAGGTCGAACCTGATGCGCAACCCGAGCGCTTCGAGCACCTCGGGTTTCGCCATTTTTCGCTCCAGCCCATGGATGGCCCCGAGCTCTCGGCGAATGTCCAGCGTACGATGACGTACTGTCTCGCGCACCCGCGTTGGCGTCTGAGTCTCCAGACGCACAAGCTCCTCGGCCTCCGATAGACCACCCTCACAACACGGCAGTCATGAAGAGATCGATCGCGTTCATTCTCGCCGGCGCTGCTGTCGCCGGATGCACCAGCAAGCCCGCACCCTCGCCCGCACCGGTCCCGGCACCCTCGGAGCAACCCACGCGCCCGTTCCCCGCTGCGCAGGCTCCCGAAGGAGCGGGCGGCGACTCCACCGCCGGTGGCCGCGCCATCGGAGCTCCGCGGCCTCGCCCATACAATCGCGTCATCACATCCGAAGCGCGGTCGCGACGCGGGCTGTTCACCGTGCACCGCGTGAATGAACGGTTGTACTTCGAGATTCCGCGTAGCGAATTCGGTCGCGACCAGCTCATGGTCGGACGGTACGCGCGTGCCGCGGCCACCGATCCGAATCCCACGCCCGGCGGTGGCGGCGGATTCCCGTTCTACGCCGGCGACGAGTTCGGCGAGCGCACGCTGCGGTGGGACCGCAACGGCAACCGGATCATCCTCCGCACGCCGACGTTCAACATCACCGCGGACACGAGCCTGTCCGTGTACCAGGCCGTGACGAACTCGAATTACCCGCCGATCGTCGCGGTCTTCAACGTCGAAGCGTGGGGACCGGACAGCGCCGCCGTCATCGACGTCACGCGGCTGTTCACCACCGCGATCCCGGAAGTCGCCGCGATCCGCGGCACCATCGATCCGCAGCGTTCGTACATCGAGCGCGCGCTTGCCTTCCCCGAGAACGTCGAGGTCGAGGCCACGCAGACCGGTGTACCGACGCCAGCCGGCGCGCCGCAGGGCGGCGGAGGTGGCGGCGGTGCCGCCAGCGCACCGCGGCCCGCCGAGAGCGTCCTGGCGCACTGGAGCATCGTACGTCTGCCGGATGTGCCCATGATGCCGCGCCGCTTCGACGAGCGCGTCGGCTTCTTCTCCATCCGCCAGGTGGATTTCGGCACGAGCGAGCAGCGCGCGGCGCAGCGTCGCTACATCACGCGCTATCGACTCGAGTGCAGTGATCGCAAGGCCGGTGACCTCTGCTATCCGAAGAAGCCGATCGTGTACTACGTCGATCCGGCGACGCCCGAGCAGTGGAAGCCGTACGTTCGCGCCGCCATTCTCGAGTGGCAGCCCGCGTTCGAGGCGGCGGGCTTCAAGGACGCCATCGTCGCGGCCGACGTCCCGGCGAACGACCCCGACTGGTCCGCCGAAGACGTGCGCCACACGATGATTCGCTGGCTGCCATCGACGGTCGAGAACGCCGTCGGCCCGCACGTGCACGATCCGCGCACGGGCGAGATCCTCAACGGATCGGTGCGCATGTTCCACAACGTGCTGAACCTGCAACGGGCGTGGTACTTCACGCAGGCGTCGCAGCTGGACCCGCGCGCGCGCCGGATGCCGTTCCCCGATTCGCTGATGGGCAGGCTGCTGCAATTCGTGGTCGCCCATGAAATCGGCCACACGCTCGGTCTCCAGCACGACCAGATCGGCAGCTCCACCTATCCCGCGGACAGCGTGCGAAGCCGCACGTGGGTGCACCGCATGGGACATAGTCCGAGCATCATGGACTACTCCCGCTTCAACTACGTCGCGCAGCCTGAAGACAGCATCGCGCTGGAAGACCTCATTCCGCGCGTCGGTCCGTACGACAAGTACGCGATCATGTGGGGATACAAGCCGATTCCCGGCGCGCACTCACCGGCCGATGAGCTTCCGACGCTGGATCAGTGGGCCCGCATGCAGGACACGATTCCGTGGTACCGCTTCTCCGCGCAGAACGAGTTCGGCGGCACCGGCACGCTCAGCGAGGCCGTGGGCGACGCCGATCCCGTGAAATCCACCACGCTCGGCTACCGTAACCTGCAGCGCGTCGTGAACTACATCCCCGGTGCCACGATCCGACCCGGTGAGGACAACAGCGATCTCCAGGAGATCTACAACCGCACCGTCGGGCAGTGGGCCACGGAAGCCAACCACGTCGCCACGCTCGTGGGTGGCGGTACGGTGCAATACAAGTCCGGCAGCCAGCCCGGTCCCGTGTACGTGGCGATCCCGCGCGCACGTCAGGCCGACGCCGTCCGCTTCCTGAACGACAACGTCTTCCGCACGCCCCACTGGCTCATCAAACCGGAGATCGGCGCGCGCATCGAGGCCGGCGGCATGGTCACGCGCATCAGCAACGCACAGACGCGCGTGCTGAACAACCTCCTGGACGATGGCCGCCTGAATCGCCTGCTCGAGCAGGAGGGCACCGCGACGGACAGGTCGCAAGTCTACACGCTCGCGTCGATGCTCGATGACGTGCGCCGAGGCATCTGGGAGGAACTGTCGTGCGCGCGGCCGTCCGTGGACGTGTTCCGGCGCGAGCTGCAGAACGATTTCCTCACGGCGATCGATCGCAAGCTCAATCCGCCACCGGTGAACGCGAATCAGCCGCGACAGAACTTCTTCGGGCCGCCGCCCGAGCCGTTGTCGGAGGACGCGAAGTCCGAGCTGCGCGGTGAGCTCGTCGCGCTGCGCGCCGACATTCAGCGTGCGATCCCGCGGGCCGGCGACCGCGCCACGGAGCTGCATCTCGCGGGGTCGGTGCACCGCATCGACGACATCCTGGAGCCGAAGAAATAAGACCAGAGCGACTCGGTGTTCTCCGGTGTGCCTGCCGAGCCCGACATGATTTGTATCACCAAAAAACACATGATCCGCTGAACAGCGGCGCTGCCCTTGCCAATGTCACTGCCCGACAGGACCGAAGCGGGCTCTGACATGACACACGATCGTCACATCAGGATTGGGTTGGTCGTCGCGCTGGCGGTGACGTCGAGCGCGTCTACCCTCAGCGCCACGATCACGCGAACGCCTCGACTGGCGGCGCGCGCATCTGCTGCGGGCGCCACCACGCGCGCGATTCCGCGCGGCATCGGCGTGCACGGCGTCGCGCCGCAGCTGGAGCCGCTCGTGCTCGCGGCGATCGGCGACTCGATGGTCACGCTCGCGCTCACCCAGCTCGGCATGCCGTATGTGCTCGGCGGTACGACCCCGCGTCGCGGCTTCGACTGCAGTGGTCTCGTGCGGTGGGTCTATCTGCAGATGCACATGACGCTGCCCCGCACCGCGGACCGACAGGCGCTCACCGGAGTGGCCGTGCCGCGCGACGCGCTGCGCCCCGGCGACCTGCTCGCCTTTGGCGACGGCAAACGCGTCTCACACATCGGTATCTACGTCGGCCACGGAAAGTTCGTGCACGCGAGCAGCGTTGCCGGCCGAGTCGTCGTCAGCCCGCTGGACCGTCAACCGTCGCGGCTGATCCGGCCGATGCAGGGCGCGCGCAGGTTGCTGGCGTCGATCAACTAGCGGTCAGGGGTGCAGGATTTCTCCCCACGTATCGATGCGTGCGCCCGTGCCCGGAAAATCGAGGACGCTGAGCGAATCGATGAGGTGAAGGGCGCGGCGTGACACATCCGGCATCACGACGCCCGGCGCGCGCTGCATCGTGGAGCGCAGATCCGCCCCAAGCACCGATCGACCGGCGATGTCCGCGCACGCCACGACACCGCGATTCATCGGTTCCACCAGATTGAACGGACCGTACGTCAGCAGGTTGCCCAGCGAGTAGAGCACCAGGCGATCGTCCCGCCACTCGGCGGCGCGCAACACGTGCGGTCCGTGTCCGATCACCATCGTCGCTCCGGCATCGAGCGCCGCTCGCGCGAACGCCACCGGATTGCCGCGGTCGATCTTCGATTCGAGAAACAGCTCCGTGCTGTCGCGGGTGCGCTGAGCGCCGACGCCTTCGGCGCCGATGTGCGCGGTGACGATCACCGTGCCGTACGTGGCGACCGCGCGCGCAACGTGACGACGCACCGCCGCGATGTCGCGCGCATCCGGTGTCTCCGTGGACGTATAGAAACCGAGGACGGCAAAGCGCCGTCCATCGGGGAGCACCACCGGTGTCGCCAACGTGTCATTGCCCGTCGCGAGCACGCGAGCGCGCGCGAGATGCGCAACGGTGGAATCGACGCCGTCATCGCCGGCGTCGCGCGCGTGGTTGTTGGCCACGTTGCCGATCACCACGGCGTCGGAGTCGGCGATGCTGCGCAGCGCACGGGCGACCTCGGGCTCTCCGCGAAACGCGTAGCAGTGCTTCGCCTTCCTGCCGCACTTCGGCTCCGCGGCGCCGCTCCCGATCGCGCCTTCGACGTTGAGCAGCACGACGTCGGCGTCGGCGAAGAGGGGACGCAGCGGCGCGACGAGCGAGTCCGGATCAGCCGACAGGCCGAAAAGCGCGCGCAGCTGGCGGTTGGCCGCGGGTGCCCACTTAGGATCGAGGTTGGTGCCGAGCGTGACGTCGCCACCGGCGCAAACCCGGAATGGACGCGGCGTGGAATCCGCCGTGGCCAGCGTGTCGCGCGCGCGCGACGTCGTGTCTTGCGCCTCGACGGGTGAGGCCAGCACTGCGAACAGCGCGGCGCCGAACGCCACGCGACGCAACGTCGGTCGCGATGCGATCAGTAGCGCGCCAGGTAGCCGCCGTCTCCGGCCTGCAGATAGCACGACGTCTGTGACACGCCGGTGCGCACCGGAAAGCGCTGATTCGAGGGAAGATTCTGAGCCGACTGTGTCGCCTGATTCGGCGCCGGCGGCAGGTCGCCGCTCATGACCGGCTGCCCATTGGGTGAGACGATCAACGGCGAGTTGCTCACGTACGTGCTGCCGCAGAATCGCTGCACGACTTCGAAGCCCATGCCGAAGTTCGCGAGCACGGTACCGTCGGACAGAAGCACGGCGGGGATGTACGTGTAGGCCACTGGATACGCGACGTAGGTGGGGCCGGCGTCGGGATACATCGGATAGCGCTGGCGCCGGGACGCGTCGCGCACCGTGTATGAGGATCCGCCCACGGTGTATTGCGGATAGCCGCCGTAGGGATATCGCGGATAGTACGGCTGCCGTGGCACTACGATGATCGTCGTGCGCGGGGAGGCAGCGACAGCGCGACGCGCACCGCCCGAAGCCCTGAGCACCCACTTGCCACTGGGGTCGTTCTGCGCGGCTGCGCGCGGAGCGACCAACAGGACCGCGGCGGCGGCCGCGGTGACGACGAGCAAGAGTCGTTTCAACTGAAACTCCGATACGTATGTCTTACGTCTATGTACCGGCGGGTGGTACCGCGGTTCCGGAGCAGGATACCGCCATCGCACTCGCCAAGAAAGTATGTCCGCTTTTGGGACGTTGAATCCCGGAGACGGACAAGACGCCGGAAAAAACAAGCAGTGCTCGACTCGTAATGTATTGTGCCGTCGAAAGATATGAGAGCTGGTCGGGCGGCATGTCCCTTCCTTTATTAGTGGTGAGTCAGGAGTAGTGGGTTGAACGTCCAGTTTGCTTCAGCTCGCCCTCCATCTCCAACTCCCAACAGATCACTTCGTGGATATCAAACGCGCACCTCCGTCCAAGAGAAAGCAGTACATCGCGTGGGGCTCCGGCATCGTGGCGATCGTCCTGGTTTCGCTCGGCATCAGCCGGCTGAAACCCGCGGCGCCAAGCGTCGAACGCGCCACGTTGTGGGTGGACTCGGTGCGTCGCGGCGAGCTGCTGCGTGAAGTGCGTGCACCGGGCACGCTGGTTCCCGAGCACATCCGCATCATCGCAGCGGTGACAGCCGGCCGTATCGAGGCGCTTCCGCTGCGTCCGGGCGTGACCGTCAACCCGAACACGCTGCTGGTCGAGCTCAGTAACACGGACGTTCAGCTGCAGGCGCTCGCCGCCGACCAGGCCACCACGGCCGCGCGCGGACAGCTTGCCAGCCTCAAGCGCCAGTTGCAGCAGACGCGTCTCGCGCAGGAAGGCGTCATCGCGCAGCTGAAGACGCAGCTCGAGGATGCCAGCCGGCAGATCAAGGTCACCGAGGCGCTCGACAAGAAAGGCCTCGCGTCGCAGAGCGAGATCGCCGCGGCGCGAGACAGGTACGCCGAGCTCTCGCGACGCATGGAGATCGAGCAGCAGCAGCTGGCGGAGATCGACCAGTCGAGCCAGGAGCAGCTGCGTCTCACGGAAGAGCAGGTGCAGAGTCTCACCGCCATCGCCGCAGAGCAGCAGAACCGCGTGCACTCGATGCACGTGATGGCGGGTGAAAGCGGCGTGTTGCTGAACCTCGGCGCCGGCGTGCCCCTCGAGCTCGGCCAGTGGGTGAACCCGGGCATGGAGCTCGCGCGCGTGGCGCAGCCGGGACGGCTCAAGGCGGTGCTCCGCGTGCCGGAAACGCAAGCGAAGGATATCGCCATCGGCCAGAAGGCAACGGTCGATACGCGCAACGGTGTCGTAGAGGGACATGTCATGCGCACCGATCCCGGCTCGCAGCAGGGCACCGTGGTCGTGGAGGTCGCGCTGGACGGCGACCTGCCCAAGGGTGCGCGCGCCGACATCAGCGTCGACGGCACCATCGAGATCGAGCGTCTGCCGAACGTCCTGTACGTGGGACGCCCCGCGTACGGATCGCCTGAAAGCACGGTCGGGCTGTTCAAGGTCAGCGACGATGGCAAGGAAGCCTCGCGCGTGAACGTGAAGCTCGGCCGCGCGTCCGTGAACACCGTCGAGATCATCAACGGGCTCGCGCCCGGTGACAGCGTGATCATCTCCGACATGTCCCAGTGGGACAACGTGAACCGCGTACGGCTCAAGAGATAACCCGCCCCTCCATCTTCCCTCGTCCCGCTTCCCCCTTTCCCAGTCTTTCCTATGACGACTCCCGCCTCTGCCAAGACGCCCTTCACGCCTGACAGCGAGAAGCCGCTCATCCATCTCGAGGGCATCAAGAAGGTCTTCTACACCGACGAAGTCGAGACACACGCGCTGCAGGACGTGCATCTGCAGATCCAGCCGGGCGAGTACGTGGCCATCTCGGGCCCGTCGGGATGCGGCAAGACCACGCTGCTGTCGCTGCTCGGACTGCTCGACACGCCGACCGACGGCGAGTACACGCTCGCGGGCGAGCCGGTCGCGCGTCTGTCCGCGGCGGAGCGCGCGCGCATCCGGAACCGGCAGATCGGCTTCATCTTCCAGGCGTTCAACCTGATCGGCGACCTCACGGTCTACGAGAACGTCGAGCTGCCGCTCACCTACAGAGGGCTGAGCGCCTCCGAGAGAAAGCGTCGCGTCACCGAAGCGCTCGAGAAGGTGGGGATGACGCATCGCATGAAGCACTATCCCGCGCAGCTCTCCGGCGGTCAGCAGCAGCGTGTCGCCGTCGCGCGCGCGGTCGCGGGCGATCCACTCATCCTGCTCGCGGACGAGCCGACGGGTAACCTCGACTCGGTGAACGGCGAAGCGGTGATGGAGCTGCTCCGCGAGCTGCACCGCGGTGGCGCCACGATCTGCATGGTGACGCACGATCCGCGGTACTCGGCGCATGCCGACCGCGAGATTCACCTGTTCGACGGACGTGTGGTGGAAGAGCGTCGTGGTCAGCAGGTGGGCGCCGGCGTCACGGCGTCGCACTAGCCAGCACAATCGAAGCTTCGGCCGCAGGGGTTTGCCCCCCTGCAGCCGCGGCTTTGCCTCCGAAGCGACGGCATCGCATAGCTTCTGGCATCACCTCAATCCGGGACGCAGCAATGTTCGGCTTCAGATCGTCGTCGAAGGATGCGCCGGTGGCCGTCGCCCAACCGCCGATCGGCGTGCCGCTCGTCAGCCTCCGTGACCTCGAGAAAGTCTTCGAGACGCCCGCGGGCAAGATGTACGTGCTGCGACGCATCACCTTCGATATCCAGTCGGGCGAATTCGTCTCGATCATGGGACCGTCCGGCGCCGGCAAGTCGACGCTCCTCGCCATCCTGGGCATGCTCGACCACCAGTGGAACGGTGAGTACTGGTTCCTGGGCGAACCCGTGCACCGCATGAATCCGAAGCAGCGCGTCGCGCTGAACAAGCAGCACATCGGCTTCGTGTTTCAGCAGTACCATCTGATCGACGATCTCACGGTGGCGGAGAACCTGGACATCCCGCTGTCGTACCGGAATGTGAAGAAGTCGGAGCGCGAGGCGATCGTGGCCGACGCGCTCGATCGCTTCGGGATGGTGGCGAAGAAGGATCTCTTCCCGCGACAGCTCTCCGGCGGCCAGCAGCAGCTCGTGGCGGTGGCGCGCGCCATGATCGCCAAACCGCGCCTCATCCTCGCCGACGAGCCCACCGGCAACCTGCACTCCTCGCAGGCGCGGGAGATCATGGAGCTCTTCACCATGCTGAATCGTGAAGGCACCACCATCGTGCAGGTGACGCACTCGGAGGAGAACGCGCGCTACGGCCATCGCATCATCAATCTCAAGGATGGCTGGCTGGAGGCGGAAACGCGGTGAGCGCCGAGGCAGCGTCGGTGCTCATCGCCGACGACCAGCCTGACGTCATCGAGGCACTGCGTCTCCTCCTCAAGAACGAAGGGTTCGAGACGCAGGCCGTGAACTCTCCCGCGGCCGTGCTCCACGCGCTCGAGCGGCGCGACTTCGATGCGCTGCTGCTCGACATGAACTACACGCGCGACACGACGTCCGGGCGCGAAGGGCTCGAGCTGCTGGACCAGCTCCAGGTGCTGGAGCCGACACTGCCCATCGTCGTCATGACGGCCTGGGGAAGCGTGGGCGGCGCCGTCGACGCGTTGCGGCGCGGAGCCAAGGACTACATCGAGAAACCGTGGGACAATTCGCGGCTGCTCTCGGTGCTGCGCACGCAGATCGAGCTGGGACGCGCGCTGCGCCGTGCGCAGCGGCTGGAGTCGGAGAACCGGCTGCTGCGTCCGAGCGCCGGCGGCCTGCCGAAGCTCATTGCGGAATCCCCCAAGATGCGCCCGGTGCTGCAGCTGATGGAGCGCGTGGGCCCGTCGGACGCGAACGTGCTCGTGAGCGGCGAGCACGGAACGGGAAAGGAGCTCGTGGCGCAATGGCTGCACGCCGTGTCGCCGCGAGCACCGCGGTCGCTGATCGCGGTGAACATGGGCGGCCTGTCGGAGGGCGTGTTCGAGAGTGAGTTGTTCGGTCACGTGCGCGGCGCATTCACCGATGCGAAGACGGATCGTGTCGGCCGCTTCGAGCTCGCCGACGGCGGCACGATGTTCCTCGACGAGATCGGCAACCTGGGCCTCGCGCAGCAGGCCAAGCTCCTCCGCGTCCTGCAGACGGGCGAAGTGGAGCGCGTGGGGTCGGCCAAACCGCGGAAGGTGGACGTGCGCGTCGTCTCGGCCACCAACGTGAACCTCAACGACGAAGTGGCGTCCGGACGTTTTCGCGAAGACCTGCTGTTCCGCCTCAATACCATCGAGATCCATCTGCCGCCGCTGCGCGAACGCCGCGACGACATCGCCCCGCTCGCGATGCACTTCCTGCGACAGCACGGGGGCCGGTATCGCAAGCAGCTCAAGGGGTTCGACGCCTCCGCCATGCAGCAGCTGCTGGAGCATCCGTGGCCGGGAAACATCCGCGAGCTGGGCCACGCGATCGAGCGCGCGGTGCTCCTCGCCCACGGCGACACCGTGCGCGCGGCGGATCTGGCGCTTCGTGCGCCGTCGGCCGCCAACAGCAAGCTGGAGGACCTGCCGCTCGAGGACGTCGAGCGCGTGTTGATCCGGAAGGCGCTCGACCGTTATGGTGGCAACGTGAGCCAGGCAGCCAAGGCGCTGGGTCTCTCACGCAGCGCACTGTATCGGCGCATCGCCGCATATGGACTCTAATGCCCCGACCGAAGAGCACGATCTAAGCAAGCTCAAACTCTCGTCCGGATCGTCGTCGTACGAGCGGAAGATCTTCCGCCTGGCGCTGTTCGGCGGCCTGCCCGCCGTGGCGGTCGCGATCGTACTGCTCATCCACGACAACTATTCCGGCAAGGTCCAGTGGACCGTCGGAGCGATCATCGTCGTCACGTGGCTCGTGGTCGCCGCCATCGTTCGCGAGCGTGTCGTGCGTCCGCTGCAGACACTGTCCAATCTCCTGGGCGCGCTGCGTGAAGGCGACTACTCCATTCGCGCGCGCGGCGCCGATCGGGAGGACGCGCTCGGCCTCGCCTTTCTCGAGGCGAACGTGCTTGGCGAGACATTGCGTACGCAGCGACTCGGCGCCATGGAAGCGTCCACGCTCCTGCGCACCGTCATGGCGGAGATCGACGTCGCGGTGTACGCGTTCGACGAGCGCCAGCGTCTGCGGCTCGTGAACAGGGCGGGCGCGCGGGTTCTTGACCAGCCACAGGAGCGTCTCCTGGGGCGCACGGCCGACCAGCTGGGTCTCGCCGAACCGCTCGGCGGCGAGACGCCGCGCGCGATGGACATGACATTGCCCGGCGCGCGCGGGCGGTGGGAGGTGCGTCGCCAGATCTTCCGGCAGGACGGCAAGCCGCACACGCTGCTCGTGCTGGCGGATCTGAGCAAGACGCTGCGCGAAGAGGAGCTCAAGGCGTGGCAGCGTCTCGTGCGCGTGTTGAGCCATGAGATCAACAACTCGTTGGCGCCGATCAAGTCGCTCGCGGGAAGTCTGCAGGCCATCCTCGACCGGCAGCCGCGCGCACCCGACGCGGACGACGACCTGCAGCGCGGACTGACGGTGATCGCCGGCCGCGCGGAAGCGCTGGTGCGGTTCATGTCGTCGTACGCGCGATTGGCCCGCCTTCCCACGCCCCAACTCGCCCCGGTGGACGTCGACTCCTGGGTGCGTCGCATCGCCGCGCTCGAGACGCGGCTCTCCGTCCAGATACGCGGCGGGCCGCGCGTGACGATCCGTGCCGACGGCGATCAGCTGGACCAGCTGCTCATCAATCTCGTGCGCAATGCCGTGGACGCGTCGCTGCAGACGCACGGCGGCGTGTCGCTGTCATGGGCGCGGCACAACGGCACGCTCGAGGTGCAGGTGGTGGACGACGGACCGGGCGTGACGAGCGGCGCCAATCTCTTCGTTCCGTTCTTCACGACGAAACCGGAAGGTTCCGGCATCGGCCTGGTGTTGTCCCGGCAGATCGCCGAAGCGCACGGGGGGAGCATCGCGCTCGAGAACCGTCACGACGCGCCCGGATGCGTCGCGACGGTACGCCTGCCCGTCGAGTGACGCTCAGCGTTTGATCTGACCGCGAATCTCGGGAGAGTGCGCGCTCGTGTGCACGTCGACGTACAGCAGCCCCGCGATGATCAACCGCTTCAGCGAATCACCGCTCACACCGGCCGTCACGGGCTTCGCGAGATCGATGGTGCCGTTCGCCTGGCCGGACGTTCCGAGCTGCAGCGTCCCCGCCGCGCCATCCGGGAGTGCGGCGAAATCCACGAGCACGCCGGCGGCGACGGTGTCCTGCGCGGGTCCGTGGAGATGCGCCGACGTCGCGACGTCGCTCAGCCCCGAGAACGAGAGATCGTAGGTCGCGACGCTCGTGTCCGACGCGAGCGTGATGTGAAACGATCCCGTGCCGCTGGTCTCGACCGTATCCGGCCGCACCGCGGCGCCCGACAACGACGCCGAGTAGGTGTCGTGCGCCACCACCTCGGTGACGCTCTCACACGACGCGACCAGGGCGCACAGCAGGAACACGCAGCGCAGCGGTGTCAGGTATCGCGACATGTTGTGGGTGAGCGGATCAGGGCAGCCCGAAGATTTCCTGAGGTACCGCCGTCAGGCGCGCCCACCGCACGCGTGGCGGGTCCGTCCAGAAGCCGCGCGCCGGTTCACGGATGGTGAAACGTAATTCCGGCCGGGCCCCTTCCGCACGCGCGAGCGGCACCGCCACCTCCGCACGGATAGTCCGCTGCGAACGCACGGGCACTGCCGCAAGCAACGCGACGCCAACGCTCGCGCGAACCGGTGTGTTGGTCCCGTAGGGAGCGTCGCCCGCCCAGATGCGGCCGGCGTCCGCGAACACACCGGCTCCCAGCGCCGCCCGATCCTTCTGGAAGCGTCCCAGGTCGGCGCGCTCCTCCACGCGGAGGATGAGCCGCTGCGCTCCGGCC
Source organism: Gemmatimonadaceae bacterium (assembly GCA_035248725.1). GTDB lineage: Bacteria > Gemmatimonadota > Gemmatimonadetes > Gemmatimonadales > Gemmatimonadaceae > DASPMP01. Next base: position 19,632 of record DATFHG010000163.1, on the reverse strand, counting down.
TCGAGCGATCGAGCGTAGCCACGCACGCCGCCCTGCCGGTCGCCGAGCTCGAGCTGGAATGGGATGATCGATCGCCACACGCCCGCGCCCTCGAGCGCGACCTCCTGCGTCCACGTGCGCGTTGGTGTGAAGTACCAGGCGGCGCGTCCACTCGCGACCAGATGCTGCCACTCGCGCTTGCCGAGATCGGCCCGTGATTCCACTTCGGTGCGCACGCCCACGAAGTGCCGCGCACTGCGACCGGCGCTGTACAGGTCGACCGAAGCGAAACCGTTCTGGAGGATGGGCCCGGAGAACGGTCGCGTGCCGACCATCGTCGCGAGCTGCGTTCCCGTCGCGATGTCCTGCTCGGCGACGAGCGCGTCGAGCCCGCGCATGCGCGTATACGTCAGGGCGCGTACGCCGAGAACGCTCGCGACGCTGCGCTGATCGAAGCTCTGATATTGCGCAATGTCGTTCGTGGTGGGTGTGAGGAGCCCGCTCACCGTGTCCACCTCGAAGAGATTGTTCTGCGGCAGCAGGTGTTCTCCCGTGACGACGCCGCCGATGAGCAACAAGCGCCGCGGCGGGCCGACGCGCACCACGCCGCCCACGTCCCAAAGCGTGCGATTCAACGGCTCCGCCACCTGCACGCGGTCCGGGCGACGCATGCGCGCGAAGTCCTTGCTCGTGCGGTAGCCGACGTGCCACGCCAGCCGCTGCAGGTCCGTGAGGAAGGGATGGCTCACGGCCGCGCCGTACTCCTCGCCGATGGGATGACGGATGCCGTCGAGTGCGAGGACGTACGGATGTCCGAACAGTTGCGTATGAGAGAGCCTGGCGCCGATTCCGTCGCGATACACGTGGCCCTGCTCCCAGCGGCCCTCGACGAGCATGCCAGCGCCGAGGAAGTTCATCGTGCCGAGACTGAGTGCGTCCAGGCTGCCGCGCCGTACGCGCGCGCCGCCGACGACCGGAACTTCGTCGATCGTGCTCGCAGTGACGGCCACGCTGTCACCTACCCGCGTCGTGGTGACCGAGGCATCGGCGAGATACGGCTGCGCGCGGAGGATGCGCTCGGATTCCGTGCGGCGGAACTCCGTGCACGCGCGCCCCGGATCGAGGGTGAGAAAGCGTCGGACGAGCGCCGGCTCCGTGGTGTCGTGATGCAGGCCGAACGCGCGCGCCACCTTGCGCCACCAGCCGAGCGCGCCCTTGAAGGTTGGGCGGTGCGTCGTGACGGCAACCGAGGACACCGGCAGGCTGTCGCACGGCACCGGCGGGACGGAATCGGCGCGCTCCTGAGCGTCCACGCGTGCCGCGGCGACGAGCAGGATGACGGCGAGGATCGCCGAGGTGGGGCGAGCGTGGTGCACGATGCCTTGGTGGGGGCAAAGGATGTGCCCGATGACCTTTGTTACAGGATCGTAACAGCCTGGCTACTGCCCGCGTCGGGCAACGTCCCCAGATTTCATCACGCGTGCGTAACCAGCGCGGCCATGGCGCTTCGGCGCCTGCGAATTCTCACCCGGAACGGATGGCGGCCCCCGGCGAGCGCATTCTCGTCGTCGACGACGAGCCGGACATCCTCGCGCTCGTCACGTACCATCTGGCGAGGGCGGGCTACCGGCTGTCCACCGCGACGACAGGCACGGAGGCGCTGCAGGCCGCGCGCGACGAACAACCTGCTCTCGTGGTGCTCGACCTCATGCTCCCCGAGCTCTCCGGTTTCGAAGTGCTCGAGCGGATGCGGGCGGAGAACGCATTGGCCGAGATACCGGTGCTGATGCTCACCGCGCGCCGCGAAGAGCCGGATCGCGTGCAGGGTCTCTCGCTCGGCGCGGACGACTATCTCGTCAAGCCGTTCAGCCCGCAGGAGCTGGTGCTGCGGGTGCGCAACATCCTGCGGCGAACTCGCGTGACCGCGGGTGAGCGGGGTAATGTTGTGCACGTTGGACCCGTCGAAATCGACCAGGCCGCGCACGTGGTACGTCTCGACGGAAACGCCATCGACCTCACCGCCACCGAGTACAAGCTTCTGCTAATGCTCGCCGACCGCCGCGGCCGCGTGCAGAGTCGCTCTCAACTTCTCGAAAGCGTGTGGGAGTCCGCGCCCGACATCCAGACGCGCACGGTGGACATGCACGTGCAACGCCTGCGCGCCAAGCTCGGAGCGACCGGAGATCTGATCGAGACAGTGCGCGGATTCGGGTATCGCCTGCGACGATCGGCTGGAGGAGAGCGCTGACGCGGTGAGACTCGCGCAGCGGTTGCTGCTCGGCGCGGTGCTGATCGTGAGCGTGCTCATGGGCCTGGCCCTGATTCTCAGCGACCAGCGTCTCAGCGACCGCCTCGAACGCCTCACGGCGGCGCAGCTCGGGCGCGAGGCGCGCCTCATCGCGCAGGAATGGCGGCCGGCCGCCAACGCCGACGCGCTCGCGGATTCTGCGGGAGTTGCCCTCGGACATCGCGTGACGCTCGTGGATGCGGGCGGCCACGTGCTGGGCGACAGCGAGTTCGACGGGCCAGCGCTGTCCGCGCTGCAGAATCACGCGTCGCGCCCCGAGATCACGGCGGCGTTGCGCGACGGGCTCGGGATGTCGAAGCGGACGAGCCCCTCCGAGGGCGACGTCGAGCTGTACGTCGCGGTGCCGGCCGGTGCGGGACGCGTCGCGCGCGTGTCGATCGGCACGTCCGAGCTGCAGGAGATCGTGTCGGGCGCACGGCGCGACGTCTTCATCTCCGGGCTGATCGCGCTGCTCGTGGCCATCGCGATGGCCGCCGTCTTCTCGCGCCAGATCACCGAGCCAGTGAAGGAGTTGCGCGACGTCACGACCGCCATCGCCGCCGGCGACCTCTCACGGCGTCCGTCGCTGTCGGCGCCCGGTGAGCTGGGCGATCTCGCCGTCGCCGTGCATCGCATGACCGAACAGCTCACGCAACTCGAATCGATGCGACGCGATTTCGTCGCGAACGTATCTCACGAGCTCAAGACGCCGCTCACGGCCATTCGCGGCTTCGCCGAGACACTCATCGGTGAGCTGACGCATGCGTCGCAGCACGCGCATTTCGCCGAGACGATTCGCGCGAATGCAGAGCGTATGCAGCGTCTGGTGGATGACCTGCTGGATCTCTCGCGCATCGAGTCGGGAGGTTGGGTGCCGACGCCGACGATCGTGAATCTTGCGACACCGGCGACCGAAATCGCCGATGCGTATCGGCGCACGGCGGCGCAGCGCGGCACGACGATCGCGGTCGATATCGCCCCGGATGCACAAAAGGTGCGTGTGGACCCCACGGCGCTGCGACAGACGTTGAGCAACCTGGTGGAGAACGCCGTGCGTCACACGACGGCGGGCACCGTGACCATCTTCGCGCGTTCGGAGAAGGATCACCTCGTGATAGGCGTGCACGATACGGGGTTCGGAATCCCTGCCGAGCATCTGTCTCGCATCTTCGAACGCTTCTACCGTGTTGATCCAGCGCGGTCGCGCGCAGCGGGGGGAACCGGACTGGGACTCGCGATCGTCAAACACCTCGTGGAAGCCCATGGAGGGCACGTCGCTGCAGCCAGTGGCGTCGACGAGGGCACGACGATCTCTCTGTATTTCCCCCGGACTGGCCTGTAGCCGTCGATCGATCGCGGTCATCCATACCACGTGACGATCGTGTAACAGCAGCACGCGGCGCATTTGCCCTGCGACGCCGCGCTGTTACAATGCGTCGACTCTTCTCCGGACTTCCGATGCGCCGACGCCTGCTGGCTGCTGCGCTGCTCGTCTTTCCAGGCGTCACGTTCGCTCAAGGCAGCGCAGGCAGCGCCGCATCCGCCATCGATTTCTCGGGCCAGATTCTCGGCAACTTTCAGGTGCGCACGGATAGCGCGTCGAAGGCGCCGCTGGGGGGCAAGAGCCCGAACAAGTTCGAGATCGAGCGCGTGTATCTCACCTTCCGCATGCCCGCCGGTGAGCACGCGAGCATCCGCGTCACGACGGACGTGTTTCAGAATACGGCGGGCAGCTACTACAACGGCTGGTCGATCCGGCTGAAGTACGCGTACCTGCAGTACAACTTTTCCAATGCGCTCGCGGGTGTGAAGGATCTCGCGCTGCTCGGACGCATCGGGATCGTCAACAACGTCGTCATCGATCACGCCGAGCTGTTCTGGCCGCGCTGGATTTCGCAGACGCCCGTGGAGCGTGCGGGCTTCTTCAATTCCGCGGACCTCGGCATGGCGGCTCAGCTCACGCTTCCTGGTCGAGTGGGTGAGATCTACGCCACCGTGACGAACGGGCCTGGCTACGCCGCTGCGGAAACGGACCGCTTCAAGGACTTCGCCGCGCGCTTTACCTGGACGCCGCTCGCGCGCGATTCCGGTTTCCTCCGCACACTGACGCTGTCGCCATGGTTCTACAAAGGAGCCACCGCCAGTACAGCACCCGCGACGTACACCGACGCCCTGCGCAGGGACCGCTACGGACTGATCGCGGGAGTGCACGATCGACGGCTCACGGCGGCGGCGGAATGGGCGCGACGCGTGGAGACGGTCGAGACCATCGGACCACCGCGCATCACAGCCGATCGCACCGGGCAGTTGCTCTCCGCCTACACGGTCGCGCGACCGGTCGAATGGTTCCGGCGCGGGCGGTCACCATTCTCGATCATTGCTCGCCTCGATCATTTTCAGCCGAATGTCGACGCCGATCCGATCAATCAGCTCCTCATCGCAGGAGTCGCCTGGGACGTGACACCACGTGTGTCGTTCGCGATGGATTACCAGGCGCAGACGTTCGCCCATTACGCCACGCCACCGGCGGAGCAGCGTGTGCTGTTTCTGCATTGGCAAACCGTTTTCTGACGACGCCGGGTCAGCGGTTCGAGCGGCATTGTCCGGCGACGTGCGTTAGACTCCCGCGTCCATGAGCGCCGTCGTCGATGTCCCCGCGCTTCTCGTGGCCGTCGTGATCGCAGCCGGCACCACGGCCGCGCTGGTCGTTGCGCACCGCGGCGACCGGCACCGCCACGGCTGGCTGGCCGCGGCCGCTGTCGTTGTCGCACTCTCGTTGATCGCCATCGTGGACATCGCGCGCGAATCTCCGCGCGAGACGAATTTCACCACACCCATCATCGCCATCGTGCTCATGACGCTCGCGGCACTCGGCATGGTGCGGGCGACGCATCGCTGGCGCTGGTGGTGGCAGGCGGTGCTGGTGTTCGTCGTGGCGTTCGTGGCGCTGTTCGCTGCGCTGCTCTTCGCGGCGTCGTACGCGGGGAAAGTCCTGCCCTTCTAGCTTGGGCGTGGCGCGGAGCGTGCACGCCCGGATGTATATGCTCAAGCCCGCTTCCATACTCGCTGCAGCGGTGGTCGCGACGGCGTGCAGATCCTCTCGCGAGCTGACCATCGATCCCGTCGACAGCGCCGGCGGGACGGCGGTCCGCGATGTGGCGCCCGTGGGGCACGTCGAGGCGCTCGAGGATCCCGAGTCGGTGCGGTACGACCCTCAGCAGGACGTGTACTTCATCTCCAACATGCTCGGCTACGGCTCCCTCAAGGATGGAGCTGGATACATCACCCGCGTGCAGGCGGGCGATCTGACGCAATCCAGTGTGTTCGCCGAAAGCGGACGCAATGGTGTCATGCTCAACGCTCCGAAGGGGATGGCGATCGTCGGAGACACGCTGTGGGTGGCCGACATCGATGCGGTGCGGGGCTTCGACCGTCGCACCGGGAAGCCGGTAGGCCAGGTGGACTTCACGCCGTTCCACGTCACGATGCTCAACGACGTCGGCGCCGGCCCCGGCGGGACGATCCGTGTGACGGATACCGGCGTACTGATGAGCGACAAGGGTGTCCTGTACAAGGGTGGCGACCGGGTGTTCGAGATGGATGGACATCGCCATGTACGCGTGATCGCCGCGGGGCCGCAGCTCGGCCGACCGAATGGCGTCACCTGGGACGCGGCGTCTCGGCGATGGCTCATGGTGAACTTCTCACCGTTCGGCAGCGCGTTGAGCGCGTTCACGCAGGACAGCGGTGGCGCGCGTGAAGTGCTCGTCGACGGTCCGGGCAAGTACGACGGCGTCGAGGCGTTGGCCGACGGCCGGGTGCTGTACACGTGCTGGAACGACTCGAGCGTGCACGTCTACGCGAACGGCGTGGATCACCAGCTCATTCGCAACCTGCCCACGCCGGCCGACCTCGGGTTCGACACGAAGCGCAATCGCGTGGCGGTGCCGCTCAGCGGCCCGGGACGCGTGGAAGTCTGGGCGCTGCGCTCGGCGCGTTGATCGGGGGGCTACGCCGAGCGCGAGTCGCGCCCTTCGCTGCGATTCTGTCGGGCCTCGAGCCTGAGCAAATCCTCATCGCTGAGGTCCGCCCAGTTCTGGGGATAGACCCAGAGACGCGTGAAGCCGCGGTCCGTGTGGAACAGCAGGCAATGCGAGGCGCGCGCGCCGGCGACGCCATCCGCCTTCCGTTCGACCACGGTTGTCAGCTCTCCGGTCATTGCGTCACGCAGCACACGCGGCCCGTTCACCACCGGGTTCTCGCGCGGCTCGCGCGGCGCCCAATCGGGAAATCGCCCGTTCACCTTCGTCCCTCTGCATCAGTATCCGTCGGACACCGTTGTCCGGCGGGCTGACTGGACTATTAGCAAGGCTGGTTCCGCGGCAAAAAAGTTGAGTCCGGCAGCTCCCGGCCCCAGGACGGCAACGAAAAAGGCCGGCTCTGCCGGCCTTCTGATGGTCCCTCCGTTGTGGGCTCGACCGCCGACTGAGCGGCGCGAAGGAGGTGACCGAGTCCCAGGACGGGCAACGAAAAAGGCCGGCGCTGCCGGCCTTCTGAAGTTGCCCCTCCTGGGCTCGAACCAGGACTCTTCTGATCCAGAGTCAGACGTGTTGCCAGTTACACCAAGGGGCAGCGGACCTTACTGTCATGCGTGCGTGTACTCTCGCACCGCAGGGGATTCCGAAGCTAGCCGCGCCACGGTGCAGCGGCAACCCTGCCAGCCTCCTCCAGACACGGCCTTAGTACTGTCTACAGCACAACTTACGCGCGTCGGCACCGCCGCGTTCCGTTACGGTCGAGCCCGTGCGGGGTGGGCGTGCATCTTCGTGCTGTTCGTCGCATGCAGCGACGCGTTTTCGTCCGCGAATGCAACCACGGCCGTCGCTCCGGACCACGCCGAGCAGCTCTTCGGCGCCCTCGCCGCTCGCGTCGCCGATCCGATGCGCGACCCGAAGTACGACGCCGCACGTGTGCGAATCGCCGAGGCGGCGTTCATTCCCGGCCGAGTGTGGAATGACACGAGCGTCTGGACAGCGTGGACGGCGTCGCGCCGGACGCTCGCCATCAGCGGGCGATACAGCGGCAGCCGATATCTGATCGATGCCGTGCGCGCGCTATCACCCATCGCGCAACCCGCGGACTCGCGACACGTCATCAACCTCACCCGCTTGTCCGACGAGGACGAGTACGCGTGGGACACAGACGTGACCTATGCGATCGGGAAGCTCACGGCGGTCGAGGCGGGTCGTCTCGTCGGCGGCCTCTGGTCGGTGGCGGAGGGCCATCGCGAAGCCGACGTGCGCGCCGCGTATTCCGCGCTCGTTCCGCGGGCGTCCGCCGCGCTGGGCCAGCTGTTCCGGCTGGATTCGATCCGCGGGAACGTCTTTCCCGATCGGTCGACGCTGGCGACGGTCGCGTTCTCCGTCACGCCGGAGCGCATCGACGCCAGATATCCGGCGTTCGCGGCCTACATGCGCAAGTACGCGTCGTCCACGGTGCTTCACGCGCGCGTCGCCGATGGCCGCGGCCTGGTGTACCTGCAGATCGACGTGAGCGGTGGACACGTGGCGCTGCGTTCGCGCACGCTCGATCGCGCACTCCTCCCGCTGTCGCCCAGCGATGGCGACCTGCCCCTGCCCGATTCGCTGCTGGTCACCGCCGATTTCACCATGAAGGTGCGGCATTTCACGCTCGGCGTTCGCGGCTACCGGTCGGACCTCACGATCATCAGAACGCCGCACGAACGCGCGTGGAATTTCGTGAGTCGCCATGAGCCCGAGTGGGTGCTGCCTCCGGTCACCGAGCGATTGCTGCGGTCCCCGCTGCGGCGTCCCTTCACCGGGAGCGGCGCGTCGTTTCGCGTGGGCGTGCGCGACGACAGTGCGGGCGGTCAATCGGTGTTGCACCGCCGCATGCACCTCGAGGTGAAGGAAAGCCTCATCCTGCGGTTCATCGGGCGGCTCGGCGCGATCGCCGTGAGCGACTACTCGGGCGACGCGGAGCGCGAGCAGTACGCGTGGCTCACCGAAGTGCTCACGGGCCTGGCGGCGGATATCCGGGCAGCAGACACCCGCAAATGAAAAAGCCGCCGACCCTCAGGTCGCGGCTTCGAGTTTGCCACGCTCGCCGTCATTGGAACTCTACGTCCTACCGATCGGCGGCGGGCAGTTATTTCAATTTATCTCTCTGGCGAAATCCATACCGGCCTTGCGACCGGACCTTCGCCCGAACACTTGCGAAATGGAGCTGAGGGGGATCGAACCCCTGACCTCTGCAGTGCGATTGCAGCGCTCTCCCAGCTGAGCTACAGCCCCGGTTACACCGATTTCGCTGTAATGTTCGCTACGTCGCTACAACGAAACGGCGGCGCGAGCGCCGCCGGGATGCTGTAAACCTAGCCAGAATCTGCGCTTCGTACAAGTTGACGACCACTTCATCGATTGGTAACACGAAGAGCCACAGCATGTTCGAACACCTGCGGGCCACAGACGTCCTGGCGGCGGCACAGCGCATCGCGCCCCACGTCAAGCGCACGCCGCTGGTAAGAAGCGAGGGGTTGTCCCGCGTCGCCGGCGGAGACGTGTTCCTGAAGCTCGAAAACCAGCAGACGACGGGGTCGTTCAAGCTGCGCGGTGCGACCAACGCGCTCGCGTGTCTCAACCGCGAACAGCGGGAGCGGGGGGTCGTCGCTTCGTCCGCGGGAAATCACGGGATGGGCGTGGCGCTGGCCGCAAAGACGCTGGGCATCCGCGCAAAGATCTTCGTGCCGAAGACGGCTCCCGACGTGAAGAAGGCCGGCATTCGCGCGCTCGGCGCGGAGCTGGACGACGCCCAACCCGATTATGACGCCGCACAGGCCGCGGCGATCGCCGAGAGTCGCGCGAGCGGACGCGAATTCATCAATCCGTGTCTGGGCGACAATCTGCTCGCGGGCCAGGGTACCGTGGCGCTCGAGGTACTGGCGGACATTCCCGGTCTGCGTTCGTTCGTCGTGAACGTCGGCGGGGGCGGCTTGCTCGCCGGATGCGCGAGCCTGATTCGCAAGGTGGCCCCCGACGTTCGCATCTACGGCGTGCAGAGCGAGAACACCGACGCCATGGCCCGCTCGCTGGCGGCGGGGCGCATCGTGGAGGTGGAGATCAAGCCGACGCTCGCGGACGGACTGTCCGGCCAGATCGACGACGACGCGTTCGACATCGGCCGGCAGGCGCTCGACGAGATCGCGACCGTCACCGAGCAGCAGATCGCGGACGCCATCGCGTGGCTGCACCGCGAGCACGACGCGCGGGTGGAAGGCGCGGGGGCGTGCGGCGTGGCGGGCATGCTGGCGGGGAAATTCCGTCCGGCGACGCCGTGTGTCGTGGTGGTGAGCGGCGGGAACATCGACGACGCGCGCTGGAAAAAAATCGTCCATAAAATGGAATAGCCGCGCTCATCACGCGGCTATCCACCCCTCCTCCCAGGTGCGCTGAGCAGGTCGGGGAGCTCAGCTCCGCACCGACCACCTGCTCGCTCGAGCGCCTCGCAACTGGCGTGGCCCTCGGCGGCTCGGTCGTCTTACGCCCGTTCGTCGCCCCTGGTTCCTTCTACCCCACCGGCGGGCTGCGACGGCTGGCGACGTTCGCCACCCAGCGCATTCTCGCCACCGCGCGAGTTCTGCGTCGCACCGATGCCGGAGATCCCGACTTCGCGCTCGCCGCCGACTCCGCGGGTATTGCCGATGTTGCTCGCGCCGCTGGTTGTGTTCTGGCGCGCACCATCGACGCCCGACCGCAGGCCGGCGCCGTTGCTGCCCGATCCACCGTTCGCGGACGCACCGGTGAGCGACGCCTGCCGTGCGCGCTGCCCACGGGCCTCGCCGCCGCGACGGCCGATGGCCGCCATGTGCTCGCGGTTGCGGCTCACCGCCATCCCACCCTTGCGACCAGCGGCACGCGCTTCACCCGAATCGAATTCGTGCGCGGTGCCTTTCGCGTGCGCGGCACGTCCACCCTTGCTCGCGATCTCCTTCTGCTTCGTCTGATCCATCGACGCAAAGCCGCGAGCGCTCTTCCGGCCGCCGTTGCTCGCGTTGCCGGAGTTGGACGCTGACACTGAACCGGAGCCATTGCGACTCGGCTCGTTCGTCACGTCACGCTGGCGCTCACGATCTGGCGTGCCGCCAACCTGGCCGCCGATGCCGCGATCGTCGTTTCCAACTCTATTCGCCATTACTACTCCCTCCCGTAAGGAAAGAGGTGCCGACGCGAAGCCGTCCCTTTGGCCTGACGCAATGCCCGCGCCAGCCCTCCCGAGCTTCTCTGGCTCCCTCTGCTTGTTGTGCCGGTCGCCACAGGAGCAAGGTGCGGGCCGTAACGGACTTAGCGGCCCAAAATCCCCGTGAGCCTATATTCCGCGCGAAATGTCCCTGTCCGTCCTGCTCCTCGGCACGTCCGCGTCCCGACCCACGGTGGAACGCAATGTTTCGTCCCTCGCGCTGGTCCGGGAGGGGGAAACCATGCTGTTCGACTGCGGCGAAGGAACGCAGCGGCAGATGATGCGGTACGGGGTTTCGTTCTCGCTCAGCGACATTTTCTTCACGCACTTTCACGCCGATCACGTCATCGGCCTGATAGGTCTCATGCGCACGATGGCGCTGCAGGGGCGGACCGACGCGCTGCGTCTATGGGGACCCAAGGGTGCCGCCAAGCATCTGCGGAGCGCGGTGCAATTCGGCGTCGATCGCCTGACGTTCGACGCGCAGATCACGGAGGTCGACGACGGCGCCTGCATCGAGCGCAAGGAGTACGGCATCCGCTCCTTCGCGGTCGATCATGGTCCCGGTCCCGCGATGGGCTACGCACTCGTGGAGGTGACGCGCAAGGGACGGTTCGATCCGGACCACGCGCGACAGATGGGGATTCCTGAAGGTCCGCTCTGGGGCCGCATTCATCGCGGCGAATCCGTGACGCTGGAGAACGGTCGCGTGATCGCGCCGTCAGACCTCGTCGGTCCGCCGCGGCCGGGTCGCACCGTCGTCATCACGGGCGACACGCGACCGTGCGAGGGGACGGTCGCGGCCGCGCACAATGCCGATCTCCTCGTCCACGAAGCGACGTTCGGCGACGAGGAAGCCGAACGCGCGGTCGAGACCGGGCATTCGACGGCGCGCGAAGCGGCGATCGTGGCCGCTCGCGCCGGATGCCGGCGGCTGCTGCTCACACATTTTTCGGCGCGATACTCGCGCGATGCGGCGGAGCTGGAGGCTCAGGCGCGCGCGGAATTCCCGAATGTCACCATCGGGAAAGACGGCATGGAGATCGAGGTTCCCTTCCCCGATCGCTAGGCCGTTCTTTTCTTCGCGCGCGGCGTTTCGGGATCGAAGCTCTCGCTGGGATCCGGTTTCACGCGGCCGATGCCACGCGCCAACCCCGCTGCGCCGCCCCCGATGCCCAGCGCCAGATTCGGCTCGATCGCGGGACGCGACACCGGCATCGACCGCGCGAACAACCGCCCCACCGTCACGTCGTCCATCGCCTTGAGCACCTTCTCCGGGGACAGACGCGACGTCACGGAACGCGCCTCGGGCGCGGTGCTGATGAACCAGTTGTAGCGATCCTTCCGCGACGTCTGTCCATCGGGATGGCGGAAGATGACCATCGCGTTGCTCGAACCCGGCAACACGACGTTGACTCCCCACACGGTGCCATCGGCGGCGCGATACGTCCTCATCCGACGGGCGTAGGTTGCAGTGGTTGGCGGCCGGCGTATCCCGCGTCCTCGTCGTGCCAGAACTGCACCTCGCCCTCACCCAGCCGCCAGCAGAGCAGCACGCGCCGGCCGCTCATCTCACTCGGGAAATCCACGAGGCCAAGTCGGCGATCCTTCAGCAGAATGCCCAGCTCCTCGAGCTCGCGCTGGTAGCCGTCGATCTCGCGCGCCAGTGTCTGTGCCTCGCGCTCCAGCTGCTCGGCGCGATCGCGCGGCTCGTCCACCCGTGACGACGAAGCGACGAGATCCAGCTCGAGAATCTTCTCGCGCCAGACGCGATGCTCGCGCACCACATCTTCGACGATGCGACGCACGAGCGGCAGCGTCTTGTTCGCTTCGTCGACGGTGAACAGGCGTTGCATGACGAGGAAGATATAACGCGCAGCGGTGTGGCGCGGAACACGCCGCGCCCCGCGTCGCCCGCGTCGAGCGTTACGCCCCGGCTCCGCGCTGCTCGGCTTCGCGCTCTTCCAGGCGACGACGGCGACGCTGCTCGGCGGCCTGATACCGGCGCTTCTGGTCGTCGGTCTCCGGCACGACGAGCGGCACCTCGATGGGCCGTCCGTTGCGGTCGACCGCGACGAAAGTGAGATAGCATGAGTTGGTGTGCCGGCGCCGGCCGGTCAGCAGCTCCTCGGCCTCGACGCGCACACCTACTTCCATCGACGTCGTGCCGACGTAGTTCACGCTCGCCTTCATCACGACGAGATCGCCGACGTGAATCGGCTCGCGGAAATCGACGCGATCGATCGACGCCGTGACCACGTTGAGCCGGCAGTGACGGAATGCGGCGACCGCCGCCGTCTTGTCCATCATCGAAAGCATCACGCCGCCGAACACATGGCCGAGATTGTTCGCGTGATGCGGCATCATCAGCTCGGACGTTTCGTGCTGGCTCTCGCGTACGGGCTTCGACGCGCGCATCATCGCGCCGCCAGGACCGCGCCCGGCAGTGCAGCGGTGCGTGCATCCTCATCGTACAGCGCCGCCTCGTCGAACGCGCGGGACAGCGCCGCGCGCACGTTGCGCTCGATCGGCGGATTGTCGAGCCAGTAGATGCGATGCACCGGGCCGGTCACGGCGCCGATGGGAAATTCTCGTCCGGCCGAGTCGACCAGCGAGAGCCGTACGGGACGCGATCCCGTATCGTACTGGGCGCGCACCGTGTACTGGCCGTGCTGCCAGCGCTCTTCCCGTTCCTGCGTCGACGTCGGCACCGCGCCTCTCGCCGCCGCCCACCACGCGGGCTCGGTGACCGGGATGGGCCGCATGGGAAGCACGAACCCCTCGCCGCCGTTGCCTTGGCCGGGAGCGGAAAATACGACCATCAGTGTCCCGTTCGGAGCGGCGAGCGAGAAACTCGTCGGGTCGAAGCGGAAGTGCGGAATCGCGCGTGCGGCCCGGCGTGCCACGGGGCGCGTATCGCGGCGGATCGAGTCGAGCGTCTCGTTGAACAACTTTCGACCCCGCGAAATGACCGACGCTGCTTCCTCGGTGCCGACGACTTCGGCGAGCGTCATCTGGGCGCCGGTGCGGAGGTCGATCACCATGTGCCGCGTGGTATGCCACGTGTCGTTGCGCGTGCTGCTCGTGTCGACGTGATACTCGACCGACAGGTAGGGTCCGTGGACGCCGAGCACGCTCAGGTCCGTGGTCGCGCTGGTGCTCGGCTCTTCGTTCGGATCTTCGTCCGGATTGAGACGCCGCTCGTCGGGATGCGTGCGCTCGTACCGGTCGGCCATGATGCCGGTGAGTGTGTCGTGAAAGATTTCGGTGGAGTCGCCCCGGAGAATGTCGCGCTCGAACAGCCGTTGTCCCACAAACTGGGCGTTCTCGAACGACTGGTCGTCGTCCTCCACGTACAGCTCGAGAAAGCGCCCGTCCAGCCGCGCCAGGACCATCGGCGAGCCGCGCAGCGCGATCTTGGAGCCGTTGCTCTGCACCCAATAGCTGGAGTCGCCCGCGGCGAGAATGAACTCGGCGTCCGGCGGACCATTCGACCGGCGGCCGCACGCCGCCACGCAGAACAGAAGGGCGCCGGCGAGCACAGCTCGCGTGTGGGGCCGAGGCAGGTTGCCTGCCGAGGGCGAAGGCGTCATTCGGTGGCAAATATACTGCGTATCTCCACTCCCGTGCCGAACACGCCTTCTTCGCTTCTCCTGCTTGCCGCGCTTGCGACGGCGTGTGGTGGTGACCATCAGTCGGTCCGCGCCTCACGCCAGGATTCCGCCAGGGTCACCGTCAGCGCAGGGGCCGTGACGAGCGCCCCGCGAGACACCAACACCTATCCGGTGATTCGGGGGCTGTATCTCAACCGGTTCGCGCCGCAGAGCGCCAGGAAGATGCACCATCTCTTCGCGATCGCCGATTCCACCGAGATCAACGCCTTCGTGATCGACATGAAGGACGAGTTCGGGTTGAACTATCGGTCGTCGAAGCCCGAAGTGGCGCGCAATTTCGGCGACGGACAGCACGGCCACGTTGCGAACGTGAAGGCGCTCATCGATTCGGTGAAGGCGCACGGGCTCGTTCCCATCGCGCGCCTCGTGGCCTTCAAGGATCCCGTGGCGGCGAACAACAATCCCGACTGGACCATCCGCCGCGAAGACAGCTCGGCGTGGCGCGACAAGCAGGGTCTGGCGTGGGTCAACGCGTTCGACAAGCGCGTGTGGGAGTACAACCTCGCGGTCGCGGAGGAGCTGGTCGGGCTCGGGTTCGAGGAGATCCAGTGGGATTACATCCGCTTTCCGGAACCATACAAGAGCCTGCCCACCCAGGTGTTCCCCGGCGCGACGACGTCGAAGGCAGAAGCGCTCGCGGCGTTCCTCAGGGAATCGAACGCGCGACTCGATAAGCACGGCGTGCGCACGACGGCGGACATCTTCGGCCTGGTCACCACGGTGCGCGGCACGCTCGAGGTGGGACAGAACTGGGAGAAGCTCTCACCCGTTACCGACGTGCTGCTGCCGATGGTGTATCCGTCGCACTACCCGCGCGGATCGCTGGGCGTCGAGCGGCCCAACGCGCAGCCGTACGACATCATCAAGATCGCGCTCGACAGCGCGCGCGCTCGCGACGAGAAGCTCGGCATCACGAAGGCCGAGCACGTGCGACCCTGGCTGCAGGCGTTCTCGATCGGCGAGCCGAAATACGGACCGGAGCAGATCACCGCGCAGAAGAAAGCGGTGTATGATGCCGGCTACCACGGATGGATCCTGTGGAGCCCCGGCTCGATGTACGATCCGTTCGTGCCGGCGCTGGACAAAAAGAAACCCGCTGACGCGGTCAGCGCCGGCCGGTAGTCACAGCGCGGCGACGGCGCGCACGACTCGTTCGACCTCCTCGTCCGTGGTGTACGCGCTGCAGCCGACGCGCACCACGCCCGCCGCACCGACGCCAAGCCGGTCGATCACCGTCGCGGCGTAGAAATCGCCGTGCGACACGAACAGCCCCTGCTCCGCGAGCGCGACGGCGACGTCGTCGGGTGACGTGCGCGCGTGCGTGAACGCGACGGTCGGCGTTCGCGGGCCTGTGCCGGGCGGCCGGCCGTACAGCGTGACGGCGGGAATGGCGGCGAGCCCGCGCCACAATGTCTCGAACAGCGACGCGCCGCGCCGGTGCAGCTCGGCGAACGTCGCGGCCAGCGCCTCGCGCCGCGACGCTGCACCGCGCGCCAGGCTGGCGAGGTAGTCGACGGCCGCGCCCGCACCCACGATCCCCTCGTGGTTCAGCGTGCCCGTCTCGAGGTTCTCCGGCGCCTCGCTCGGCGCGGGGTCCAGCTTGGGCACATCCAGCGAGTCGATGAGGGCGTGACGTCCCCAGAGCAGACCCACGTGCGGGCCGTAGAACTTGTACGCGCTGCACGCGAGGAAGTCGCAACCGATGCGTCGTACGTCGATGAGCTCGTGCGGCGCCAGGTGCACCGCATCCACGAACGCGAGCGCCTTGTGCGCGTGTGCCGCTGCCACCACGCGTCGTACGTCGTTGATGGTGCCGAGCGCGTTGGAGGCGCCGCCGATCGCGACGAGCCTCGTGTGGGACGTGATCTTGCGCTCGAGATCCTCGAGATCGAGCGTGCCGTCTTCCGTGCGCATGCGGGCCGCGACGATCCGCACGCCACGTTCCTTCGCCAGCGCGCGCCACGGTGCGACGTTCGCATGGTGGTCCAGCTCCGTGACCACGATCTCGTCGTTCGGACCCCACGCACGGCCCAGCGCACGGCCGACGTGAAACGTCAGCGTCGTCATGTTCTGGCCGAACGCGATCTCATCCGGTTCGCCATTCACGAAATCGGCAAGCGCCCGACGTGCGTCGAGGATGAGCGCGTCCGTCTCCGCACTGGTGGGATAGCGCCAGTGGGTGTTCGCGTTGTGATGGTAGAGATAGTCGTTCATCCGCTCCACGACGACGGACGGCACCTGCGTCCCGCCCGGGCCGTCGAGGTACGCGACGACATGGCCGCGATGGCGACGCGCCTGCGCGGGAAAGTGCGCGCGGATCTCGTCGACGGATGCAATCGAAGTGCGAACGGCGGTCGCTGTCATTGGATCTCCGTGTGCGCCCAGCGCTCGATGACCTTCACCGCTTCGACGTGGTCGGCGTCCTCGCCCAGCTCGGCGTGCGCGAGCGTGCACAGATCGGCGGCGAGCTGGATGAGCGGCGCGGGCACTTTCTCGTCGCGGGCGATCTGGGCGGCGATGCGCGCGTCCTTGTCGAGCAGCGCGAGACGGAACGTTCGCGGAAACGCGCGTGAGAGCACGCGCTCCGGAAATAGGTTCATGGACGCGTTGGACCGGCCGCTCGATGCGTTGATCACGTCCAGCGCGACGCGCGGCGACACGCCCGCGTGCGTGAGCGCCGCGAGGACCTCGCCCGTTCCCCAGATGCTGAGCGCGAGCAGCGCCTGATTCCCGGCTTTCACCGCGTCGCCCGCGCCCACCGGACCGCAGTGCACGATCTTCTTGCCGAACGCCTCGATCACCGGGCGCACGCGGTCGAGGGCGTCGGCGTCTCCGCCGCACATGACGGTCAGCGTCCCCTCTTCGGCGCCCTTCACTCCGCCGCTCACGGGGGCGTCGATGAATGCGACGTTCCACGCCGCGAGACGCGCTGCGATCCGCCGCGACGTCGCGGGATCACCGGACGTGCAGTCGATGAGCGTGCTGCCGTGCGGGATGGCCTCGAACACGCCGTCGTTCAGGACTGCTTCCACGTCGGCGGACGTCGAGAGACAGGTGACGACGACCTCCGCCTCCCGGACGGCGTCGACGGGAGTAGGAGCCACCGTCACTGTGTCGTCGCGCTTGAACTCGGACGCGCGTTTCGCGGTGCGGTTCCACACGGTGAGCTGATGACCGGCGCCGGCGATGCGTCTGGCCATGGGCTGGCCGATGGCGCCCAAACCTAGGAAGGCGACTTTCACGAGTCGGGAGTTGCGAGTTGAGAGTTGAGAGCCGGACAGCCCGTTGGCGGCGCTCTCTACTCTCAACCCTCGGCTCCCAACTCGCAACTCTCCCTCTTCCGTATTCACGAATCCTTGCCGTTCTTTCGCCCGAGCCATGGCCAAGGATCCCCAGGACCAGCCCGCCGCCGCCTTGATGGCGCCCGACATTCTCGATCTGCTCGAGGAGTCGCCCGGCTCGCTCGCGGCTGAGACCGAGGAGCTCCACCCCGCCGATCTCGCGGCCGTCGCGGAGCTGATTCCGCGCGAGCGCGTGAAGCAGTTGCTCGCCGCGCTGCCGCGCGAGCGGGCCGCGGACGTCCTCGAGTACCTGGACGAAGAGCTGCGCACCGAAGTCCTCGAGGAGATTCCGACTGACCAGGCCGCGGCGCTCGTGTCGCAGATGACGCCGGACGACCGCACGGACGTGCTGGAGGGCATGGACGAGGAGGTCGCCGAGGAGATCGTCTCGGAGCTGCCACCGGAAGCGCGCGCGGAGACGGAACGGCTCCTGGAGTTCGAGCCGGACACCGCCGGCGGCCTGATGACCACGGAGTTCGTGTCCGTCTCCGGCGAACTGCCGGTGGACGAGGCGCTCGAGCAGGTGCGGATGGCGGCGCGATCGGGACGTCGCGAGGCGACCTACAACATCTACGCGACGGATTCTGAGGGACGCGTTGCCGGCGTCCTGTCGCTCCGCGAGCTGCTCGCCGCACCACCGGGCGCACGCATTTCGGACATTGCGTGGACGGAGGTCATGAGCGTCTCCCCAGGCGCGGATCGCCAGGAAGTGGCGCGCGTCACGGCGACCTACGACCTCATGGCGGTGCCGGTAGTCAGCGAGAGCGGCCACCTCATGGGTGTCGTCACCGTCGACGACGTCATCGACGCCATCGAGGACGTGCAGACGGAAGACATCCAGAAGCTCGGCGGTATGGAGGCGCTGGACGAGCCGTACACGTCGATGTCGTTCTGGGGGATGATCCGCAAACGCGCGGGATGGCTCTGCATTCTCTTCGTCGGTGAGCTCCTGACCGCGAGCGCCATGCAGCGGTTCGAGGACGAGCTGAAGCGCGCGCTCGTGCTGTCGCTCTTCGTCCCGCTGATCGTGAGCTCCGGCGGAAATTCCGGATCGCAGGCGACGTCGCTCATCATCCGCGCGATGGCGCTGGGGGAGCTCAAGCTCAAGGACTGGTGGCGCGTGGCGCTGCGCGAGGCGCGCGCAGGCCTCACGCTCGGTGTGATACTCGGCGTGCTCGGCGTGATCCGCATCATGTTGTGGCAGCTGTCGGGGTTCTGGAACTACGGCCCGCATTACAAGCTGCTCGCGGTGACGGTCGGCCTCGCGGTCGTGGGCGTGGTGACCTTCGGCTCGCTGATCGGATCGATGCTTCCGTTCGCGCTCAGGCGATTCAAGCTCGACCCCGCCAGCGCATCGGCGCCGTTCGTCGCCACACTGGTCGACGTCACGGGGCTCGTCATCTATTTCCTCGTGGCGCTGCTGCTCCTTGGCGGAACGCTCCTCTAGCGTGGCATCGTCGTCCGGCCGGGCCACGCTGCTCGTCGCGCTGAGCGCGTGCGCATTCGCGTCGATTCCGATCTTCGTCACGCTGGCGGTGTGCAGCGGCACGCCGCTCGTCGACGTTCTCGTGGGGCGGTACGGGCTGGCCGCCGTGCTGCTCGCGGGCGTCGCCGTCGCGACGGGAACGCGGCGCATCGAACGCGACGGCTTGCGGGTGCTGCTCATCGTGGGTGCGATGCAGGCCGCGGTCGCCTACACCAGCCTGCTCGCGCTGGATTACATCCCCGCGGGCACGCTTTCCTTTCTGTTCTATACGTATCCCGCGTGGATCGCGATCTTCGCGCGCCTGCGTCACTCGGAGCCGTTGACGCCCGTGCGGCTGCTGGCGCTGGCGTTGTCGCTCGGCGGCGTGCTCACCATGGTGGGCGCGCCGACCGCGGCGCGGCTGCATCCGGCGGGCGTGGCGCTCGCGCTGACGTCCGCGGTCCTCTACGCCGTGTACGTGCCGCTCATCGCCCGATTGCAGCGCGGTCTCGCGCCTGCCGTGACCGCGGGCTACATGGCCGGCGGCGCCGCGGTGGTCTTTTTCCTGGCGAAAGCGATGTCGGGTGGCCCGGCGATGCACTTCACGCCGGTCGGTGCGTGGGCGGTCTT
>DATFHG010000162.1:0-3822 GCA_035248725.1 Gemmatimonadaceae bacterium | reverse complement strand
TCGTCGAATCACGGCATAGCGGTCGATGAAGAGGACAACATCTGGATCGGCGGCAACGGCTTCAATCCCCACGACTCGCACATCCTCAAGTTCACGCACGACGGAAAATTCCTCGCGCAGTACGGAACGCCGGGCCGGCCCGCGAACAGCCGCGCGCTCGACCAGTTCGGCGGCGTCGCCAAGATCTCCTTCGACAACAAGGCAAAGGAGGCGTTCGTCGCCGACGGATATGCGAACAAGCGCGTGGCCGTGGTGGACGTCGGCACTGGAAAGATCAAGCGGTTGTGGGGCGCGTACGGCAACGTGCCCAGCGACTCCAACTACGGCCGCTACAACCCGGATGCGCCACTCATCCCGCAGTTCAGAAATCCGGTACACTGCGCGGAGCCGTCGACCGATGGCCTGGTGTACGTGTGCGACCGGCCCAACGATCGCATCCAGGTGTTCGAGAAGAGCGGCAAGTTCGTCAAGGAAGTGCGGATCGCGCCACGCACGCTTGGCGACGGCTCGGTGTGGGACATCGCCTTCTCGCGCGATCCCGAGCAGAAGTACATGTATCTCGCCGACGGCAAGAACGAGCGCATCTACATCATGGACCGACAATCACTTTCGATCCTGACACAGTTCGGCGACGGCGGCCGCCAGCCGGGTCAATGGTTCGCGGTGCACTCGATCGTCACGGACACCAAGGGCAACATCTACACGACCGAGACCTACGAGGGCAAGCGCGTGCAGAAGTTCGTGTATCGCGGCCTCGCGCCGGTCACTGCGCTGAATCAGGGAGTGGTGTGGCCCAAGTAGAGCGGTAGCGCGGTGGAGCGGTGGACAAGGGCGGCGCTCTACCGCTCTACCGCTCACTTATCGAGTCGTCCAGTGAGCCAGCCGAGCCTGACGCGCTCCTGATCCGGCGTAGGGTCCGCGATCGGCTCGAGCGACCACGCGCCCGAGTCGGAGCGCACGAGGCGAATGCCCGCCCAGCCGAGGGCCTCGTCGTAATCCATGTCCTCGGTGCCGCCGACATGCGCGTCGAACCAGTCGTGCATGTTGACGCCGGCCGCGTCGCTCACGGCGCGCTCCACGTCGTCCTCGGTATAGCCGCGCCCCTGCAGATAGTACGACGCCTTCGGAGCGTCCCACGACCGGTGCTTCAGGCTGTTGAACGCGTCATTCAGCGAGCGCGCGTTGTTGCTGCGATGCCGGATGAAGAGATCCAGGTACGCCGCGATCCCCGAGCCCTTGGTGTAATAGTCGAAGAACGTGTTCGCGAAGTTCGTGGGCTGCGGCTGCGGTGCGCCGTCCCAGAAGGGTGCGTGGAACGACGCCATGCGCGCGGATACATGCTTGCGGCCCAGAGCAGTCAGATTCGCCTGGATCAGTGCCGCCATGTTCCGGTAGAACGCGCTGTCGCTGATGAGGCCTGCGCGCCGCAGCGTCACCATGCCGTAGTATTGCGTCCATCCTTCGGCGACCCACAGCGACGGCTGATACTGCTCCTGCGTGTAATCGAAGGGACCGAGCGCCGCCGGCCGCACGCGCTTCACGTTCCACACATGGAAGTATTCGTGCGCCGCGGACGTGATGCCCGGGAGCAGCGTCGCGGTGTCGGTCCACGCGCGCGGATGCTGGATCTGTGTGGAATACAGATGCTCCATGCCGTCGCCGCCGGGAAAGCCGATGTTGAAGAGGAACGTGTACTGGTCGAGCGGCGGCGCACCGAACACCGAGTTCTCGTAGCGCACGATGCTCTCCACGTCGCGCTTGAATCGCTCGCGCGTCGAGTCGGACACGGGGCCGTTGTGGTGCACCATCACGCGGTACAGCCGATCGTTCACGACAAACGTGTCGAGAATCAGCACGCCCGCCGGCGCCACCTCGGTCGGCGTATCGGCCAGCAGGTCGTAGTTCGGGAAATGGAACAGACGCTGCCCCGGCTTCGTCACCTCCCCGTTGATGATCGTCCAACCGGGCGGCGTGACGACGGCGAGCGATACCGGATCGGCCTTGTGTCCGTCGACGTACATGAAGAGCGACGGGCCATTCCAGTTCGCGTGCAGCGTGTCCAGCACCGAGAACGTTCCGGACATCGGCGCGTTGGCGAACACACGATAGCTGACCGTCATGCTGCGTGACGTCCCCGGCGTCACCCGCCACCGCGAGCCGTTGGTCTTGGTCCAGCGGAGCGGCTTCGCGCCGCCTCCCGTCACGCTGAAATCCTGCACGTTGCGCGCGAAATCCATCTTCGCGTACCGCCCTGGGGACCACACCGGCATCTGCAGGTCGACCCCTGCGCCGGTGAGACCGCCGACGAACAGCGTGATGTCGTACAGGTGCGACGCCGGATCCGTCAGCGTGACCGTGTATTCGATGGTGTAGCGCTGGCCGGTCAGCGCGGAAGGCGACAGCAGCGCGGCGCAGAGAAGAAGAGCGCGAATCACGCGCTGAAGTCTACGGCCGTTTCGCGAGCCCGCGTAGTCCCGTGAATTCCCGGATGTTCATGACGCCGCCGGTAGCGGCGTCCACCCGATATCGCACGATCATGCGGGCGTTCGTGTCCGGAACGATCTTGACGTCCCAGAAGACGCGCGCGTCCTCTTCGTCGACCTCGACCGACGCGACCCGGCCCTGCCAATCGAAGTCGCTGATGGCGATGCGCTGCGCGGAGTCCCCGCTCACTCGCACGCGGTCGCGCATTTCCGCATCGACGCCCGGGATGCGCGTCGTCAGACGGCTGGCATCCACGTGCGCCTTGCCGTGCGCGACGTCTCCACCAGATTCGCGCACGATCTGTGCATCAGATCGCTTGGCGATCGCAACGATGGCGACGACGAGAAGCAGTCGAATAATCATGTCATGTCCCTCGCGCGTCATCTCTGCATGATTGGTGCGAACTGCGAGTGACGCATCTCACGCGTAAACCCCACGAATCGACCGATGCCGTCGAAAAAACCGAGCGCCCGCGAACAGCTCACGGAGTACCGCCGCAAACGCGACTTCAGCAGGACGGGTGAACCCGAGGGCGGGAAGAAACGGGCGAAGGCGGCGAAGAAGCTCGACTTCGTGATCCAGAAGCACGCCGCGAGTCACCTGCATTTCGATCTCCGCCTGGAGCTCGACGGCGTCATGAAAAGCTGGGCCGTTCCCAAGGGACCCAGCCCGGATCCGTCGATCAAACGGCTCGCGATGCAGGTGGAGGATCACCCGATCGAGTACAACACGTTCGAGGGCACCATCCCGCAGGGCGA
Organism: Gemmatimonadaceae bacterium; assembly: GCA_035248725.1. Lineage (GTDB taxonomy): Bacteria > Gemmatimonadota > Gemmatimonadetes > Gemmatimonadales > Gemmatimonadaceae > DASPMP01. Next base: position 580 of record DATFHG010000162.1, on the reverse strand, counting down.
GTATGGCGGCGGCACGGTGATGCTCTGGGATCGCGGCTGGTACGAGCCCGAGAAGGGCGGCGGCGAGGACGGTGTACGCGAGGGCTACAAGAAGGGCGACCTCAAGGTCGTCTTCCACGGCAAGCGCATGAAGGGGAGCTGGGTCCTCGTACGCACGCGCGGCTGGGGTGGCAGCTCAGGCGGAGGCAAGCCGTCCTGGCTGCTGATCAAGCACCGCGACGAGTACGCCGAGTCCGGGGACGCGCTCGTCGAGCGCCATATGACGTCCGTCGTCACGAAGCGCACGATGGAGCAGATCGGCGGCTCCGTGAAGTCTCGCGTGTGGCGCTCGAACCGGGGGTCCGGCGACGACGACAGCGCGCCGGCGCGTCCGCGGCGCACGAAGAGCGTCGCGGAGGCGCGCGCGGAACGCGCGGCGAAGGCGAAGAAGAGCTAGTGCTGCTGTCCTGACGACAGCGCCAGCAGGTCGGCGTCGGACAACCGACGCCATTCGCTGGGAAATTCCGCGAGCCGCGTCTGACTGCCGCCGGTCTCGAAGATCAGGCTGCTGCGCGGTTCCCCGGGCACTGGATCGGCCTCG
>DATFHG010000161.1:0-2735 GCA_035248725.1 Gemmatimonadaceae bacterium | reverse complement strand
CGTGCCGTCGCGGTCCTTCCAGCGGGTCTGCAGCTCATCCTCCGCCGTCTCGCCGACGACATGGAGCTGGAGCACGAGCGCTGACGAACCGCGCTCGACGGACGCGATCTCGACCTCCGTCGCGGGCAGGGGCAGCATCGCGACGACCTCGCCGACGTTGCGCTTGAGCTCGTCGCTGAGGTGATCGATGGCGGCATCGACGTTGCCGGCGACCAGCGCGTCGCCGAACTGCTCAGCCGAATTCCGGACTGCGGCCTCGTCCATGCCCCGAACCTACGTGCCGGGGGGTTGCAGGCGCGCCTACTGCTTCTCGAATGACGTGGCCACGAACATCGCACGACAGTCGAGGAGCACCGTCGCCGCCACGATCGTGGGCTCGCCCGGCGTGCCCGATTTCGGGGCGCACGTCGCGGCACCGGGATCGTCGACATGTGCCGTCATGGTCGCCTTCATGGAGTCGCCCTGCTTGTGCGAGCCCGCCGCATCCTTGAGCTCGGGTGGGATCGCGACGATCACGGTCGATGTCTTGCCGCCCCACTTGAACGTGGAAAGGCAGCCGGCCATCCAATCCGGCGTGTCGAAGAGGAGGCTGGCGCAGTTCCCGCCCCACACCAGCGTGGCGGTGAACGTCAGCTCCTTCTCGCGGTAGCACAGGATCCGCAGCGCAGGATCGAGGGCGCTGATGTCGGCGAGGGTCGGGACGGCCGGGCAGTCGACCGCTGCCGGCTCCGCCCACGGCGTGCCATCGCGCGCCGCTGCCTTCCACGCCGCGACATCCTCGTCCGTCATCACGCCCATCGTCTTCCACTTGAGCAACTGGAACTCCCGGTCGTCGATGTCGCCGAGATCCCGCAGCGTTCCAAGCCGGTCGAGCTCCTCGGCGATGTCCGGGTTCGCTCGCGCATCCGCACGACATCCGGGCAGGCCGTCGGCGAGGCTGAGCACAGCGCCGACCACGCTGACGCCGAGGATGGCGAGCGTCCCGCCGGACAACACGGCGCCACCGATCGACAGTCCGAAGCCGGCGAGCCGAATCGCGCACTTGTACCAGGGCCAGAAGTCGCCTTCCGCGCTCGCGTCGACATCCCGGAGGGCTTTGATCTTCTGCTCGATGTCAGCGGCTTGATCGGCGCTGTACTTCTCGAGTGTCGCGAGCGAGAACATGACTTCGTTGGACCATCGAACTGGCGCGTACTCCGCAGTGAGGGCGGCCTTCTGCTCCTTCGACATCGGTGACAGGTCGACGGCCTGGGCAGCGAGCTTGTCGAATGCATCGACGTCACCGAGCGCCAGGTCGCGTGCGGCCGGAAGGATGTCGGCCAGCGTGCGCAGGAGATCGACGATCTCGGCGCCCACGGCAGCCAATGCAGCCCGTTCCTCGCCCTGCGGTCCGGCGTCCGCAGCTGCCGTCCACAGGTCGTCCAGCTCATCCAGCCGGCGCGTAAGCTGGAACGCCTGGAGCACGACGCGCGAACCCGCGACATTCATCTGCGCGGCGTCGAAACCTCGCGCTCTTCGATCCTCTCGCGAACGACCCGGCACAGCGCCTGGAACGACGCCTCATGGCCGTGATGCTGCGTGATCCAGAACGCATCGTCGTCGCGGAGGAGCGATTCCAGCTGCGTTTGGACCCCTCGAATGACGTCCTTGCGTCGATCGCCGTACAGGCCGTCGCGCGCACCCTGGTACGCAGTCACGATCGGGTTCAGGTACGCCAGGATGAACCATCGTTTCCTCGCAAATGCGTCGGCGTCTGGCCTGTCGCCAGGCTTGTGCAGCAACGAGTCGGCGATCTTCAGCGTCTCGGGGTCGCCGAGCGCGAGCGCATCGAGCGTCACCCAGGCGTCGCGAATGCTCTTGGCAAACTCGAGCCTGGTGATCCGGGAAGTGCTTCGATGCACGATCCAGGCGAGGACGCCGGTCAGGATGAGCTGCAGCATGCTGATCGCTACGGACACGACCTGGAGATCCACGACTCCTCCTACCTGGCCGAAAGAATTGCCCGTGCCTCGTCGCCGGTGAGCTCCTGGCGATCGGCGATGACGGCGGCGAGGCGGTCGAGCTGCTTCCGATGTGACTTGAGCTTCTTCAGCACGCGCTCGTAGGCGCGCCCGAGCGTGTCCTCGGCATGGGCGCGATCCGCGGTGGACATGACGTCGGAGACCATGAGGCGCCCGCTGCCCGGCAGCCCGAGCTGGGTGACCATGCGCGTGACCAGCGCGGTTGCACCTGCCAGGTCGCTGCTGGCACCGCTCGAGATGCCATCGCGGCCATACACGAGCTCCTCTGCGGCGCGGCCGGCGAGGAACACCTCCAGCTGCTCGTCGTAGTCGGTGCGCGTGGCGTGCACGCGTTCATCCGAGAGCGGGGCGACGAACCCGAGCGTGCCGTCTTCGCGCGGGATGATCGACACGAAGCCGATGTCCGCGCCGTTCGAGTGACTCAGGAAGAGCGCCAGGGCGTGTCCAGCCTCGTGATGGGCGGTGCGCTGGATGTCCGCAGGCGTCAGCGTCATGATCGATCCCGGGTCGCGTGGCTTGTTCGTGATCTCGTCGATGAGGTCCGTCTGCACGACCGAGCGTCCGGCCTTCCTGGCGCGCCGGGCGGCGCCGCGCACGATCCGCTCGACATCGGCGCCCGTGAGCCCGATCGACAGCCTGCCGAGCGCCGTCGTGTCGACGCCTGCGTCGAATGTCGTGCCGCTCCCGAGCTTTCCGAGGTGGATCGAGTAGATG
>DATFHG010000160.1:0-9737 GCA_035248725.1 Gemmatimonadaceae bacterium | reverse complement strand
CAGCTGCGCGATGATCCATGCGCGGTGCGAGCGCGCGCTGGGTCCGTACCGCGGCGCGGGCGCTGGCGTCACCACGCGGTTGAATACGAACCAGTCGGCGAGACGCCGCGCGTCCGGCGCGATGAGGAACGCCGACATCAGCACCAGGTGGAATGCGAACAGCTTGACGGGTACGTCGTACGTCATGTTGACGACGAACACACCGGTGGTCACGCCGAGCGTGACGAGCGCGCCGATCAGCGTCGTCCACGGCAAAAGCAGCAGCACGCCGCCGAGCACTTCGGCGGAGCCGATGAAGCGCTCGTAGCCCGGCGCCGCGCCGATGGAATACCAGATGACGCCCATCGGGGAGAAGTCGCCGTACGGCTCGAGCAGGCGAGGCAGGAACACGGTGGGCATCTGCAGCGGGTACACCTTGGCGAAGCCGTACGAGAGCATCGTCGTGCCGAGCGCCACGCGGAGGAACAGGCGAAACCACTTGTGGAGCCGCGGATACGGCGCAGCGTGGCGGCGAGCCAACGACCAGATCACGGTGCCGAGCGTCGCGAGCAACAGGAAGGTGAACGCGGACGTCCAATCGAACAGCGTGTCGCCGCTGCCCGTCGGGTGCACCGTGGGCTGCACGCCGAGGAGATGGTGTCCGACCCAGAGCACCACGGGACGCACGGGTGCGTGTTCGGCGAGCACGGGCACGTCCAGCTTCGGGATCGGCAGCAGCCCGCCGAGCATCTGTGTCATGAGGACGTAGAGCCCGAAGTAGAGGAACGCAAACCGGAACGCGATGCCCGTGAACTTCTCTGACCAAAGTGGTTCGCGGATGAGCGCGGATGGAGCGGATGAACGCGGAGTGTATTGGGACTTCGTCATCTCAGTCCTTCCGCGTTGATCAGTTGAATCTGCGTTCATCCGCGTCACCCTTGACGATTGTACGCCTATATGATGGAGAGAAGTGCAGATCCCTCGCTACGCTCGGGATGACAACACCGCGTCGAGGGTATCCACGATGCGCTCGGCGTCCGACGTCGAGATGCACATCGGCGGGCGAATCTTGATCACGTTATGGTACGGCCCTTCGGTTCCCGTGAGAATGCCGCGGTCCTTCAGCACCTCCACCGTGCGCGACGTTTCGGAGGTCGCGGGTTCCAGCGTTTCGCGGTCACGTACGAGCTCGACGCCGAGGAACAGGCCGGCGCCGCGGACGTCGCCGATGATGGGGTGGCGAGCGCGCAGGTCCGTGAGTGCACCGAGCAGCCAGGTGCCGACGCGACGCGCGTTGTCCTGCAGCCCTTCGTCCTCGAGCACGTCGAGCACGGCTGACGCTACGGCCATCGAGACGGGGTTTCCACCGAAGGTGCTGAAGTACTCCATGCCGTTCGCGAACGAGCGCGCGATGTCCGGCGTCGTGACCACCGCGCCGATGGGGTGGCCGTTGCCCATCGGCTTGCCCATCACGATGATGTCGGGGACGACGCCCTGCCGCTCGAATCCCCAGAAGTCGCCGGTGCGTCCGAAGCCGACCTGCACTTCGTCGACGATGCACACGCCACCGGCGGCGCGCACGGCCGCGAACGCCGCGGACAGATACCCGGGTGGGGGAACGATCTGACCAGCGACGCTCGGCATCGATTCCATGAGAAAGGCGCCGACGCTGGTCGGAGTGGCCGCGGTACTGACCGCCGCCGCGTACCTGGCGCCCGCATCAGGATCCGTGCGCTTGTACGGGCCGCGATAGTCGTCGGGTATCGGCACGACGGTGACGTCCGGCCCCGCTCCCTTGCCGCCGGGCCCGTTGAACTTGTACGGGCTCACCTCGATGAGCCGCTGCGTGTTGCCGTGATACGCGCCCTCGGTCACGATCACGCCGGCGCGCCCGGTATGCGCGCGCGCGAGACGCAGCGCGAGCTCGTTGGCCTCGCTCCCAGAGTTCACGAACCAGCACACGGAGAGCGGCGCGGGGCACTTCGCGACGAGGCGGTCGGCGTACGCGAGAATCTTCTCGTGCAGGTACCGGGTGTTCGTGTTGAGCACCGCCATCTGGCGCGCCGCGGCGTCGACGACGCGCGGGTGCGAATGGCCCACGTGCGCGACGTTGTTGTAGGCGTCGAGATACTCGCGTCCGTCGGCGTCGTAGAGGTATTGCTTCCATCCGCGGACGATATGTAGAGGCTTCGAGTAGGACAGGCTGAGGTTGGAGCCGAGGCGAGTCGATCGCTGACGTCGTAGGTCGTGGGTCGCAGGTCGCAGGTCGTGGGTCGCGGAGAACAGAACGTTCGTCGCGATATCGAACGGGACATCGGCGAGCTGCTCGAGCACTGCCCACGCCGGCGCCTCGTGCACACGGTAGTACGCCACGTCGGGTGCGCGCGCACGACGCGCGGCGGAGATCACGACGCTCACGCACAGCCGCGCGAGGATCAGCGGATACAGCACGCGCTGCTCCGCGTCGGTCAGCGGCAGTACGCGGTGATAGCCCGCGACGACGTGCGACGCCGCGCCGAGCGGATCGTGCTCGCCGCACATGACGTAGGCCGCGGCGATCGCGAGATCGGTGACGGTCGCGCTGTGCACGATGTCGCCGAAGTCGATGAGGCCGACGACGCGGTCGTCGCGCACGACGACGTTGAAGTCGTTCGCATCTCCGTGAATCACGGAGCGGCGCAGCCGCGAGGCGACCGGCAGCACCTCGTCGTCCACGCGCTGCAGCAATCGCGTCACCACCGCCCGACGGCGTTGATCGGCGATATGGTGCGCGTCGTCCAGCAGCGCGCCGGCCTGGAGCAGATCCCACTGCATGTGACGGTGCGCCGCGGGCGCGTCGAAGTCGAGCAGCGCGCGATCGAGCTTCGCGAGCGAGCTGCCCAACGAGTCCAGGAGCGCCGACGAGCGCGGGCGCACGTGCGCGAGCAAGGAGCCGGAGATCCACTCGAGCAGGCGCACGTGGCGGCGCACGCCGTCGACGTCCGTGCTCGCAAGGCGAGGCTCGCCATAACCCGCCCGACGGATCGCCTCGTGCTGCAGCGCGATCACCGCTTCGTCTTCACCCGCCGCCGAGATCTTGAGCACCCACGACCGATCGCCGTCGGCAGCCGTCACCCGGAAGTTGTCGTCGTACTCGCCGTCGAGACGCTGGGCGCGGCCGCGAATGCCGAACAGCGCCTCCGCCAGCTCAGCGGCGCGTTGGTCGGTTATCGCCGCGCGGGCTGTGGTCGCGAGCTCGTGTCCGGCATCGATCGGCATGCCAGAAATTACGCTGCGGCATGCGCGCGGCGAGGAAGCTGTGGGGCACCTGGAGCCCTATTGCTCGGCCCTCATGGTGATCGCCGGATCGATGCGCGCAGCGCGCGCCGCCGGGATCCAGCAGGCGGCGACGCCGATCACGCCCATCAGTACCGCGACGCCCGCAAAGGTCACCGGATCGTGGGGAGCTATACCATATAGAAGGTCGCGGATGGCGTTCGTGCTCTCGAGCGCGAGCGCTCCTCCGGCCAGCAGGCCGAGGGCGACGAGTATTCCCCCTTCCGTGAGGATCATGCGCTGGATGCGGGCGGAGTCCGCACCGAGGCTCATGCGGATGCCGATCTCGTTCGTGCGCGCGCTGACCGCGAATGCGAGCACGCCCGCGATCCCTACGGCCGCGATGAGCAGCGCGAGGAGCCCGAACGAGGAGATGAGCATCGCGTTGAGCCGGCGCGGCGCCACCTGTTCGTCGCGGATGTCCGCGATGGTCCGTACGTTCTCGACGACCGCCGACGGAGCGAGCTTGCGAATGATCTGCGTCACCGGCCGCGCCAGTGCTTCGACGTTGCTGCGTGCGCGAACCACCAGACCGCCGCCGGCCACCTGATCGATCTGCGGATAGTAGAACTCCGGCGTTGGATCGACGTCCAGCCCCTGGTCGCGCGTGTTGCCCACGACGCCGACGATCCTGAACCACTGATCCGAGGTGGTGTCGATCTTCAGCTTGTTCGTCTGCGCAAAGCGGTGTCCGATCGGGTTCTCACCTGGAAACACACGGTCCGCGAACGCCTGATTCACGATCGCTACATAGCCTGCGCCGCGGTCAGGCACGTTGACGTCGATGTCGGTCGACTGGAACTCCCTGCCTTTGAGCAGGGGGATGCCGAGCGACGTGAAGTATCCCGGGCCCGCCGCGCGTGCCTCCGCTGTCGGTGCCGCGGCGCCGGGCGCGAGCGGCCGTCCGTCGACCTTGAAGTCGAATCCGCCGCCGAAGCTGGTGAGTGGCAGCTGGCCGGTAGAGACCGAGACGACGCCGGGGAGCCCCGCGATCTGCTCGCGCATCGTGGCGAAGAGTGCGCGCGTGCGTTCGGCGGAGCCCGTGTCCTGATTCATCTCCGCGCGGGTGAGGATGTTCACGTTCATCGTGAGGAGCTGCTCGGTCCTGAGGCCGGTGGGCACCTCGGACAGCCGGATCATCGTGCGCGTGAGCAGCCCCGCGCCCGCCAGCAGCACGACGGACACGGCAACCTGCACCACGACCAGCGCGCGCTGGAGACGCTGGCGCCGCCGGCTGCCGACGGCGCGGCGTCCGCCTGACGACACGGACGCCAGCTCTTCCTGCCTCGGCATCGACGTCGCGAACGACAGCACCAATGCGACGACGAGCGCGATCGCGAGTGTGAATGCGAGCACCGGCCCGTCCAGGTGAATCTCGTTGGCGCGCGCGGAATACCTGTTGGCCAGGGACGCCAGGAGCGGCACGCCCGCGATGGCGATGACCGTGCCGACCGCCGCGCCCGCGAATCCGAGCACCAGATTCTCCGTGAGGACCAGGCGACGCAGGCGACCCACTCCCGCGCCGAGCGCGGAGCGAACGAGCAGCTCCTGGTCGCGGCGGACGCGACGCATCATCGTGAGATTCGTGACGTTGGCGACCGCGATGATCAGCACGAACCCGGCGGCGGCCATCAGGAGCCACAGCGTGAGCTGCGCGTCCTGGCCCAGCGCTTTCTTGTACGGAATCAGCTCGGCGCGGTAGTGGTACGCGCTGCCGTACGCGTCGGGATATTGTTTCTCGAGGCGCGCGTACACCGTCGCGACCTCTGCCTTCGCGTGATCGAAGGTCACGCCGGGCGCCAGCCGCGCGACCACCTCGGTCATGCGATGGCGTCGGTCCTCCTGCATCACGGCGCCGATGTGGTGCGGGCTGATGACCATGTTCATCAGGACATCCATGCGCAGCGGAAAGAACGGTGCGGGCTGCAGCACGCCGATCACCTCGGCGGCCTTTCCGTTCACTCGGACCATCTTGCCGACGATGGACGAGTCGCCGTGGAAGCGGTTCTGCCAGAAGTCGTGCGTGAGCACCATGACCGGCGCCACGCCGGGGCCGTCGTCGCTCGGCCGCGTGACGCGACCGAGGATCGGGCCGAGCCCCATCACCTCGAAGTAGTTGCCCGTCACGAGCCCCACCTGCAGCCGCATGGCGTCATGCTCCGTACGCATGATCACGCTGAACGGCGAGTACTCGGCGATCTGCGCGAACGAAGGAGCGCTCGTGCGGAAGTCGCGCACCTCGGGAACGGAGAAGTTCAGGTTGTTGCTCTGGTCCGAGGAATGCCGCAGGTAGACGAGCTGGTCGCCGTTGCGGTTCGGCAACGGCTTGAGCAACACGCCGCGCACGACGCTGAAGATCGCGGTGTTGGCGCCGATGCCGAGGGCGAGCGTGAGGGCCACCACGGTGGCAAACGCTCGGCTGTTCTTGAGCGCGCGGAACGCGTGGCGGAGATCCTGTATGAACGTTTCCATAGCGACGCTCCCGAAGGGGATCGTGACGCCACGAGCGGACCGACGCAGTCGGCTCGCGGCGCGGGTGAATGCGATGCTGACGCGATCGAAACCGGTGGCCGGACGCGATGCCGTGGCGAGATCGGCCGCGAAATCCGCCGGCGTGGCGGTGCGCTTGCGCGGATCCAGCGCCAGCCCGCGCTCCACGGCGTGATCCAGCTCGGGCGGCACCTCGGGCGCGAAGTCGCGGACGGGTGGCGGTGACGCGAAGAACCGCCGCGCGACCACCGCCTCCGTCGTCGTGCCCTCGAATGGGGCGCGTCCGGTGAGCATCTCGTAGACGACGCACGCGAGACTGTAGACGTCGGTGCGCGTGTCGAGATCCTTCTCGCCGTTGGCCTGTTCGGGGCTCACGTATGCCGGTGTGCCCGCGGAGAGATCGAGCTCGCTGCGCTGCGCCCACGGCAGGAACTCCGTGTGCAGCTTGCGCGCGATGCCAAAGTCCATGACGTAGGCATGTGCGCCGTCGAGCAGGATGTTCTCGGGCTTCACGTCGCAGTGCAGGACGCGCGCTTCGTGCGCGTGCTGCAGCGCGGCGGCGATGCCGCGCGTCAACGTGACGACGTCCGCCGTCGGCAGGCGAACGGCCGACTTGAGGCGCGCGCGAAGGGAGCCGCCGCGGATGTACGGCATCACATAGAAGGGCTGCCCCGCCGCTTCGCCGGAATCGAAGAGGGGCAGGATGTGCGGGTGCTGCAGGTGCGCGACCGTGGCGATCTCGCGCAGGAACTGCGTGACGCCGATACCGCTCACGGCTTCGGGGCTGATGACCTTGAGCGCGACGACACGACCGTGGCGGAAATCGCGGGCGAGATACACCGCGCCCATGCCACCCTGGCCAAGCTCCGAGTCGATGAGGTAGCGATCCGCGATAGCCCGGCGAAAGTCCGTGTCGGCCCACGGCTGCGTCTCCGTTTCCACCTCGAACAGCTCGTCGAAGGGAATCCCGAGCACCTCGACCATGCGCTCCCGCGTCTTGGCGGACGGGTAGAGGTGTTTGCCGTTGACGATCTCGGACCAGTGCCCGCGCGACAGGCCGAGTTTCAACGCCCAGTGATTCTGGCTCAGCCGGCTCTGGGCGAGGAAGGCGACGAGCCGCTGCTGATTGAGACGGACGCGCATGTCGCCAAAGTACGGCTGGTCAACGGAACGGACTACAGGATCGGGACAGAAAGTGTTCTAAATCGTTCGATTCAGGGCGCGGTGCCCGTGCTTCAATGCATTCCCGCGCAGCGAGCGGGCGTCAGGCTGCCGGAGTGCTCCGGAGCTGACCTGACACGACAGTCGCCCCACCGCTGACTCGCAACGCGCCCGTGCCGCACTGGGATCCGGCTAAATTCCCAGTATGGGAGCAACGCAGACCCCGGAATCGCCGCACGAAGCGCGGCCGCAGGACTTCATACGCGAGATGGTCGCGGAGGACGCCGAGTCGAACCGGTTCGGCCGCCGGATCGCGACCCGGTTTCCGCCGGAGCCGAACGGATTTCCGCACGTCGGCCACGTGAAGGCCATCTGCCTCAACTTCGGCATCGCCAACGAATTCAACGGCATCTGCAACCTCCGCTTCGACGACACCAACCCCGAAACGGAAGACATCCGCTACGTCGAGGCCATCAAGCGCGACATCGAGTGGCTGGGCTTCAAGTGGAACGCCGAGCTGTACGCCAGCGATTACTTCGGCAAGCTGTACGAATTCGCCGAGCTGCTGGTGAAGAAAGGGTCGGCGTACGTCGACTCGCAGAGCGGCGACGAGATCCGGAAGAATCGCGGCACGGTCACGGTGCCCGGCACGGACAGCCCGTACCGCAACCGCACCCCCGCGGAGAACCTGGACCTGCTGCGCCGGATGAAGGCGGGCGAGTTCCCGGACGGCGCGCACGTGCTGCGCGCGAAGATCGACATGGCGCACCCCAACATGGTGATGCGCGACCCCGTGCTGCTGCGCATCCGCCACGAGCACCATTACCGGCAGGGCGACGAGTGGTGTCTGTACCCGCTGTACGACTTCGCGCACCCGCTGTCCGACGCGATCGAGGGGATTACGCACTCGCTGTGCTCGCTCGAGTTCAAGGACAACAACGACATCTATCGATGGCTCGTACGCGAGTGCGGTTTCGAGCATCCGCCGGAGCAGACGGAATTCTCGCGGCTCGACCTCGAGTACACGGTCATGAGCAAGCGCAAGCTGCTGCAGCTGGTGAAGGCGGGTGTCGTGACGGGGTGGGACGATCCGCGGATGCCCACGGTGTCCGGTCTGCGCCGCCGCGGCGTGACGCCCGAGGGGCTGCGCGATTTCGTCGTGACAGCGGGCGTGTCGCGCAAGCCGCAGCGCACGGAGTTGGCGACGCTGGAGCACGCGATCCGGAACGACCTGAACATGCGCGTGCCGCGCGTGATGTGCGTGGTGAAGCCGCTCAAGGTCGTGCTCACGAATTATCCGGAGGGGAAGAGCGAGGAGCTCGACGCGAGTTACTATCCGCACGACGTGCCGCTCACCGGATCGCGGAAGGTGCCCTTCTCGCGCGAGCTGTACATCGAGCGCGACGACTTCATGGAGAACCCGCCGAAGAAATTCTTCCGCCTGGCGCCGGGCAGGGAGGTACGCCTTCGCTACGCGTACTTCATCACGTGTCAGGAAGTGGTGAAGGACGCGAATGGCGAGGTCGTCGAACTGCGGTGCACATACGATCCGGCGACGCGCGGCGGCGACGCGCCCGACGGGCGCAAGGTGCAGGGCACCATCCATTGGGTGTCGGCGCCGCAGGCGCTCGACGCCGAGCTGCGTCTGTACGACAAGTTGTTCACGGTGCCGCAGCCGGACGCGGAGGACCGGGACATCCTGAATCTCGTGAACCCGGAGTCGCTGACGGTTGTGAATGGTGCGAAGATCGAGCCGAGTGTCGCCAACGATCCGCCCGGGTCACGCTACCAGTTCGAGCGGACGGCGTATTTCATCAGTGACGTGCAGGACTCGAAGCCGGGCGCGCTGGTGTTCAACCGCACCGTGACGCTGAGAGACAGCTGGGCCAAGGTGAAGGGAGGCTAGTCCCAGCATGGGAGCACGTGCAACTTCGAAAATGACGTCCGGAGTCAGTGTCCCGAATTCACGCTCCACCTGAGGCGCTCGGCGAGCGCCTTCTGCGCGGCGCCGACATCGCCGTTGTACGGTTTCTCGCCGAGGTTCAGATATGTGAATGTGTCGCCCTCGCCCAAAAACTCGCCCTGTGGGCGGGGCGGGAGCCAGACCACGTAGCCGAGCTTCTTCAGCGAATCCGCGCTCGCGTTCGCGACACCAAAGTAGTCGAAGATGTCGCCTTTCACCATTTGCTTGCCGTCGCCCCACACTCTGTAGAAAGCGCCGAAGGGGCCGACGCTCGACACGTTCGCGCGCATCCACGCCGCGGAGTAGTAGACGGTGTCCTCGGGACGCGCGCGCGTCTGCGCGCCGTACGCGAGGTCCACGCCCCGCCCCGGGGCCAATGTCTTCATGTCGGGCCAGTGCGGATGGATGTAGTCGGCGTACGTGTCGTCCTGGTCGCCGGAGAAGGAGAGCACCGCCTTGCGACTCACCTTGTCGCGGATCGCAGGCCAGTCGGCGGTCGTCGAGTATCGGTCTTCGATGGATTTGAGCGCGCGCGCGATCGTGCTCCCGCCGCCCCAGGCGAGCAGATACAGCGGCCCGGGCACACTGTCGAGCAGGAGCCTCTTGATGAGAGCGGAGCCTGGCGAGTCCTTCGAGATGTCACCGTCGAACTCGACGTTGCCGATGCGGATCTTCGACTTCAACTCCCGTGGAGTAGGGTAGCGCGCGTCGTGAGTGCGCAGGTTGGGGTAGACGCGCTCATACGTCTCCACCGCGTTGTCGATGAACCGCTCGCCCGGTGCCCATCTCCACGACGTGCACGGGCAGAGGTTGAGACCGAAGCGGTTGT
>DATFHG010000159.1:0-53297 GCA_035248725.1 Gemmatimonadaceae bacterium | reverse complement strand
CTGGAAAAGCTGTGCGGGGCCGGGCGCCGCCGGTGCGGTCGCGGCGGCGCTGTCGGTCGGCGTCGCCGTCATGGATTGCGCGCGCTCCTCCATCGTGGACCGCAGCTCCATGATGCGCTTGGAGCTCATTCCCGCGAGCTCCTGGATCGTGATCAGCTGCTTGCCCATCTCGTAGAGCTCACCGCCGATGGTCGCCTGGAAGGCGCCCAGGCGCTGGCCGAGCACCCGCACGGAGTCGTTCGTGCGCGCCAGCATGACGAGCGCCGAGTCCACCTGGCGGCGCTGCGAGGTGTCGGCGCGTCCCTGCATGGCGCGCAGCGTACGGATTTCGTCCTGCAACAGGCGAACGTCAGCCTTGCTCGCCATGCAGCCGGTGACGGCAAGCGCCGCCACCGGCATGAGGAACAACCAACCCTTCATCAGTTGCCCGGACGTACCAAATTCGGGCCGCCGGCCGTGATCTCGAACTCGTCGCGACGATTCTGCGCATAGCATGATTCGTCGGCCGTGGTGCAGACCGGACGCTCTTCACCGAAGCTCGTCGTTTCGATGCGCGATTCCGCGACACCGCGCTGTACGAGGTACCTCTTGGCCGCCGCCGCGCGACGCTGGCCGAGGGCCAGGTTGTACTCCGAGGAACCGCGCTCGTCGGCGTGTCCGGAGATGCGGATGGTGACGTTGGAGTTCGCCAGCAGGATCGGGATCTTCGCATCCAGGTTCGCCTGGGCGTCGGACCGGAGATCGGACTTGTCGAAGTCGAAGTTGATCATCGACGTGACGGCGGTCCGCAACGATTCGGCGTCGCGACGGGCCGCTTCCGCAGCGGCATTCGCGCGATCGATGCTGTCCTGCCGGGCGCGGAGACGCGCCGCTTCCGCGGCTGCCGCACGGGCCTGCTCTTCGCGGGCGATGGAGTCTTCACGCGCACGACGGATCGCCGCGGTGTCCACGGCCGGCTCCGGGGGCGGCGCCGCCTTCTTGCAGGCATCGATCGCTGCCACCGACAGCATTGCGAGAACCAGCGGAAGAAAGCGAGTCGTAACAGTCATCGTTCGAAGGGGTTGATGGGTTCGCTGCACTGCCCAACACTAGACGGAAGAGGCCCACCTACGTCACGGTGGCGCCAGCCTCGGCGACCATGCCGGTAAGCGCGACCCGCCAACCTTCGTCAGCTGACGGAGCCGGCCCGACTCGGTATCCAGAATCCATAACTGCCGTGCGCCACTGCGCGTCGACGAGAACACCACGTGCCGTCCATCCGGTGCCCACGACGGATCTTCGTTCTCTCCTTCGCTCGTCAGCTGCTTGGGCTGGCGATCGCGAACGGACATCGTGAAGATCTGAAAACGGTTGTCGATGCGCGTCTGAAACGTGACCTGCAAACCGTCCGGTGACCAGTCCGGACTGGCCCGGTAATTCTGATCGCCAAAGTCAAACGCAGTAAAGATATCGGCGTTCGTGCCATCGGCGTCCATAATATAAACCTCAGGGTGGCCAGGCCGGTCGCTCATGAACGCAATCCGATTGCCGTCCGGACTGAACGTCGGCTGCACGTTGTTCGAGCCCCGGCCGACGGTGAGCCGTCGCGGGAAGGCGTCCCCCTCGAGGGGCATGAGATACAGATCTGCCCCGTTCTCGCTGCTCAGCGAATACACGATCGAGTGACCGTCGGGCGTGAACACCGGGGTCACGTTCGTCGTGTTGCGTTGCGCCCCGAAATCCCGCGCTTTGCGGGTTCGCAGGTCGTAGATGACGATGCGCGAGTCGGGGCCATACGTGTTGTACGCGATCATGGATCCGGACGGATGCCACGACGGCGACATGGCCGCGCCGGCGCTGGGGATCGAGATCTCGAACTCACCGTCGCTGTCGATCATCCAGATGCCGGGGCCGCGGATGAATGCGATCCGACTCGCCGCGAAGCCGCGCTGTCCCGTGATGCGCTCCTGAATGACGTCCGCGATGGCATGGACCGCCAGGCGCCAATCACGGCTCAGCGGCTCCTGCGGCAGCGAGAACTCGTCGACGCTCGCGACCTTTCCTG
Organism: Gemmatimonadaceae bacterium; assembly: GCA_035248725.1. Lineage (GTDB taxonomy): Bacteria > Gemmatimonadota > Gemmatimonadetes > Gemmatimonadales > Gemmatimonadaceae > DASPMP01. The sequence continues at coordinate 51,253 of DATFHG010000159.1, read as the reverse complement.
CGGCGACGTCGTGAAGGGTGACGTGGACGCCAGTCGCCGTCGGTGTCGCCTGGACGACGGCCGCGGCAGCGAGCTTCGCGAACAGCGCGTAGTTCAGCGGGACCGGCGCGCCCTTTGGCGTCGACCCCGTAAGGAGAAAACCGTCGCTGCTACTCAGCGTCACAATCGTCAGCCGATCGGAATAATCCAGATCGCGCTCGATGATCGCCCGGATGGAATCTCCGTACGCGCCAGTCATTGGAAGCACGACGACGCCCGGCTTCGTGGATGGGTCGTACCGCAGTCCGATGCGGACGCCCTTCGTCGTGGTGTCCTGCGCGTGAAGCGAAGCTGCCGGTGCGACGAACAGCAGGGCCGCCACGGCGGCCGGGAACACGCGACGCATCAACGGATGAGACGAGGATCGAAGGCGAAGATGACGGGCAGCACGTCATCGCGAAAACCGTTCGGCAGCGGACCAAACGCCGTGGCCGCGGACTCCACCGCGCCTTGCGCCTCGAGATCGAACGTAAAGGAACCCGATCGTTGCCGGAATTGCACGGGACTGATGCTGCCGTCGCGACGGATCAGGAACATCACCTCGGCCTTGAGTTGCGAGCCGCGCGGCGGCTTGAACCGCAGTGCGATCTGCCGCACGATGTTCTCGAGATACGCCGGATACGGGAAATCGATCCCCTCCGTGCGGATATTGGCGACATCGGTGCCCTTGCCCCCGGTTTCGCCACCGCCCGCGACCGGAGCTGGCGCGTTTCGGTCCACTCGCGTCTTGGACACGTTGGGCGTCGCGAGCTTCGGTACCCGCCGCGGCGGCGTCTTGGCCGGGATCGGATTGACCTCTTGATCCGTTTTGGGGCGTGGGGGCGCCTTCGTGTCCGCGTCGGCGGGCGTCGTCGGCGCAACGGCGCCTTCGGCGGCCGCCCCCGGCGCCGCCGCAACGATGTTCACGCGATAGATGGGCGGCAGCGCGGCTGGTCGGCTCGCGCGCAACCCGAGGAATGCGGCGAGGATCCCCGCGTGGAGGATCAGCGACGCAACGACCGAGGCCGTGACGCCGACGGACCGGGCGGACGTATCCGCAACGGCGCTCACTGCGGAATGTCCTCGGGTTCCGTCACGAGGCCCACGTCGCCGACGCCTGCCGCGCGCATGATCGCGAGCACGCGGACCACGATTCCATAGTCCACGCCGGCGTCCGCGCGGAGATAGAGTCCCTGCTTGCCGCGTTGAGCAGCGAGCGCCTTGAACGCACCGCGGAACTCGCTGAACGACATCCGCGTTTCATCCACGAGAATGTCCCCGGCGCGCGTGATCGTCACCGTGAGTCCGCTCTTCGACTCGAGCGGTCGTGCGTCGGCGCGTGGCAGCGAGATGTCGACGCCACCCGTCATCATGGGCGCCGTGATCATGAATACCACCAGCAACAATAGCATCACGTCGATGAGATTCACGACGTTGATGTCGGCGTTGAGCTCGAGTCGCTCTCGGCGCCGCCGTGCCACCTAGATCTGCCCCTCGCGCGCGAAGCGGGCGATGACCGCCGCGTTGAACCGCTCCATCGCGCTGTCGAAGCGATTGACGCGCGACGCGAGGATGTTGTAGCCGAAGGTGGCCGGAATCGCGACCGCGAGAGACGCCGCCGTCGCCACGAGCGCTTCCGCGACCCCTGGCGCAACCGCCGACAGATTGCCCGACCCCTTGGTCGCGATGCCGATGAACGCCTGGATGACGCCGATCACGGTACCGAGAAGGCCAAGCAGCGGACTCACGGAACCGATGGTGGCCAGCCATGGCGTGTATCGTCCCAGGCGCTCCCGTTCCGTATCCGCCTCGGCATCGAGCAGCAGGTGGAGCGCCTCCACCTGCGAGCCCGTGAGCGTCGTGTTGGGCACGGTACCCGTATCCGCGGTGACGGTCTCCTTGATACGCAGCGTGGCGCCCCGCGCCTCGATCATGAAATGCGATGCGGTGAGGAACAGACGCGCCAGCGCGTTCTTCGTCGAGCGGCGTGCGAGGGCGTTCGCTTCGTCCATGCGTCTGGTGCGATCGAAATCAGCGGCGAACTTCGCGGCGCGCGTGTGCGCCGTCGACAGCTGGATCCATACGCCGAAGATCACTGCCCAGCTGATGAGCGAGAGCACGGCGAGGACGATGAGCACGGCCTGCGTGACGGGCGTCGCCTGGCGAATGAGCTCGAGCGGTGACGAGGGTATGGCGCCGCCCACCTGGGCGAAGATCACGACCGGATTCATGCGCGCGCCGCCATCGACTGCCGGCGCGAGGCGAACCAGCGGAAGCTGCGTGCGAGACCGTCGTCCAGCGTGACCGAGGGCTGCCAACCGAGCGCACGCGACGCCTTGGTCACGTCGACGAACGAATGCTGCTGTTCGCCGGCGCGCGCAGGCGCGAATTCGATCGCGACGTCCATTCCGGAGACACGCTGCAAGGTGTGCGCGATCTCGAGGACCGAGGTGCCGCGACCTGTTCCGACGTTGAAGCTGCGGGAATCCAGACGGTCCAACCGCGGAAGGGAGTGCGTCGCGGCCGTCACCGTCGCGCGCGCGACATCGGACACGTAGACGTAGTCGCGCGTCTGCTTGCCATCCCCGAACACCGTCAGCGACCTGCCCTCGAGAATCCGGCCGCAGAAGATGGCGACCACGCCCGCCTCGCCATGCGGATCCTGTCGCGGCCCATACACGTTGCCGTAGCGCAGGGCAACGGCATCCACGCCATGGACGCGGCCATAGTACGCCAGATAATGCTCGACGCTCAGCTTTGCGATGGCGTACGGCGACTCCGGATCCTTCGGAACGGTCTCGACGTTCGGAGGCGTCACGAAGTCACCGTAGATGGCGCCGCCACTCGAGGAGAAAACGACGCGACACGCGTGCGACCGTCCGGCGGCGCGCACGGCTTCGAGAACATTCAGCGATCCCAAGATGTTGATGCCGGCGTCGAACACGGGATCGGCCACGCTCTTTCGCACATCCATCTGGGCAGCCAGGTGCACCATCACGTCGTAGCCACCCTCGCGAACCAGCCGCACGGCGTCTGACGAGCGTATGTCGAGCTCGTGCAGGGTCGCGCCCGAAGGGATGTTGTCACGTTTACCGGTCGACAGGTCGTCGAGGAGATCAACGGTCCAGCCATCCTCGAGAAAGTGGTCGGCGACGTGTGAGCCGATGAAGCCAGCGCCGCCTGTTACCAGGACCCGTTTTGCCAATGAATCGCTCCGCGCCACTCGGAAAGGTTGGCGTGAAAATCTAAACGCCGGCCGGCATCACCTGCATGCCAACCGGCGTCATTCATACACGTAGAACAGCGCGTCGTTACGGCATTCGCGCGATGATGCGCGCCGCCATTCCTTCCTTCACGGCCGGCTGCTCCTGTCCCACGATCACCGCGGTAACGCCATACGGCGTCGAGCGCACCACCTGCGCCTTGCTGATCGGGATCTCGGGATCCGCCGGCTGACCGCGGTCGCGTTTCGTCTGCGGGAGGAAGATCAGCACCTCGTCTCCCATCTTCACGCCTTCCTGTGACGACAGGCCGAGCACCACGAAATTCTGAACGCTCGGCAACACCGGCTCGCCGTAGATCCATTTGATCTCCGACCGCGCGCCATTCGTGATCCGCACCGGACGCACCGTCGTCGTTACGCCCAGCGTGTCGATGGGGATGAGGCGATCGGACGCAGTGAGCTCGTTGAAGGCTTTGACGACTTTCGCCACGGCGGCGACATCGGAGCGGGCAGCACGCGTCACCTCGACGATGCCCGTCGGAATGATCACCTGGCCCTGGTTTTCCAGCACCGGTCCGAGCTTGTAGGCGAGGTACCGCTCGCCTTCCGGCGCAACCATGCCCGGCGGCGGATCGATGAAGATCTTGTCGTAGGCCTGAAAGCGATATCGCTCGCTGTGCTCCGCGATACCCGCGATCTCACCCGTTTTCAGGATGCGGCCGAAGCCGCGGGGACCGCCTTCGCGATCGACATAGGGCGCGGCGATGACTTCACCCGCGCGGACGGTCGGCGGGGGCGCCGCGTTCACGGTGGTCGTGTCGGTGAGCACGCCGCCGGAGCTGATCATTCCCGAGGTCTGCGTCTTTCCGAAGACAGTCGGTTGCTCAGGGTTCACCGGCGAGACATTCGTCGGAGCCGCGGTCGTCGGAGCTTCCGTGGGGGGCTGCTCGGCGACGACGGGCCCGGCGCCCGGCAAGCGCAATACCTCGCCCGGATAAATCCAGTGCGGATCCTCCACCACGTCCCTGTTGAGACGGTAGATCTCCGGCCAGAGGAACGCGTTGCCGAGGTATTTCTGGGACAGATCCCACAGATTGTCGCCCTTCACGACGGTATGCGTCGTGGGCTGCGTTTCCTGTGCGATCAACGGCTGCGCTGCCAGTACACCGGCAGCCAGCGCAAGCGGGATGCAACGGTCAAGTGTGCGCATTGCAATGCTCTGGACGACCGTATCCCGAAAATGGAAACGGGGAAAGGCGGCGGGCGCCTTTCCCCCGCCTACTCAGAACGGCAGATCGTCGTCTTCTTCCTCGAGGGCACCGGGGAATTCCTCGAAGTCCTCGCCGCCACCTGCCCCGGCACCGGCCTTGGCCTTGGCGCCGGCCGCGGGACGCGCCGAACGCGATCCGTCGCCGGCATCGGACGCTCCGCGGGCCGAACCGAGCATGATGAGCTCGCGGACGTTGATCTCCGTGGAGTACTTGGTCTGGCCATCCTTGTCCTGCCACTGGCGGTATTCGATCCGCCCCTCGACGTACAGCTTGTCACCCTTCTTTACATACCGCTCCACGATGTCCGCCAGTGTGGAGGTCTTGGAATTCCACACCACGCAGCGGTGCCATTCGGTCTTTTCCTGCTTGGTCCCGCTGGCGTCGTTCCATGAACGACTGGTCGCTAGCGAGAACGTCGCGACGCGGTTGCCGCCCGTCGTCGACCGAACCTCGGGGTCGCTGCCGAGGTTTCCGATCAGAGTCACCTTGTTCAAGCTCCGGCTCACGTTGCCTCCTGGCGAGTAGGTCTTTGGCTCGCCGTCAGTCTATCGAAACAAGTTGAACTGCACACAACCAAACGATTTCGTCGCAATGATTTCCGTTGCACACCACACACATCAAATGAGCTGTGGCTCGAGCGTGCGCCGCAGAATCAAGGCGTCCTCCACGGGACTACGATAATACTCTTTTCGCCGGCCCACCTCCTCAAAATCTTGCGCCGCGTACAGTTCGCGCGCGGCGACGTTCGACTCTCGGACTTCGAGATACAGCGCGCGCACCCCACGCGCGCGCGCGTCCGCGAGCACGGCCTGCAACAGCTCGCGGCCGATGCCCTGGCGACGCGCATCGCGCGCCACCGCCAGGTTCGCGAGCTCTCCCTCGTCGAGTACATACCACGCAATGGCATAACCCACGATCGGGCCGTCGACGGTTAACCGCACCACGCCGAAGAACACGCGCGCGTTTGCGGGCAGCACGGCGAAGGCTGCCGGCGGCCACGGATCCGAGTAGCAGGTGCGCTCCAGTGCGGTCACCTCCGGCAGATCGGAGGCGGTCGCGCGAGTCACCGCGATGGGCGTCAACCCGACAGGCTGCGACCGTGCGCCGCTTCCCATTTCACCTGCGCCTCGGCCAGGCGCCCGTAAATCGGTTCCCACGACGCCAGGTCGACCGGCCCTTCGCCTTCGATCGCCGCCGCGAGGAGCGCGACACCCCGAGCATGCGGCCGCCAAGCGTCCGCCTGATCCGGCCCCACGGCACGGGCGTTTTCGCGGTCGGCCAGCGCCTGCACCTCGTCTGCAGGAACGCGCTGCAGCTCACCCGCGGGCGAAACGACGCCTGCATCGTGGTCGAACAGAGCGACGTAGTGCTCTCCGCGGAGTGCGTCGAGCGTCGCCAGGTAGCGTCGCGTACCGCGGGGCCCGTCCTTCACATTACCGGCGACGATCAGCGCAAGAGACGACACGGCGTAGAGCGGAATACGTCTGCCGACCGCGATTCCCTTGGCGATGGATGCCGCGATCCGCAGGCTGGTGAAGCTCCCGGGACCGGCGCCACAAACGACGCGGTGGATGCTGGCGACGGTGTGGCCAGCGTCGCGCAACGCCGCGTCGACCGCCGGCATCAGATGCTCGGCGTCGCGGCCGCGCATCGGAGCCGATTGCTCGAGGACAACGCGCGTGTCGTCCAGGACGGCCACTGTGCCCTGATATGTCGACGCATCGACGGCCAATGTGATCATCGCCCGACCATCATACCGCCGAGATGGCCGCCGGCGTAAAGGACGCGGCGATCAGGGTCGCCCTCGATATGCCGCAGCTCGATGGGGAGATGATTTGCCGGGAGCAATCCAACGGCGCGCTCGGGCCACTCTACCAGCACGAGCGCGTCCGCCTGCATGATGTCGTCCCAGCCGATGTTCTGAAGCGCCGCGGCGGAGTCGAGACGAAAGAGGTCGATATGATAGACGGGAGACTTGTGGGCCTCGTACTGGTGGACGAGGGCGAACGTCGGGCTCGTGACCGCCTCCGTGACTCCGTACCCGGCACAGATCGCGCGCGCGAGCGTCGTCTTGCCTGCGCCAAGGTCTCCGTCGAGGGTGACCACCAACGGTGGATCGATCTGCCTGCCCAATCGTGAGCCCCACGCCGCGAGCTCCGGCTCTGTGAGCGCGAGGTGTCCATGAGCGGCCAGCGGTGGAAGCAGGTCGTGGCGATGCGGCATCACTTCCCCACCTTGAGCTCGAACAGCTGATCTCGCAACGTCGCTGCGAGCTCGAAGTCCATGTTGGCCGCGGCTTCCTTCATCTGTTCCTCGAGCATGCGGGCCAGCGCATCGTTGTCCATGACCGCGTACTGCCGTGCGGGCTCGGCGACCTTCTTTTCCTTCTCCGTACGTGCGTCCGCGACGCGCGTGATGAAGCGTACCTGCTCGACGCTCTTGCTCACCGAGCGCGGGACGACACCGTGCTCCTTGTTGAAGGCGAGTTGGGCCTCGCGGCGCCGACCGGTTTCGTCGAGGCAGCGTTGCATGGAGCCCGTGACCCGGTCGGCGTAGAAGATTGCCCGGCCTTCGATGTTCCGCGCCGCGCGACCCACCGTCTGGATCAGGGAGCGGTCGCTCCGCAGGAATCCTTCCTGGTCCGCGTCCAGGATCGCGACGAGCGACACTTCGGGCAGGTCGAGCCCTTCGCGAAGCAGGTTGATACCGACCAGCACGTCGAATTCACCCAGCCGAAGGCCGCGCACGATCTCCATGCGTTCGATCGCGTCGATGTCGGAGTGCATGTAGCGGACGCGCACCCCCACCTGCTGCAGATAATCGGTCAGGTCTTCAGCCATCCGCTTGGTGAGCGTGGTGACGAGCACGCGCTCGCCGCGCCGTTCACGAATCCGGATCTCGTTGAGCAGATCGTCCACTTGTCCGCGCACCGGGCGGATCTCGATCTCGGGATCCACCAGTCCTGTGGGGCGGATGATCTGCTCGACCACGACGCCCTCCGACAGCTGGAGCTCGAGGTCACCTGGGGTGGCGGACACGAACATGGCCCGCGGGGTGAGCGCGAGAAACTCGTCGAACATCAGGGGACGGTTGTCGAGCGCGCTGGGCAGACGAAAGCCGTATTCGACGAGCGTCAGCTTCCGTTGGCGGTCGCCATTGAACATGCCGCTCACCTGCGGCAGCGTGACGTGCGATTCGTCGACGACAACGACGAAATCCTCCGGGAAATAGTCGAACAGGCACGCCGGCCGTTCCCCTTCCGCGCGTCCCGACAGGTGGCGCGAGTAATTCTCGATTCCAGCGCAGGTGCCGATCTCGAGCATCATTTCGACGTCGAAGTTGGTGCGACTCTCGAGCCGCTGTGCCTCGAGCAGCTTGCCCGCGTTGCGCAGCTCCGTGAGGCGCTGCTCCAGCTCCGAGCGAATGAGCTTCACCGCGCGCTCGAGCGTGGGTCGCTGGGTGACGAAATGCTTCGCCGGGTAAATGGCTGCCCGGTCGAGGATGGAGATCGTCTCGCCCGTGAGCGGATTCACCTTCGAGATGCGCTCGACCTCGTCGCCCCACAGCTCGACGCGGACGCCCTGCTCCTCGTAGGCGGGCAGGATCTCCACGGTGTCGCCACGAACCCGAAACGTTCCGCGCTCGAACGAGAGGTCGTTACGGTGATACTGGATCTTCACCAGCGAGCGGAGGATCTCGTCCCGCGGAATGCGCTGGCCCTTGTTGATCGTGACCATCTGCTCGCGGTACTGCACGGGGTCGCCGAGTCCATAGATTGCCGAAACCGTCGCGACGATGATCACGTCCTCCCGTTCCATGAGCGACGACGTCGCGCGCAGGCGCAGCCGGTCGATGTCGTCATTGATCGACGCATCCTTCTCGATGTACGTGTCCGTGGTGGGCACGTAGGCTTCCGGCTGGTAGTAGTCGTAGTACGAGATGAAGTACTCGACCGCGTTCTGCGGGAAGAAGCTCTTGAGCTCACCATACAGCTGGGCCGCGAGCGTCTTGTTGTGCGAGAGCACCAGCGTCGGTCGCCCGAAGTTCCGGACGACGTTGGCGATGGTCATCGTCTTTCCGGATCCAGTGACGCCGAGCAGGGTCTGGAACCGGTCACCGCGTTCGAGGCCAGCCGTGAGCTCGGCGATGGCCTTGGGCTGATCACCGGCGGGCTGAAAGGGAGCCTGGAGGTCAAAGACCGCGCGCCGCACTCAGATAATCTAGCGGTTCGCTTCGGGGTTTGCTCGGGCGGTCAGGACTCGGTTGTCACCCGCTCGCGCCGCGCGATCTCGTGGACGCCTTTCACGCGCCGCGCGGCCTTCATGATCTTCTCCAGGTGGGCGAGGTTCTCCACCTCGACCATCACCGCGCCGCTGACCTTCCCGTCCGTGGTTCGCAGATCCATGCTGCGGATGTCGGTACCCGTTCCGGTGACCGCCGCGGCCAGGTCGGCGTACAGTCCGCGGCGGTCTGACGCCTCGAGCGCCAGACGGACGATGAAGCGCTCACCCTCGGCCTCCTGCCAATCGATCTCCAGGCGGCGTTCCGGCTCGTGCGCGAGCAGGAGCAGGTTCGGGCAGTCCGCTCGATGGATGCTCACGCCGCGTCCTCGAGTGACATACCCGACGACGGGGTCGCCGGGGACGGGCTGGCAGCACTGGGCGTAGCGAACCATGACGCCGTCGACGCCCTGGATCTTGACGCCTTTGCTTCCGCGGACGCGATCGACGAGCCGCTCGACGATGGACGGCGGTTTGGGCGGCTCGGGCGTCTCGACGTCCGGGTACAGCTGTCGAAGGACGGTCGCGACCTGTACGTCTCCCTGCCCGATGGAGGCGTAGAGGTGGGTGACGTCGGTGAGATTCAGCGCTTTCACCGCGCGCGTCAGGTCCTCGTCGGACACCCTGGTCAGGCGCCGCCGACGCACTTCGCGCTCGAAGATTTCCTGTCCGATCTTCTGTGCCGACTGATGCTCCTCACGTTTGAGCACCTGGCGGATCTTGTGGCGGGCGCGACCCGTTCGCACATGGGCGAGCCAGTCGCGCGTCGGCTTTGCGGTGGCCGACGTGATGATCTCCACCGTCTCGGAGTTGCGCAGGGGGCGTGAGAGCGGAGCGATGCGTCCGTTGATCTTCGCGCCAGAGCAATGCAAGCCGATTTCGGTGTGCACCGCGAAGGCGAAATCGATCGGCGTCGCGCCCTTCGGCAGCTGGATGACGTCGCCGGTGGGCGTGAAGACGAAGATCTCGTCGGCGTAGAGGTCCAGCTTCAGGAACTCCAGGAATTCGTCCGGCGTTTTTGCGTCGAGCTGAAGCTCCAGGATCTGCCGGAACCACGTGAGGTGCCGATCCAGCTCGTCGGCGTTCTTCGCGTTCTCCTTGTACAGCCAGTGCGCGGCGATGCCGAAATCCGCGGTCCGGTGCATCTCTCGGGTGCGGATCTGCACTTCATACAACTGTCCGCCCGGTCCGAATACGGTCGTGTGCAGCGACTGATATCCGTTCGACTTGGGCTGCGCGATGTAGTCCTTGATGCGCTCCTGCACCGGCGTCCACCGATCGTGCACGATGCCGAGCGCGTGATAGCAGTCCGGCACCGTATTCACGAGCACGCGAATGGCGAGCAAATCGTAGATCTCCTCGTACGGCTTCTGCCGCTGCAGCATCTTCTTGTAGATCGACCAGAGATGCTTGGGCCGGCCGGTGACCTCGAACTCCTTGATGCCCGCGTCGCGGAGCGCCTTGTCCAGCGGGTCGCGGAACTGGGCGATGAGCTGCTCACGCTCACCGCGTTTCTGCGCCACTTTCTTGGCGAGCGATTTGTACTCCTCGGGCTCGAGATGCTTGAACGACAGGTCCTCGAGCTCCCACCGCATCTTCGCCATGCCGAAGCGGTGCGCGAGCGGCGCGTACAGATCGCGCGTCTCGATCGCGATGCGCCGACGCTTTTCGTCAGGCAACGGATCCAGCGTCCGCATGTTGTGCAGGCGGTCGGCCAGCTTGACGATGATGACGCGCGCGTCCTTGGCGATCGAGAGCAGCAGCTTGCGGTAGCTCTCGACCTGCCGCTCCTCCTTGGTGCCGCCGGAGGGCAGCTTCGCGATCTTCGTGAGGCCGTCGACGATGCTCGCGATCTCCTTCCCGAATTCGCGCTCGACGTCCGTCACGGTGACGCTGGTGTCCTCGACGACGTCGTGGATCAAGCCGCACGCGACGGTCACCGAGTCGAGCTGCAGCTCCGCCAGGATGCGGGCGACCTCGACGCAGTGCGTCACGAAGGGCTCACCTGAGAGCCGGGTCTGCCCGCGATGTGCCTCGTCGCTGAACCGATAGGCGCGCGCCAGTAGGTCGTGATCGAGACGCTCGGTCTCGAACGCAACCCCTCCTGCGCTTCCCCAGCCTGGTATCAGTTCCTTGAGCGCGGTCGCGGTCACAGCAATCCTGCCTCGGCGAAGCTGGTGTATCGTCCCCGCCCGATGATCACGTGGTCGTGCACCGGGATGTCGAGCAGGCGGCCAGCCGATACGAGCTGGTCCGTCACGTTGCGGTCGTCAGCCGAGGGCGACGGGTCGCCGCTCGGGTGGTTATGAACAAGAATGATCGCCGCAGCACGTTCCGCAATAGCCTCGCGGAAGACTTCCCGTGGGTGCACGAGCGAGGAATTGAGGATCCCGCGGGTCACGGTGATGTCGCGATCGAGCCGATGCTGTGCGTCCAGAACGGCGACATGGAACTCCTCGACGGGCAGATCCTCGAGGCGCGGACCAAACACCGCGACGACGTCGCGGGGCGATCGGATGGGCGTCCCTTCGTCGCGCTGTTCGCAGGACGCCCGCCTGCCAAGCTCGAGCGCGGCGTGAATGATGGCGGCGCGCGCGCGACCGATTCCTGGCTGTGATGTGAGCTCGGCCACCGGCCGCATCGCGAGGCGGCGCAGCGATCCCGCCGACCACGTCAGCACATCCTGCGCTATGCGAAGCGACGATCGGCCGCGACCGCCCGAGCCGACGACGATCGCGAGCAGTTCCGCGGTGCTGACCGCATGGGCGCCGAGATCGACGAGCCGCTCGCGCGGACGGTCGGATCTCGGCAGTTCACGAATGCTGTGAGACAGGGTCATCCCGGGCGCGTGGCGGAGGATCTTCGTCGACCACGATAGATCCTTTCGCGTCGCTCAGGACGACAAAAGCATTGCGTGCGGTCTCAGAGTGTCGCGCCGTGGCACTTCTTGAACTTCTTCCCGGAACCGCACGGACATGGATCGTTACGGCCAACGCTCGACCAGTCCACGTCCTGCGGCGTTGCGGCGGAATTGAGCGATCGCGTCCGCCCCGCTCCGACGACGACCGGATCCTTGCGCGCGAGCACGCTCTGTTTCGGCGGCTCGTCCGGCGCGATGTCGACCGTTGCGTCTGCGCCATCCGCCGCCGGTTCGGAGCCGTTCCCCTCCACGTCCTCGAGAATGCCGAGCGCGTTGTAGCGTCGCGCGGGCGGACGCTGTGGCGCGGGACCGCGCCGACGTCCATCGCCGCCGCCGCCGGCGCCGCGGTTCTGCGGCTCCGTGGGCGGGGGGCCGAACTGCAACTGCACCTTGAGGAAGCGATCGGCGAAGGTGTTGTAGATGTCGCTCATGAGGTCCACGAACATCGTGTAGGCTTCCTGCTTGTACTCGATGAGCGGGTCCTTCTGGCCCCACGAGCGGTAGTGGATGGCGTTGCGCAGCTGGTCGAGATCGTACAGATGGTCCTTCCACTTCTCATCCAGCACGTTGAGCATCACGAGCGCGAGCAAGCGGTCGCCATAGCCGTTTCCGTGCTCGTCCTTGATGGCGTCGAGGCTGTCCAGCTTCGCGTAGAACGCCTTGTTCGCCGCCGATACCGTGGCGGCCTGCATCGCCGGGAGCGACGTCGGACGGAGGTCCGGCGTGTCGATCTCCGGTACCTGCAACAGGTAGTGCATGAGCAGATCCTGACGCAGGAGCTCGAGGTCCCAGTCCAGCTCGGACTCATACTCGGCGAGCACCGTCTCGACTTTCGACGACACGGCCTTTTCGACCATCTGCAGCGCCTCGCCCTTCAGCTCCTCACCGCCCTCGAGTGCGAAGGATCGCAGCGAATAGATCACCTCGCGCTGCTGGTTCATCACGTCGTCGTACTCGAGCAGCCGTTTGCGCGACTGGAAGTTCTGCAGCTCGACACGCTTCTGTGCCTGCTCGATCGATCGCGTGATCAGCGGGTGCGTGAGCACCTCGCCCTCCTTCGCACCCAGACGATCCATGAGCTTCGCGATGCGCTCGGACCCGAACAGGCGCATCAGGTCGTCCTCGAGCGACAGGAAAAACTGCGAAGCACCGGGATCGCCCTGACGGCCGGCGCGGCCGCGCAGCTGCCGGTCGATGCGCCGGGCTTCGTGGCGCTCGGAGCCCACGATGTGGAGGCCGCCGTCCTCGATGACGTCGACGGGATTGCCGTCCATGTCCTTGATGACCGACGGCTTCGGCTCCTTGACGCCAGCGCCAAGTTTGATGTCCGTGCCGCGGCCGGCCATGTTGGTCGCGATCGTGATCGCGCCGGGCTGACCCGCGAAGGCCACGATTTCCGCCTCTCGCTCGTGGTATTTCGCGTTGAGCTTCTCGTGCTTCAGCCCCGCGCGCTGCAGCAGCTTCGAGAGCGTCTCGGACGCGTCGACGCTCGCCGTGCCGACCAGCACCGGAAACCCAAGGTCGTGCAGCCGGCGCGTCTCCTCGACAATCGCGTTGTACTTCTCGCGCCGCGTCTTGTAGATGAGATCCTGTCGGTCATCGCGCACGATCGGCTTGTTCGTCGGGATCACGGACACCTCGAGCTTGTAGATCTCGAAGAATTCGCTCTCCTCGGTCTCCGCGGTGCCCGTCATGCCCGCGAGCTTGTCGTACATGCGGAAGTAGTTCTGGATCGTGATGGTCGCGAGCGTCTGTGTCTCGCCCTTGACCTTCACACCCTCCTTGGCCTCCACGGCCTGGTGCAGCCCCTCCGACCAGCGCCGCCCCGGCATCGTGCGACCCGTGAACTCGTCGACGATGAGCACCTCGGCGTTCTGGACGACGTAGTTCACGTCCCGCTCGTACAACGCATGCGCACGCAGGAGCTGGTGCACGATGTGAAGCTTCTCGGACTTGGACGCGTAGTCGATCTCGAGCTGGCGCCGCCGCTCGAGCTTTTCTTCGGGCGTCAGCGTGGGATCGTGTTCCACGCGGTGCGTTTCGATCGAGATGTCCGGCAAGACGAACGCGTCCCGGTCGTCGGGGGACATGTAGTCCACGCCCATGTCGGTCAGGTGCACCGAGTGGCCCTTTTCGTCGAGGACGAACAGCAGCTCTTCCTCGACGTCGCGGAACTGCTGCTTGCTCGCCGGCAGGCGCCGGTCGGCGATGTGCTCGAGCTCGACTTTCTGGACGAGCGCCTTGTTGCCCTGCTCCTGCAGGACCTTCATCAGCCGGCGGTTCTTCGGGCTGCCCAGCTGCGCCTTGTAGAGCTTGAGCGCCGCCTGCTGCGTCTCACCCTGCTCGAGCAGGCGTTCGGCGTCGCCGACGAGCGTATTCGCGATCTCCGTTTGCCGGCGAACGAGACGCGCGACCGAGGCGTTGTACCCGAAGAACATCTCGTCATTCTCGTTGCCGACCGGGCCCGAGATGATCAGCGGCGTGCGCGCTTCATCGATCAACACCGAGTCGACTTCGTCCACGATCGCGAACACGTGACTGCGCTGCACGCGCTGCTCCGGCTGCACGACCATGTTGTCGCGCAAATAATCGAAGCCGAACTCGTTGTTCGTCCCGTACGTGATGTCGCAGAGGTAGGCGTTGCGGCGCTCGGGCGTGCCCGGCTCGGTGTCGTCGATGCAGCCGACGGTGAGGCCCAGCCACTGGTACACGTGTCCCATCCATTGGGCGTCGCGGCGGGCCAGGTACGAGTTCACCGTCACGAGGTGCGCGCCCTTTCCCGGCAGCGCGTTCAGGTACAGCGGAAGCGTCGCGACGAGCGTCTTGCCTTCGCCCGTGGCCATCTCCGCGATACGCCCGAAGTGAAGCTGGATGCCGCCCATCAGCTGCACGTCGTACGGAACCATGTCCCAGACCAGGTCGTGGCCGGTGACCGTGACCGTGCTGCCGAGCAGGCGACGACACGCGGCACGTACGGTCGCGAAGGCCTCCGGAAGGATCTCGTCCAGCGTCTCGGCGATGGTGCTACGCAGTTTTCCCTCGACGCCGCCGCGGCCATCAGCGCCGGACAGCTCCATGTCGATGCGCTCGCGCTCCTTTGCATCACGCGCCGAGCGCTTCGCATCGCGCAGCTCGACCGCGCGCTTCTCGAGGTCGCCTGTGCGCTCCTGCAGGAGGCGTCGGAACTTCGCCGTCTGTCCGCGGAGCTCCTCCTCGGAGACCTGCTGAAGACGAGCGTCTTCCTCGTTGATGCGATCAACGATGGGTTGAATGCGGCGGCGCTCCCTCTCGTGGCGGGAGCCCATCACCACATTGATGACGCGTTTCAGCATGCCAGAAGTGTCCTACCGATATAAGCCATGTCGCGCGATATACGCGGCGACGTTGTCAGTCACGAATCCCCGGACGGGTTTGCCCATCTGCACGCGCTGGCGGATCTCGGTCGACGAGACGTCCACCCGCCGCGTCGCGAGCTGCCGGATCGCGTCCGCCGCCACACCGGCCGGAATCGCCGCCGGCGCAGAGTCGGCACGATGCAGCACCACCAGCCGCGCCAACTGCGTGACGCGCTCCGGCTCCCGCCATTGCGCGAATGTCGCCAGGACGTCCGCACCAACGAGAAGGAAGCGCTCGGCAGCCGGGAACTCCGCGGCGAAGTGGCCCAGTGTCTCCACCGTGAAAGATAAACCGGACCGGTCGACTTCGGCCGACGACACGTCGAATCGCGAATTGCCCTCGGCGAGCAAACGCACCATGGCCAGCCGGTGCGCGGCGCCCGTAACGTGGCGACCGGCCTTCAGCGGTTGCACCGCGGCAGGCACGAAGACCAGCCGGTCGAGCGCGAGTTGGTCGCAGGCGTCTTCGGCGACGAGCAGATGGCCCACATGGGGTGGATCGAAGCTGCCGCCAAAGATGCCGAGCCGCACTCAGTCGTCCGGGCTGGCGGCAGGTCGCGGCGCCGCGGCCGTCGTATCCACGGTGCGAGTCCCTTCACAGATGCGCCCGACCTCCGCGTCCGTGGGATACCCGGCGCGCAAGCGCGTGCAGGTCTCGTTCAGATCCTCGCGATAGCTGATGGCGCGATAGGATTCCGCGAGCCGCAGCATGGCGTCCCGGGCACGAGGCGTCGACGGCCATCGCTCGACGATGTAACGAAAGTACAGGATGCCGGAGTCATACAGCTTCTGCCGGAAGTAGAACATCCCCGTCTGGTAGTTCTTTGTCGCGAACCACTGCTCGAGGTCAGCGATCTCACGACGCGCTTCGTCGGCATGCTCCGTCGTGGGATACAGGCCGAGCAGCGTGTTGTACGTCGCCAGGGCGGTTTCGCCGTAGGTGGCATCGAGCTCCGGCTTGCGCCACAACCGGCGATACGAGCGCGCCGCTTCCAGCGCCGCATCGTCCGCGAGCGTGTCGTCTGGAAACGACTCGTACAGGCGCGTGAACGACTGTGCCGCCAGCAGATGCTCGCGCTCGTTGGAGTGCGCGTTCGCGAGGTACCAGTATGCGCGCGGCAGCAGTGTGTCGCGCGCCGGCAGCTCGTTGGTCAGCTTCTCGAAGGCCGCGATGGCGTTGGTCCAGTGACCCTTCTGGTACTCCGACGTCGCGGCCGCGTACAGCGATGCGCTATCGGGAAACCGATTGAGGTGAAAGCGGCCGCGGCACGCGGAGAGGGCGGCCGCCGCCGCGAGCACGACGGTTGTCAGAGTACGAGCGTGCATAAATGAAGTCGAAGTACCCGACGACCGGCGTCGAGTTCAGCTCTGCTCGCCCAATCGCCGCGCGAGCATCGAGCGGTACGTCTCCAGACGCGGCTCCTCCGGGTGGCGCTCCGAGGCGCGTTCCCAGACCGACTTCGCCTGGTCCAAGTGCCCTGCAAGATAAGCGGCCAGGCCACGCAGCAGCATGGCTTCGAGCCAGTCGGGGTGATCGCGCAGGACGATGTCCAGTTCGTCGGCGGCCGTCGCGGGTTCACCGCCGTCCAGGAGCGTGCGCGCCAGCTCCACGCGCAGGTCGGCGAAGGCCGGACGGAGCGCGAGTCCGGTCCTGTACTGGTCCGCCGCCGCACGATACGAGCCTGCCTCCCGGTACGCATTGGCCAGCTCGGCGTGCATGTTCGCGAGCCGGTTTGCGACGACCGCCGGGAAGCCGGTGTCGTCCGGGCGTCCGAGCTCCTGTGCGCGGGACAATGCCTGTTCGGCCTCGTCGCGCCGCCCCAGGTCGCTGAGGACGATGGCGCGGTTGAGATGCGCTTCGACGTACCGCGGGTTGAGCTTGAGCGCGCCATCAAACGCCTGCAGCGCCTGATCACGCGACTCGAGCATGGCGTAGCACAGACCGAGCAGATGATGCGCGTCGGCGTAGCCTTGCCCGGACTCGATCGCCGAGGCGAGAAGCAGAGCGGCGCCGCGATAGTCGCGAGCGGCGAAGCGCTCGCGAGCCACCGTGAGGAGATCGGCGTCGCTATCCAACACTCATCGGCGGGCTTTCACGCCGGCGACCGCGAGCCCGGCCGCCCCGGGCGCGACCGCCGCGTCGGCGCCGCGGCCGATCGAGTAATACTCGAACCCGAGCTGCTGCATCTTGGACGGCGTGTACAGATTGCGTCCGTCCACGACGACCGGCCGACGCAGCAACGAGCGCATGCGCTCGAAATCGGGGTGGCGATACTCGTTCCAGTCCGTGAGGATCGCCAACGCATCGGCGTCACGCAGCGCGTCGTAGCTGATGTCGACGAATTCCACGCGTGCGTCGAGCCGCCGCCGGGCTTCGTGCACGGCCACGGGGTCATGCGCCACGATCGAGGCGCCCGCACTGAGCAGGTCGTCGATGACCGTGAGCGCCGGAGACTCGCGCATGTCGTCGGTATTGGCCTTGAACGCGAGCCCCCACATCGCGACGCGCGTGCCGCGCAGCTCGGGTCCGATCGCCGCGATCACCTTCTGCGCGACGCGATGTTTCTGGCGCGCGTTCACGTTCTCCACGGCTTCGAGTACTTCGAGGGAGAGACCGCTGTCGCGCGCCGTGCGCGCCAGCGCCTGCACATCCTTCGGGAAGCACGACCCGCCGTAGCCCGGGCCCGGAAACAGGAATGACGGTCCGATGCGCTCGTCCGTGCCGATGCCGCGACGCACGAGGTCGACATTGGCTCCGACGCGCTCGCACAGGTTCGCGATCTCGTTCATGAAGGAGATGCGCGTCGCGAGCATCGCGTTCGCGGCGTACTTCGTCATCTCGGCGGACGGGATGTCCATGAAGATGATGGGACGGCCGGTGCGAACGAACGGCGCGTACAGCTCGGCCATGACGCTCCGCGCGTGGTCCGTCTCCGCGCCGAGCACGACGCGATCGGGCTTCATGAAATCGTCGACCGCCGCGCCCTCCTTGAGGAACTCGGGATTGCTCACCATGTGGAACGGGTGCTGCGAATGCCTGGCGACGCACTCGGCCACTTTGGCGGCCGTCCCGACGGGCACGGTGGACTTCGTGACGATGACCAGCTCACGGCGCATCGACTTGCCGATGGTCTGCGCGACGTCGAGCACGTGTCGCAGGTCGGCGGACCCGTCCTCATCCGGCGGCGTCCCCACGGCGATGAACACGACGTCGGCCTCGCCGATCGCCCACGAGACGTCGGTCGTGAACGTGAGCCGACCATCCTTCTGATTGCGCTCGACGTAGGCATCGAGGCCGGGCTCGTAGATCGGCAGCTCGTTGCGCTTGAGACGCTCGACCTTCTGCGCGTCGACATCCGCGCAGATGACGTCGTTGCCCGTCTCCGCGAGACAGGCGCCGACGACGAGTCCTACGTATCCAGTGCCAACGACAGTAATGTCCACGACAAACTCCAGAAGTCAGGTCGGAAGTGCCTCGCCGCAACGGACGAACTAGGCAACAGCGTTGCGCGCCGTGCGCTCCACCGATACGTCGCGCGACGCCGAACGAGCGGAGCTCAACGACACGACGCGGGCGATCCCCGGCGTCGTTCCCGCCGTCGCATTGCGCGTGTCTATGACGACCGAGGCGCGATTGACGACACGCTGATAGTCGACGGACGCGTGATCGGTGACGATCACGACCGCGTCCGCGCTGCGCAGCTCCTGATCTGTCAACTCCACGCCGTCGCGGTGCATGCCGTCGTGGTGAAAGGACCGTACGTACGGATCATGAAATACCACGTTGGCGCCCAGATCGTCGAGCAGACGGATGATATCGAGTGCAGGACTCTCGCGCACGTCGTCGATGTCCCGCTTGTAGGCGATCCCCAGCACGAGAATGCGGCTGCCGTTCACGGCTTTGCGTTCCTCGTTGAGTGCTGCGACCACCTTTTCGACGACATAGGACGGCATCTGGCTGTTGATCTCGCTCGCAAGATCGATGAACCGCGTCTTGTAGTTGAGCGTACGCATCTTCCACGCGAGATAGTGCGGATCCAGCGGGATGCAGTGGCCACCGATTCCCGGTCCGGGCGTGAATTTCATAAAACCGAACGGCTTCGTGCTCGCCGCATCGATGACCTCCCAGATGTTCACGCCGAGCTTGTCGCACACGATGGCCATCTCATTCACCAGCCCGATGTTGACGGAGCGAAACGTGTTCTCGAGCAGCTTGGTGAGCTCGGCGGCCTCGGGCGACGAGACAAGCACCACACGATCGATACACGCACCATACAGGGCGGCCGCCACCTCCGTGCACGCGGCGGTAATGCCACCGACGACCCTGGGCGTGTTCTTCGTCGTGTACGTCTCGTTCCCGGGATCAACGCGCTCGGGGCTGAACGCGAGGAAGACGTCGCGACCGACGGTCAATCCACGTCCCTCCATCGCAGGCTGCAGCATCTCGCGCGTGGTCCCGGGGTACGTCGTGCTCTCGAGCACGATGATCTGTCCCGGGCGGGCGATGCCGGCAACCGTTTCGGTGGCGGACAACACGTACGACATGTCCGGATCGCGCGTCTTTGCCAGCGGCGTCGGCACGGCGATGGAGATCGCGTCGCAGTGGGCCAGCCGCGCGGCATCCGCGGTCGCCTGGAACCGCTTCTCCTTGACGAGCGCTGCCACCGCGGCATCGGGGACGTCCTGGATATGCGAGCGGCCGGCATTCAGGAGCGTTACGACTCGCGCGCTGATGTCGTAGCCGATCACCTCGAATCCCGCGCGCGCGAATTCGATCGCCAGCGGCAAGCCCACGTAGCCCAGCCCGACGATTCCGACGCGTGCCGTGTGGTGCTGGATCTTGTCGAGGAGAATCGCCTTCTGGTCCATGTCCCTCAGCGTCCGTAAAAGCTGCGCACTGCCTGCACCACCTCATCCAGCTGCCCCTGGGTGAGCTCGGGATACACCGGCAGCGACAGAACTTCCCGAGCGGCACGCTCGGCCTCCGGGCAATGCCCTTCCTTATATCCCAGGTATGCAAAGCAGGGCTGCAGGTGCAGCGGCAGCGGGTAGTACACGTAGTTTCCGATCTTCCGAGCGTTGAGGTGTGCCTGCAGATCGTCGCGCCGCTGCGCGCGGATCGTGTACTGGTTGAAGATCGAGACGTTGTCCTCGTCGACGAAGGGCGTCACGATCTCCGACACGTCAGCGAGCGCCCTGTTGTAGTACTGCGCATTGCGACGGCGTCCCTCGCTCCACTTCTCGAGGTGCGGTAGCTTCGCCCGCAACACCGCCGCCTGCATCGCGTCGAGGCGGCTGTTGAAGCCGACTTCCTCGTGATAGTACGTCTTCAGGCCGCCGTGGGTGCGCAGGCGACGCAGGCGCTGCGCCAGCGCGTCGTCCTGCGTGACCATCATGCCGCCGTCGCCATAGGCGCCGAGATTCTTGGATGGATAGAAGCTGAACGTGCCGATCGTGGCGACTTCGCCCGCCATGCGCTCCTTGCCCTTGATGCACCGCCGCGCGCCGATGGTCTGCGCCGCATCCTCGATGACCGGCACCGAAGGCATGAGGTCCTGCAACTTCTCGATCGCCGCCATCTGGCCGAACAGATCGACGGGGACCACGGCCTTCGTGCGTGACGTGACCGCAGCCTTGGCCGCCGCGGGGTCGATGTTGAACGTCTTCGGATCGATGTCGACGAACACCGCGCGCGCGCCAACGTTGTGAATCGCGCCCGCCGTGGCGAAGAACGTGAAGGGTGTGGTGATCACTTCGTCGCCGGCGCCGATATCCAGGGCGCGATAGGCGAGCAGCAACGCATCAGTGCCACTCGCGCAACCAATGGCGTGTTTCGCACGCGAGAGGTGAGCGACTTCTTCCTCGAGCTTCGCGACTTCGTCGCCAAGGATGAAGACCTGCGAATCGACGACGCCCATGACTTTCGCGACGACTTCATCGCGAATCGTGGCGAGTTGCGCCTTCAGGTCGAGCAGTGGTACTGGCATCCTCAATTATAGCGTGCTGCGCAGAGGAAGCGGCACGTCGCGGCCCGTCTTCGCGGACTCATAGATGCCGAGAATCAGCTCGAGCGATTTGCGGCCCGCGCGACCATCCGTTTCGGCCTCCGCTTCGCCGCGCAGGGCAGCGAGTACGTTGCGATAATAGCCCTCGTGGCCGAATCCGTAGACGGACGGCGGATTCGTCGCCGCCGCTTCGATGAGCTTGTCGTCGTCGTCGTAGTCGGCGAACTGCCAGTAGTCCACGCGATTCACGGCGGTGCCCGCGATCTTCGCAGTTCCCTTCTCGCCCATGATCGAGATGGATCCCTCCCAGTTGCGCGGATAGGTCAGCACGTTCACCTCGATGACACCGAGCGCACCGTTCCGGAACTTCAACACCGCGACGCCGGAATCCTCCGCTTCGATCCGCCGCGCCTGCGTGGCCGTCTTGGCAACGACGCTCTCGACCGGACCGACGAGCCACTGAATGAGATCCACGTAGTGCGACGCCTGGTTCATGAACGCGCCGCCGTCGAACTCCCAGGTGCCGCGCCAGGGCGCCGCGTCGTAATACTCCTGCGGCCGCTGCCAGCGCACGGTGGTGTTGGCGATATAGATGCGCCCGAACCGTCCCTTGTCGACCGCCCGCTTCAGCAGCTGGATGGCGGGATTCAGACGGTTCTGTTTGACGACAAACAGCCGTACGCCGGCGTCGTCACAGGCCTGCACCAGTGCGTCGGCCTGTTCCAGCGTGATCGACATCGGCTTCTCGGTGATCACGTGCTTACCGGCCTTGGCCGCGGCGACACCCTGAACGGAGTGCAGACCCGACGGCGTGCAGATCGCGACCACGTCGCATTCGGCGCGCTTGAGCATCTCGGCGTAGCTCGCATACCACGGGACGTCGTGCGCTTCGCCGGCCGCGCGCGCGCGCGATTCGTCGCTGTCGGCAACGGCGGCGAGTGCGATGCCCTCGATCTTGCTGATCGCGTCGAAGTGGTTCGCGCTGATGCGGCCACACCCCACGAGAGCCACGCGAACCGCGCCGTCGCTGCCTTTGCTCATCATGTCCCGGGACTACGTTCGCCGGATGCCGTCGCCGGCCCGCGCGTAGGATGTGCCGCAGGTGCGACACGTTCCCAGCTCGTCCGGCAGTCGCTCGCCACACTGGCACATCCAACCAATCCGACGCGCCGGTACGCCGACCACGAGCGCATAGGGCTGCACGTCTCGCGTGACGACGGAGCCGGCGCCGACGAAGCTGTACTCTCCGAGCGTGACGCCACAGACGACGGTGGCGTTGGCGCCGATCGAGCTCCCGCGACGCACGAGGGTGCGGCGGTACTCGTTCTTTCGGGGTACGTGGCTCCTCGGATTCATGACGTTCGTGAAGACCATCGACGGTCCGCAGAACACGTCGTCCTCCAGCTCCACCCCTTCATAAATCGAGACGTTGTTCTGGATCTTCACGTTGTTGCCCATGCGAACACGGTTCATCACCACGACGTTCTGGCCGAGGCTGCACCGCTCGCCGATGACCACGTCCGGCATGATATGGCAGAAATGCCAGATCTTCGTTCCCTGGCCGATCTGCGCTCCTTCGTCGACGTAGCTGGACTCGTGCACGAACGTCTCGATCGCGGTCACGCCAGCACTCCGAGCTCGCGTTGCCACTCCTGCAGCGGCTTGACGCTTGGCTTGCGGGACCGGAGCGCCAGAATCGCATCGCATGCGGCGCTGGCCGCCGACATCGTGGTCGTGTATGCGACCTTGTTGCGCAGCGCGGCCTCACGGAGGATGTAATCGTCGACCTGCGAGTGTTTGCCAAGCGGCGTGTTGATGAGCAGGTGTACGTCACCGTTGACGATGTAGTCGAGGCAGTTGGGCCGCCCCTCGTGCACCTTGAACACCGGAGTCACCGGGACCCCACGCGCACGGAGGTATCGGGCGCTGCCCGGCGTCGCCAGCACGCGAAAACCCATGTCGTGGAATCGACGCGCGATCGGCGTCACCGTGGGTTTGTCATGATCGTTGACCGTGATCAGAATGGCGCCCTCGAGTGGAAGCCCGTTCGACGCCGAGAGCTGCGCTTTCGCGAAGCTCCACCCGAAAGAATCCGAGATGCCCATCACCTCGCCGGTGGAACGCATCTCCGGTCCGAGGATGGGGTCCGTGCCCACGAACTTGTTGAACGGGAACACGGCTTCCTTCACGGACACGTAGCTGGGGATGACCTCCTCCGTCAGCCCCACCTCGGCCAATGTTTCGCCGAGCATCACGCGGGCGGCCAGCGACGCCAGCGGCACGCCGATCGCCTTGGAGACGAACGGAATCGTCCGGCTCGCGCGCGGATTCACCTCGAGCACGTACACGACGCCGTTCTTGATCGCGTACTGGACGTTGATCAACCCCACCACGCCAAGCGTCTTGGCGAGCGCGATGGTCTGTTCGCGCATGGTGGCCATCGCCTGCTCGCCGATCAGGTACGGCGGCAGCACGCACGCCGAGTCGCCCGAGTGGATCCCTGCATCCTCGATGTGCTGCATGATGCCACCGATGACGACGTCCGTGCCGTCGCTGATGGCGTCCACGTCGGCCTCGAACGCGTCCTCGAGAAAGCGATCGATCAACACCGGCCGTTCCTCCGAGACGCGCGCCGCCGTCGCGAAGTACTCACGGAGCGACTCCGGATCGTACACGATCTGCATTGCGCGGCCGCCGAGCACGTACGAGGGACGCACGAGCACCGGATAGCCGATCCGTTCCGCGGCCTCCACCGCTTCGTCGACACTGGTGGCGGTGCCGTTGGCCGGCTGCTCGAGACCAAGCTCGCGCACGACCTTGTCGAACCGCTGCCGATCTTCGGCCGTATCGATGGCATCCGGTGACGTGCCCAGGATTCTCACTCCTGCGGCTTCGAGGGGACGCGTGAGCTTGAGGGGGGTCTGTCCGCCCAGCTGCACCACCACGCCCACCGGTTGCTCGCGCTGCACGATCTCGAGCACGTCCTCCAGCGTCAACGGCTCGAAGTACAGCTTGTCGGACGTGTCGTAGTCGGTGGAGACCGTTTCGGGGTTCGAGTTCACCATGATCGTCTCATACCCCGCCTCGCGCAGCGCCATGACCGCGCGCACGCAGCAGTAGTCGAACTCGACGCCCTGGCCGATGCGATTGGGACCGCTGCCCAGAATCACGACGGATTTTCGTCCCGACCTGGCGGTTTCGCTCTCCTCGTCGTAGCTGCCGTAGAGGTACGGCGTCGATGACGGAAATTCGCCCGCGCACGTGTCGACCATCTTGTAGGCCGGCCTGACACCCAGCGACCACCGCCGCTCGCGCACGTCGCGCTCGGCCTCGCCGCGAATCGCGCCGAGTTGCGCATCGGAGAAGCCCAGACGCTTCATGCGGCGCAGCTCGTACTCGCCGACGTCGTCGAGCGCCGCATACCACCGCTCGGCCTCCACCAGCTCGCGCATCTGCTCCAGGAACCATGGGTCGATGGCGGTGAGCTCGTGCACCTCCTGCACGGTCATGTCCCGCTCGAGGGCGCGTTTGACCTGGAAGATCCGCTCCGGTGTCGCCTGCCGCAGCGCTCCCCGCAAGCCCTCGACACTGTCGTCGGACAGGCGATCGTCCTGCAGTCGGGATCCCACCGTCCACCCCGTGCGTCCCGTCTCGAGCGCGCGCAGCCCCTTCTGAAACGCCTCCTTGAAGGTGCGTCCGATGGCCATCGACTCGCCCACGGACTTCATCTGCGTCGTGAGGTACGGGCTGGCCTTGGGAAACTTCTCGAACGCGAAGCGCGGAATCTTCACCACCACGTAGTCGAGCACCGGCTCGAACGAGGCGGGCGTCGTCTTCGTGATGTCGTTCGGGATCTCGTCGAGACGGTAGCCGACGGCGAGCTTGGCGCCGATGCGTGCGATCGGGAAGCCCGTCGCCTTCGAGGCGAGGGCCGACGACCGCGACACGCGTGGATTCATCTCGATGACGATCATCTCCCCATCGGCGGGATTCACGGCGAACTGGATGTTACAGCCGCCCGCGGCCACGCCGACTTCGCGAATGACCGCGCACGCCGCGTCGCGCATGACCTGGTATTCGCGATCGGTGAGCGTCATCGCCGGCGCCACCGTGATCGAGTCACCGGTGTGAATGCCCATGGGATCGAGATTCTCGATCGAGCACACAATCACGACGTTGTCGTCATGATCGCGCATCACTTCGAGCTCGAACTCCTTCCAGCCCAGCACGCTGCGCTCGATGAGCACCTGCGTCGTTGGCGATTCATCGAGACCGCGCCGCACGATCTCCTCGAACTCGTCGCGATTGTACGCGACGCCGCCGCCGCTGCCGCCGAGGGTGAACGATGGACGGATGATCGCCGGAAAGGCAGTCCGCTCGAGGATGGCTTCCGCTTCGTCGTAGGTCGTGGCGATCCCGCCTTCGGCGATCGCGAGACCGATGCGACGCATCGCTTCAGCGAATAGCTTGCGGTCTTCCGCGATCGCGATGGCGCGTGCGTTCGCTCCAATGAGCTCGACGCCGTACTTCTCGAGCGCGCCGGACTCCGAGAGCGCCATCGCCACGTTGAGTGCAGTCTGGCCGCCCATGGTGGGCAGCAGCGCATCCGGACGTTCCCGATCGATGATCAGCTCGACGAACTCCGCGGTCACCGGCTCGATGTAGGTGCGGTCGGCGATCTCGGGGTCGGTCATAATCGTCGCCGGGTTCGAGTTCACGAGGATCACCTCGTAGCCCTCTTCGCGCAGGGCTTTCGCGGCCTGCGTGCCGGAATAGTCGAACTCCGCGGCCTGGCCGATGATGATCGGCCCAGAACCGATGACCAGGATGCGGTGAAGATCAGCGCGTCGCGGCATGCAAAAGATCGTCGATGATGTCGTCGACCGAGTGGCGCGGCGTCCACCCCGTAACCGCGCGTAGCTTCCGATTGTCGCCGACTAATATGGGAACGTCATTCTTGCGGCGCAGTGACTCCTCCGAGGCGACGCGCGCGTTCGATCCGGCGCGACGCACCACCCGCGCAGCCAGGTCACGCACGGTGATCCCTTCGCCGCTACAGACGTTGTAGACCTCTCCGGGTTCACCGCGCTCGAGCAGTTGAATGTATGCGTGTACGACATCCGCAACGTGGAGGTAGTCCCGGACGACATCCGCGTTCCCGATGGGAAGTACCGCATCGTTCGCCGGTAGCGCGCGGACACGGCGAATCAGACTGGGCAGTAGATAGCTCTCGCCGTGTCCCACGCCGGAATGATTGAAGCTCCGCGTGCAGATGATCGGAACGTCCTCGCCCCGGAACACCTGCAGCGCAACCAATTCCTGTGCAGCTTTCCCCGCCGCGTACGAAGTCAGGGGCCTGAGGGGCGCGGTCTCGGCGATGGGATAGGCAGACGCCGGCTGCGCGCCGTATTGCTCCGCACTGCCTACCACGAGAACACGTGGCTTGTGTGCGCGAAGCCGGGCGACATGCGTCAGCAGCCGCGCAGCTCCGAGCGCGTTGATGTCCAGGGAACGGACGGGCGAAGCATTGGCTTCCGGCGCGAAGGCGATTCCTGCGAGATGGACGATGTATTCGGGGGCGCTGTCATCGATCGCTCTCGCTACTTCGTCGTCCGAGCGAATGTCGAGCATCGTCCATCGCACTGCGTGATGCTCTTCCGGCGACAGCAATGGCGCTTTCGGAGGCCAATGGATGACCCCCGCATGCACCTCCCACAGTTTCTGGATGAGGTCGCGAATCAGCCACTGGCCGACGAACCCATTACTGCCCGTGATGAGAACCCTAGACACGTGCCGTGCGGTGTCGCTGCAGATCGGCATCCACCATGAGGTGGATGAGATCGCGGAATGAGAGACGAGGCTGCCACCCAATCTCCTTGCGTGCACGGCTGGCGTCCGCGACGAGCAGGTCGACTTCGGCAGGTCGGAAATAGCGTGGGTCCGGCCGAACGTATTCGCGGTAATCGAGATCGAGGTACGCGAATGCCACCTCACACAGCTCGCGCACTGAGCGTGTCTCACCGGTGCCGATCACGTAATCGCGCGGCGTGTCCTGCTGCAGCATGCGCCACATCGCTTCCACATAGTCGCCGGCGAAACCCCAGTCGCGTCGTGCCTCGAGATTCCCGAGGAGGAGCTCGGATTGCTGACCGAGCTTGATGCGGCTTGCCGCGTCGGTGACCTTGCGCGTGACGAACTCCAGTCCGCGACGGGGGCTTTCATGATTGAAGAGGATGCCGGATACCGCAAAGAGATTGAAGCTTTCGCGGTAATTCACGGTGATCCAGTGCCCATAGACTTTTGCCACACCGTACGGGCTGCGCGGATAGAATGGCGTGCTCTCGCGCTGCGGCGACTCGTGCACCTTTCCAAACTGCTCACTGGAACTGGCCTGGTAGAAGCGCGCCTTCGGCGCCGCTTTTTTCATCGCTTCGAGCATCCGCGTGACGCCGAGGGCGGTGAATTCGCCGGTGAGCACGGGCTGATTCCACGATGTCTGTACGAAGCTCTGCGCCGCGAGGTTGTAGATCTCCTGCGGCTGGTAGTCGTGGACCACGTCCGTGAGCGACGTCTGATCGAGCAGGTCCGCGGACACGAGGTCGATCTTGTCGATCAGGTGGGCGATGCGCTCGTACGGAGTGGTGGAGCTGCGCCGCACGATGCCCACGACCTTGTATCCCTTGCCGAGCAGGAACTCCGCCAGGTAGGAGCCATCCTGTCCTGTGATTCCGGTGATGAGCGCGGTGGGCATGTGCGTCAAGAAAAAGGGGAGCTAGAAGCTCCCCTCGACGTCGGCGAATCGCGGAGCACCGCTCACGCGACCGCCGCACCCCGCGGCGCGCGCTTCACCTTGCCGGCGTTCAGGCAAGCGGTGCACACCTTCACCTTGATGATCTTGCCTTCGGGGCCGACGATACGCGCGACCTGCAGGTTCGGCTTCCATGTGCGCCGCGTCTTGTTGTTCGCGTGCGACACGTTGTTGCCAAAGGTCACGCCCTTGCCGCACACATAACAGCGGCTGCGATCGATCTGTGCCATGCCTTAATCCTCCACCAGCTCGATGCGCGCCATCTCGGCACCGTCACCTTTCCGGTGACCGGTCTTGAGAATGCGCGTGTAACCACCGGTCCGCTTCGCGAACTTCGGCCCGATCTCCTGGAACAGCTTGTCGGCCGCCGCGCGCTTCTGAATGTCGCGTCCCGCCAGCCGGCGCGCGTGCAGCGTCCCGGTCTTCGCCTTCGTGATGAGCTTCTCCACGAACGGGCGCAGTTCCTTGGCCTTGGCTTCGGTGGTCTCGATGGCGCCGCTCTCGATGAGCGACGTCGCGAGATTCCGCATCAGCGCGAGCTTCTGCTCGCTCGTGCGGCGAAGCTGCCGCCCCGCCTTGCGATGCCGCATTGCCTCACTCCTCCATGTCGTCAGGAGCGGCAGCGGCGGCCTGGCTCGGCGGCGTACCCCAATCGAGCACGCGCAGCCCACCGTCGGCCTCTTCAAACCGCATCCCAAAGTTCAGTCGTTCGCGCTCGAGAAGATCCGCGATCTCCTGGAGCGATTTCTTTCCGAAATTCTTGACCTGCAGGATCTGGCTCTCCGTCTGGCGCACGAGATCGCCGAGCGTCCGGATGTTCGAGTTCTTGAGCGAGTTCACCGACCGCACCGAGAGCTCGAGGTCGTCGATCGGTGTGCGCAGCTTGGACGCCAGCTTGCCCGCGTCGCCATCGCCGGTGTCCATGGCGAGACCGAGCGGCGCGGACGCATGCGTGCCGAACTCGACGAAGTACTGGAAGTGCGTCTGCGCGAGCGCCGCCGCGTAGCTCACCGCTTCCTCGGGCGAGATCGTTCCGTTGGTCTCGACCGTCAGCGTGAGACGATCGTAGTCCGTGCGCTGCCCCACGCGAGTCTCGGCGACGGAGAAGTTGGCGCGGCGGACGGGATTGTAGATGGAGTCCACACGAACGAGATCGACCGGCAAGCCGCGATCGAGCGGATGCTGATCCGCCTCGACGTAGCCGCGTCCCTTGTTCACATACAGCTCCATCGACACGTCGCGATCGTCCTGCAGCGTGAAGAGATGCTGCGCGGGGTTCACCACGCGTACGCCCGCAGTGTCCTGCTGGATGTCGGCCGCGGTGACCGGGCCGGCTTCACCCTTCGTGACGCGAAGGACGACGTCTTCGACACCTTCGTCGAGCGACAGGGTAAGGGCCTTCAGGTTGCCGATGATCTGGTGCACGTCTTCGACGACACCGGGGATGGTCTGATGCTCGTGCACCACACCGTCGATGCGGAAGCCCCACACCGCGGACCCGCGGAGCGACGACAGCAGCATGCGCCGCATCGCGTTGCCGAGCGTATGGCCAAAGCCGCGCTCGAGCGGCTGAAGACGGAACTCCGCGACGTTGGGATTGTCGTCGCGCTTGGTGCTCTCGACGAGCTGCGGACGTACGAGTCCGCGAAGATCGATGGTTGGCATTGATGAATTGGGGTCTTGCCGGTTGCCCGGCATCGCTCTGCCCCGCCCTTCACGCGCGGCAGACTCGAATGGAGGTGAAGGCTCCGACCGAACTACGACCTACAGTTGTTAGACGCGACGCCGCTTCGGCGGACGACAGCCATTGTGCGGAATCGGAGTGACGTCCTTGATGGACTTCACCTGAAGCCCCGCCGCCGCCAGCGCTTGAATGGCCGACTCGCGACCGCTGCCAGGCCCCTGGACCCGCACGTGCACGCGCTTCACGCCGGCGCTGAGCGCCTCGCGAGCGGCCTGCTCCGCCGCGACCGTCGCCGCGAACGGTGTGCTCTTCTTGGACCCCTTGAAGCCTGCCTTGCCCGAGGAACCCCAGGAGATGGCGTTCCCGTGCATGTCCGTGATGGTAACGGTCGTGTTGTTGAACGTCGCCGCGATGTGCGCGATGCCTTCGGGCTCGACCGCGCGCTTTGCCTTCTTGCCGGTAGCCATTACTTGGTCACCTTCTTCTTGCCGGCGATGGCGCGACGCGGACCCTTCTTGGTGCGCGCGTTCGTATGCGTACGCTGGCCACGGACTGGAAGCCCACGGCGGTGGCGGATGCCGCGGTACGAGCCGATGTCCATCAACCGCTTGATGTTCATCGCGACTTCGGTGCGCAGCGCGCCTTCGACCTTGTAATCACGCTCGATCACCTGACGGAGGCGGTTCACGTCCGCGTCAGACAGCTCGCGGATGCGAAGGTTGGGGTCGATCCCCGCCTTCTCCATGATGTCGTGCGCATTGTGGCGGCCAATCCCGTAGATGTACGTGAGGCCGACTTCGACTTTCTTTTCGCGCGGAAGATCCACGCCCGAGATGCGTGCCATGTATCAGCCCTGACGCTGCTTGTGCTTCGGGTTGCGCTTGCAGATGACTCGCGTCACGCCGTTGCGCTTGACCACCTTGCAGTGCTCGCAGATCGGCTTCACGCTGGTGCGAACTTTCACGAGAACCTCGTCAACGAGTCGACAGAAAATGCCCAGTTGGCTGGGCAGCCTCTAACAGTAGCAGAGGCATCCACTTAAGACAAGTCCGACAGGACTGCCGACATGGCGTCCCGCGGCGATTTCGCAGCTGTGACCGCTCGGCCCAGCACGATATACCGCGCGCCCGCCGCCGCGGCCTCGTGCGGTGTGACCACGCGCGCCTGATCCTGACTGTCGCCGCCCGCCAGTCGGATTCCAGGCACCAACGTGAAGAGCGACTCGCCGAACATCGCTCGCACAGCCGCGGCCTCGCGGCCGCTGCATACGATGCCAGGCACCCCCGCGGCACGCGCGAGAGTCGCGAGGCGAAGCACCTCCGACGGCATGTCGTCGACCGCCTTTCCCCACGTGTGCGACAACGCTCTGGTGTCGAGCGACGTCAGGACCGTGACGGCCAGGATTCCACACCTGTCGCCCGCGCCCTCGACCGCCGCCTGCAGCATCGCCTCGCCGCCTGAGGCATGCACCGTCAGGAGCTTCACCCCGAGCACCGCCGCCGAACGTACCGACCCGCGAACGGTATTCGGGATGTCGTGAAACTTGAGGTCGAGAAACACCTCCGCGCCACGCGACCGGACGGACTTTATGATGGCCGGCCCTTCGGCCGTGAACAGCTCACTGCCGATCTTGTAGAAGCGACACCGATCACCGAGGAGATCGACGATGTCCAACGCGGCCGGTGCATTCGCGACGTCGAGCGCCACGATTGGCGTCACGCGCGTCATGACGGCCATTGCAACGTGCCGCGGAGGTCCACGACGTTCCGCACCTTGTGACGTGCGCACCACTTTGCGAGGTCGTTTGCGATCTGCGCGGGCGCGCGCGGATCGCGCAGCGCCACCGTGCCCAGGGCGACCAGCGTCGCGCCAGCCATGATGTACTGCAGCACGTCGGTCGCGGTGGCGATTCCTCCAACGCCCACGACGGGAACCGTGACCGCTCGTGACACCTTCCACGTCGCCAGCACCCCGACCGGCATGATCGCGGGTCCGCTTACGCCCCCCGTGCCGAATCCGAGCACGGGACGGCGACGCTCAACATCGATCACCAGACCGGGAACGGTATTCACCACGGTGATTCCGTCCGCGCCGGAATCCACCGCGATCTTCGCGGCCGAAGCGATGTCGGCGAGAGTCGGCGACAGTTTCACGAAGATCGGTCTCCGCGTCTCCGCACGTGCGCGCCTCACGACGGTCTTCAGGGCGTCCGGATCTGCGCCGAACTCCGTGCCACCCTGCTTCACGTTCGGGCAGCTGACATTGAGCTCGAAGCCATCGATGCCGCGCGGCTGGCCTGCAGCGGCCGCTTCGAGACCCTCGACGACGCGCGCGAATTCGTCGACCGTGAATCCCACGACGTTGTAGACCTTTCGCGTACCCGTGTAGTGCGAGGCGAGCCACGGAACGTGCGTCCGTGCGACCTCGGCGAGGCCGGGATTGGCGAGCCCCACGGCGTTGATCATCCCGCCCTCGAATTCCGCCACGCGCGGCTCCGGCGCGCCTGCGCGCGGCTCGAGGCTCACTGCCTTGGTGACGATGCCGCCGATGGCATCCAGATCCACAACCCGTTCGAGCTCCACGCCGTAGCCGGC
Source organism: Gemmatimonadaceae bacterium (assembly GCA_035248725.1). Lineage (GTDB taxonomy): Bacteria > Gemmatimonadota > Gemmatimonadetes > Gemmatimonadales > Gemmatimonadaceae > DASPMP01. The sequence goes on along the minus strand of DATFHG010000159.1, from coordinate 19,055 downwards.
CGTGCCGGCGGCGAGCAGAATCGGATTACGAAATTGAAGTGAAGCGGCGGAGACCTCGAGGCGACCGGTCGTCGCCTCAGTCATGACCCGTGGAGGCCGCACCGCCACCGATGCGGCGCTGATAACGGCCGAGGTATTCCATCGTGCCGTCGGCGATCGCGTTGGCGAGCTGCTTCTGCTTCGACGGCGACGACAGGAATTCCGCTTCCGCCGCATTGGTCCCGAACCCCAGCTCGACGAGTACCGCGGGCATGAACGCCGTGACCAGCACACGGAAACCGGCCTGCTTCACCCCGCGACTCGGTCCGGGGTGAACGGGCGCGAGGTGCCGCTGCACGATTTCCGCAAGATCGGCGGATTCGCGCAGGTGCTCGTTCTGTTGCATGTCGCTCAGAATGAAATTGAGCGGGTCGTCCGGCGCCACATTCGACGCGGTCTCGAATCGGACCGATTCGTTTTCCATCGCCTCCACGCGTTGGGCGTCCTCGGTCTTGGCCTCGGCGAGGAAATACGTCTCGAAGCCGCGAGCAGCGGACGGATCACGCCAATTGGGGTTGGCCGCATTCACATGGATGGAGATGAAGACGTCGCCGTTGGCCTGGTTCGCGATCTTGCCGCGGTCAGCGAGTGCGATGAGCGTGTCCGTCGTGCGCGTGTAGACGACATCGACGCCACGCTGGCGCAGCACCTGGCCGAGCTTGAGGGCGACCTGGAGGGTGATGTCTTTCTCGCGAAGGCGATCGCCGAGTTTCATGCCGGCGCCGCCGTCCACGCCACCATGTCCCGCGTCGACCACGACGCGTGCGAGCGCCGTCGTTGGCGGCAGCCGATCGGCGCGTGGCGCCGGCACGCGCGCGCGGCGCGGAGCCGTCGTCGTGTTACGAGGACGGGCTCCGGATTGTGCGACCGACTGCACGGGCAGCGTTCCTGCCTGCAGCGCGGCCACGATCACCAGCGTGAACATCATCGCGTGCGACTCACTCGCGCCATCTCCCGCTCGGCGTCTCTCTGGCGTTCGGTATCGCGCTTGTCGTGGAGCTTTTTCCCCTTGGCGAGCGCGAGTGCCACCTTGGCTATCCCTTTCTTGAAATAGAGTTCCAGCGGGATCAGGGTGAGGCCCTGCCGCTCGACCGCTCCTATCAAACGACGGATTTCCTTGCGGTGGAGCAACAGCTTCCGGCTCCGGGCCGGCTCGTGGTTCACGTAGCCGCCGCGGTCGTAGGGCTGGATGTGTGCGTTGAGGAGAAAGATCTCCCCGTCCCGCACGATGCCGTAGGCGTCCGCGATGCTCGCCTTGCCGTCACGCAACGACTTGACCTCGGTACCACCCAGCACGAGGCCGGCCTCGAACGTCTCGAGAATATGGTAGTCGAAGCGCGCGCGCTTGTTGCGCGCGATCGAGATCTTCTCGTCGTTTTTCTGGGCGTCGGTGGGCTTCAAAGTGCCTATCTGCGTTGACTTTACATATCTGAAAAACTACGTTGCCTCTCCCCGCCGAAGTGGTGGAACTGGTAGACGCGCTGGCTTCAGGAGCCAGTGAGCGCAAGCTCGTGGGGGTTCGAGTCTCCCCTTCGGCACTCCACCTTCTTCGCTGCTGCGACGGTCAGGTCGCGGTTCCGCCCGCCAGGGCCGATGGTGGGACGTGCTCTGGCAGCGTGGCGGTGCCAAAGATGTCGCGCAACGCCTCGTTCGCCTCCTTCTCGTAGCCGGCCAGCAGCTCGCCCGCCCGTCTGACGTTGGCGTCGATCTCGCGGAACGAGCCACCGGAGAACGCGAGCAGCGTCTGCCCGAGGCGGGCATCGGCGTCCGCAACGCGCGCGGCAAGCGCATCGCGGTACGCACTCAAGCGGGCATTGAACTGTCGCTCCGCCAGCTCGCGTCGCGCGCGATCGATATTGACGTCGCGTTCGAACCCTTCGGCAAACGCGCGCGCCACGTGAGAGCCAGTACGATCGTCGAGGGCGTCGCGCTGGGCGACGACCAGGCCGATGGCCCGCCGCGCATAGCGCAGTTCCCAGCGCGCGTGATCGACGTCGCCACGGGTGGCGACGGACGCGAGCCACGACACATCCGCCTCGGCCGGTTCGCCCACGAGCGCGGCGACGTACTGTTCGGATTTCCGCTGGAGCTGGCGCTCCGCGCGCCACCGCTGGAAGAGCGCCATGCCGTCGCGACGACCTATCGCACCTGAAGGACGGGCAGGCCGCGGCTCGCGGATGGCGCGGCTGTGTCGGAAAGACCGACGCGCTCCCGCACCTCCGTCTCTTCATGCAGAAGATCCGACAGCCGCACGCCGTCCAGCACTGCGTCGATCTTCTGCTGCAACAACATCCACACCGGGCGGATGCTGCAGGCGTGCGACGCCGAACAGCGCTCCTCTTCCACCGGGTGTGTGAGGCAGTGGAGATCGAAGGTCTGCAGCTCGGAGGCGGCGATCACATCGCGCACCGAGACCTCCTCGGGCGCGCGAGCGAGCGAGTAGCCTCCACGAGCGCCGCGCGTGCTCTTGACGATCCCCGCGCGACGCAGCCGCAGCAGGATCTGCTCGACGTAGTCGACGGGCAGCCGCTCGCTCGCAGCGACATCGCGACCCGTGACGGGCCCTTCGCCGACGCGCCGGGCGAGATGCAACGCGCAGATGACGCCGTACTCGGCGAGCGTGGTTATGCGCACGTTCTCACGATAGACAAAGGAAAGCGGGACCGCCAGCTAGCCGGTGGCTACGGATCCGTGCACGCCGCCGGGCACGCCGATCTCCGTCATCTTCTTGAGGTCGAGGACCTCGTCGATCTGATCCTCGGGCAGCACACCTTCCTTCCGGACGAGATCCCGAATCAGGATGCCTTCCTTCACGGAGCGCTTGCTGATCTCGGCAGCGCGCGCATACCCGATCTGTGGCGCAAGTGCCGTCGCGAGCGCCGCCGACCGCTCCACCCAATACTCGTTCATCTCGCGATTGGCTTCGATGCCGCGCACGCATTTGTCGGCGAGCACGCGTGCGGCGCTCGTCAGGATCTGCATTGCCAGCAGGACATTGAACGCGATGACGGGCATCATGACGTTGAGCTCCAGCTGGCCGTGCTCCGCCGACACGTTCACCGTCGTGTCGCATCCCATGACCTGGAAGCACACCTGATTGACCATCTCGGGAATCGACGGATTCACTTTCCCCGGCATGATGGACGATCCCGGTTGCACCGCGGGCAAGCGGATCTCGTCGATGCCCGTGCGCGGTCCCATCGCCATGAGGCGCAGGTCGCTGGCGATCTTGCTGAGGTCGACGGCGAGAACACGCAATGCCGCGCTGAAGCCGGCGACGTCTCCCATGCTCTGCATGAGCTGCACGCGATCCGCGCCTACGCGAAGATCGAGGCCAGTGATCTTCTTCAAGTTCTCGATCATCAGTGGCGGATATTCCTTCTCGACGGTCACACCCGTGCCGACTGCGCTACCGCCGATGCCCAGATCGCGCAGATAGTCGGCGGCCTCACGCACGCGACGCGTGCCGCGATCGATGGAGCCGGCGTACGCCGTGAATTCCTGGCCCAGGCGGATCGGCATCGCGTCCTGCAGATGCGTTCGTCCGGCCTTCACGACGTCATCGAACGCGCGACCCTTCTCCGCCAGCGCATCGCGCAAACCGTCGAACGCCTTGGCGAGCGCATCGAGTCGCGACAGGCACGCCAGGCGGATGTTCGTGGGGATCGTGTCGTTGGTGCTCTGCGCCATGTTGACGTGATCGTTGGGATGCACAGGCTTGTACTCGCCTCGCTTCGCACCAAGGATCTCGTTCGCCCGATTCGCCAGCACCTCGTTGACGTTCATGTTGTGCGACGTACCGGCACCCGCCTGGAAGGGATCGACGACAAACTGGTCGCGGTGTTGTCCTCCGATCACTTCGTCCGCCGCGTTGACGATGGCGTCGGCCAGCCTGGCGTCGAGGCGCCCGGTCTTCTTGTGCGTCAACGCCGCGGCTTTCTTGATCCAGACCTGCGCGAGGACGAACGGCTCGAGCGGGCGGAGTCCGCTGATGGGAAAATTCTCGACCGCGCGCACGGTCTGTACGCCGTACAGGGCATCGACGGGAACCTGCTTTTCGCCAAGCGGGTCCTTCTCGGCGCGAGTATTCATAGAACGAGTCCTCGCCGCGCCAGCGGCGTCATCGAACGTGGTGAACGCCGGCGAGGTATGGATTCGTCGCCAGCTCGGCGCCGATGCTCGTCGGCGGCCCATGACCCGGGTACACGGCGAGATTCGCCGGCCAACCCGCCAGGAGCGCGAGTGACGCGTCCATGGCGTCCGGATCCGAGAACGGCAGATCCGTTCGGCCGATGGACCCGGCGAACAGCAGGTCGCCGCCTACTATAAGGTTGTCGCCCACGAACACCACGTGGCCGGGTGAGTGGCCGGGGGTGTGGCGAACCACGAAGCGCGCCCCGCCGAGCGTGAGCTCGTCGCCGTCGGCCAGCTCGCGATCGGGATCCTCCGGCTGGTCGAACGGTAGTCCGTACACCGCGGCCTGTTGCTCAGCACGGCGGTAGAGAACCAGGTCGTCCGGATGCAGCCAGACGGGCACCTTCCACTCGCGGCGGATTGCCTGCACCGCGCCGATGTGGTCGAGGTGGCCGTGCGTGAGCCAGATCGCGTCCACCGTGGCGCCGGACGCACGAACCATCCGCAGGATGCGCTCTGGCTCGTCGCCGGGATCGACGAGCACGGCGTGGGCCGACGCTTCGTCGACCAGGAGGTAGCTGTTCTCCTGGAACGGTCCAACGGTCACCCAGTCCAGCTTCACGCGGTGTAGCCTCCCGTCCCGACGATGCGGGGCTCGGTCTCGCCGTCGCGCAGCGCCTTGAGGTATTTCTCGGCCGCAATCGCAGCGGTCGTGGCGTCGCCCACGGCGGTGGTCACCTGTCTGGTGAGCTGCGCACGAACATCTCCCGCGGCGAAGAGCCCGTGGATGCTCGTCTGCATGTTCTCGTCCGTGACGAGGTATCCCATCGCGTCGTGATCGACGTGGCCTTCGATGATGCCCGTGTTCGGGCGGAAGCCGATGAACACGAACATGCCCGTCACCGACAGGTCGCGCGTCTCATTGCTGGTGACGTCGCGCAGCTTGAGCCGCGCGACCAGCCCGTCGCCGTCCGCTTCGACGCGCTCCACGACCGTGTTCCAGATCGGCTCGATCTTCGGATTCTCGAGCGCGCGACGCTGCAGGATCTTCGACGCGCGCAGCTCGTCGCGGCGATGGATGAGATACACCTTGTTCGCGTATCGCGTGAGGAAGTCGGCTTCCTCCGCGGCCGCATCGCCGCCGCCGACGACGGCAATGGTGTGGTTGCGGAAGAACGCGCCGTCGCAGATCGCGCAGTACGATACGCCCTTCCCGGCGTACTCCACTTCGCCGGGCACGCCGAGTTTCACCGGCGTACCTCCGGCGGTGATGATCGCCGTGGGCGCGACGTAGGTGTCGCCCCCGTCGGTCACACACTCGAACATTCCATCATCGCGCTTCCGCAGCGACGTAACGGTGATCCCGGTCTTCACGACCGCGCCGAATTTCATCGCGTGATCATGAAATTTCTGCGCGAGCTCGTGACCAAGGATGTGCTCGAAGCCCGGATAATCCTCGATCAGCTCCGTGTTGAGCAGCTCGCCGCCCGGCAGCCCTCGCTCGAGCACGACCGCGTCGAGCATCGCGCGGGCGGCGTACATCGCCGCGCACATGCCCGCCGGCCCCGCTCCCACGATGATGACTTCGTGCTCGAAGGTCTGTCCCACAACTCCTCGCTACCGGCGCACGTGACGGCCGCCGTCGACAATGATGGTCTCTCCGGTAATGTATTCGGCGCGCAAGAGGAACAGCATCGCCGACGCGACATCCTCGGGGCTTCCATCACGCTTAAGCGGCGTCGTTTCCACGAGATGCGTCGATTCGCGCTGGCTCATGTCCTCCGGCTTCAACACGGTTCCGGGCGCGATGGCATTGACGCGAACTTCCGGGGCCATGACGCGGGCCAGCGCCCGTGTCATCTGAACCACCCCGCCCTTCGTCAGTCCATGCGGGATGTAGCCAGGCCACGTCTCGTACGCGGCCAGATCGGCGATGTTCACGATGCAACCGCGAGCCCGCTTGAGGTGCGGCGCCGCGGCCTGTGAGAGGAAGAAGGGCGCGCGCAGGTTGAGTGCAAAAATGTCGTCCCACGCGTGACTCGTGATTTCACCGAACGGCGTGCGGATCATCACCGCGGCGGAGTTGACCAGGACGTCGAGCGCGCCGAAGCGTTTGACGACGTCGTCGATCAGCGTGCCGGTGGCATCCGTCCGCGTGAGATCGGCGCCGAAGATCTCGGCGCTCCCACCATTCCTGACGATGGACGACGCCACATCCTTCGCGCCGTCATCGCTGGAGTGATAGTGCACGGCCACCACGGCGCCGGCGTCCGCCAGCGCAAGCGCGAGCACGCGTCCCACCCTCCGTCCGCCGCCCGTGACGAGTGCAACCTTTCCAGCGAGCTCCATTACGCGACGCGCTGCGCGCGCGTGGAGACGCGCCGATCCTGATCCGCCAGCCAGTGCGCCGGCACGCGCATCATGCCGAGGGAGCGCGAGCCCTCCGTGCCCCCGTGCCAGTCGGAGCCCCCACTGCGCACGAGATCGAATTCCGACGCCAACTGGTCGAGCCGCTGCGAGTCCTCCCAGCTGTGGCTGGGGTGCAGAACTTCGACTCCGTCCAGGCCGACGGCGGCGAGCGCGGCGAGCCGTTCGCGCGTCCCCAGTGAACCAGGATGCGCCAGCACGGCGATGCCGCCCGCACGATGGATGAGCTGGACGGCTTCCTCGAGCGGCAGTTTGTCCTTCGCGACATAGGCCGCGCGGCCATTGCCGAGATACCGTTCGAAGGCCTGCTTGAACTCCGGGACGAAGCCGCGAGCGACGAGCGCACGCGCGACGTGCGGCCGTCCGACCGCGCCGCCGTTGGCCTGCGCCAGCACGTCGTCCAGCGTGAGCGGCACGCCGAGCGCATTGAGCCGCGCGACGATGCTGACCGCGCGATTCCGTCGCATGTCGCGCAGCATGTGCAGTCGTTGCTCCAGCGCGACCGTATCGCTCAGGTGCAAGCCGAGGACATGCGTCTCGACATCGCCCTCGACCGCGCTCAGCTCCACGCCGGTGACAATCCGCAGTCCGCGGTTGGCAGCCGCCTCTCGGGCGGCGGGCAGGCCGTCGAGGGTGTCGTGATCCGTCAGCGCGATGGCAGCCAGCCCCAGGCCTGCGGCGGCTTCGACGACTTCCGTCGGTGTCCGCGCCCCATCGGACGCCGTCGAGTGCATGTGCAGGTCGACGAACACGTGTTGCGCCGGGCCGTGCGCACCGGCGGTCACGACGTGTAGTCGGCCTCGGGTGACGTGTCTCCGGGCTGGGACAGATCGAAGAGACGCGAGAGATCCGCCTCGCTCATCTCCGCGAACGCGCGCTCGCGCGAGCGCGCGCCAACGGGCGAGTATCGGGTCACGCGGACCTCGCGCTTGCCGTCCTTTTCAGTCACGAAGAGAAGAGCGAACTCGTCGCGGTCATACTGCGTGACTTTGCCGGACGGAAAGACTCGCCAGCTCCGGCCGCGGATGTTCACTGTACGAGCAGGCATCGATCAGGTGAGCGGGATTTCGGTGTAGGTGCGGGACGCCGGATCCGGCGCGCCGGGCGCGCCATGATGGGCACGCTGCAACGCGGCTGCGTCGGTCGCTTCGAAGAACTCGACGTACGCGCCGGGCAGTGAGGATTCCTCGAACAGCCAGTAATGGCATCCGCGTGCGCCGTAATGCGCGTTCAATCGCCGAGCGCGCTTCTGAAAGTCCGCGCGATCCGCCGAGGGTACGATGGTATGCCGCATGGACAACACGCGCGGCACGATCAGGTCTCCGCCTCCGGATAAGCCTCGAGGCCGCGCTTGAGCGTCGCGAGGAACTTGTCCGCGTCCGCGCCGTCCACGATGCGATGGTCGAACGACAGCGAGAAGTACGCGCAGGTGCGGATCGCGATGACGTCCTCGCCATCCGGGCCGGCGACGACCTTCGGCCGCTTCTCGATGGCGCCGAGTCCGAGGATCGCGGATGTTCCGGCCGGGATGATGGGCGTGCCCGCCAGGGATCCGAACACGCCTGGATTCGTGATCGTGAAGGTCGCGCCCTGCACTTCGTCGGGCTTGAGCCGCTTGGTGCGCGCGCGATCGGCAAGATCGTTCACCGCCTTGGTGATGCCGCTCAACGACAGATCGTCGGCGCGCTTGATGACGGGAACGATGAGCCCCCACTCCAACGCGACGGCGATGCCGATGTTGTACTGCTTGCGATAGATGATCTGATTCTCGGTGTGCGCCGCGTTGAGCACCGGATGCTGTTTCAATGAATCCACAACGACCCGCACGATGAACGGCAGGTACGTGAGCTTCTGCCCCGTCTGCGCCTCGAACTGTGCGCGCATCTTCTGGCGCAGGCGCGCCACCCGCGTCAGGTCGATTTCGAAGAACGAGGTGACGTGCGCGGCGTGCCGCCGCGCCACGACCATGTGATCGCTCGTGATCTGCCGGATCTTCGACATGGTCTCGACCTTGTCGCCCGGCCACGCTTCGATGGTGAGACCGTGAAGATCCGGTCCCGGGGCGTACATGGACGGGCGCGCACCCGCGCCGCCGCCACCGGATTCGAGGAATTGCATCAGGTCGCGCTTGGTGACTCGACCAGCGACGCCGCTGCCCTTCAGTCCCGCGATCTCGACGCCGTGCTCCGCGGCGATCTTTCGTACGAGTGGCGATGACTTGGTGCGCAGCCGCTCCTCGAGCGAGCTTCCGTTTCCACCGTTGCCCGCGCTCCCACCGTTTCCGGCCGTCGCGACATTGCCGGATTGCAGCGGAGGCGCCGCTGCCGGTGCCGACGCTTTCGCGGGCGCCACACTTGGCGTCTTGGCCGACGCGTTCGTACCCGCCTTCGGTGCTTCGGCGGCCGGAGGCGGTGCAGCCGCGGTCGCTGCGACGGCCGCGCCAACTTCGGTCTCGAGGCGGGCCACGACCGTCGACACCGGAACGGTTTGCCCTTCCTGCACGAGAATCTCCGCGAGCGTTCCGGCACCGGGCGACGGAATCTCCGCATCGACCTTGTCCGTGGAGATCTCGAAGATCGGCTCGTCGCGCTTCACGACGTCGCCCACCTTCTTGAGCCAGCGCGAAAGCGTGCCCTCGGCGATCGACTCGCCCATCTGCGGCATCACAATGTCGACTCGTGCCACCGCGCCTCCTATTCGGTTCCCGTCACGTCCGCCGGGGTCGCGCGACCCCGACGCAGCCGCCGGATAGCTACCGTCGGGAGAAGCACCCCGCCGATGAAACCGCCGGCCCACCAATACCGCCACCAGCTGCACACCGGGAGACCCGCGTCCGGTTTACAGCCGGTGATGCCGTCCACGACCTTGCCGACCAGCATCGCGATCATGCCACCGCCGAAGAAGCCGACGATGATGGTCACACACCCCACACCAATATACGGCCACACCGTATCCGAGGGCTGTGGCCCCTGCTCCGGCGGTCGCGCGGTCATGCTGTCTCCGGATCAGTATGCGGCGAGCTTGCGGGCAACCGCGACGATGTCGGCCGTCTGCGGCAGCACGAAATCCTCGAGCTGCGGCGCATACGGCAGGGGGACGTCGTGCGCGGTCACGCGCCAGACCGGCGCGTCCAGCCACTCGAAGCAGTGTTCGTTGATGCGCGCGGTGATCTCCCCGGCGATACCGCCCGTGCGAGTGTCCTCGTGCACGATCATCACGCGATTCGTCTTCTTCACCGTCGCGACGATGGCGTCGTCGTCCAGCGGACTCAGAGTGCGGAGATCGAGGACTTCCACGGAGACGCCGTCTTCCTTCTCCAGCTGCTCGGCTGCCTCCAGCGCCTTCCACACGGTTGCCGCGTACGTGATGATCGAGAGATCGCGTCCTTCGCGCGCGACACGGGCCTTCCCGATCGGCACCACGTGATCGCCGGGCGGCAGATCCTCCTTGACGCGTCGATACAGGTACTTGTGCTCGAAGAAGAGCACACAGTCGTCGTCGCGGATCGCAGCCTTGAGCAGGCCTTTTGCGTCCGCCGCCGTCGCGGGATACACGACTTTTATCCCGGGAGTGTGAACGAACCCCGCCTCGGGATTCTGCGAGTGAAATGGCCCGCCGCGCACGTATCCACCGCTTGGTCCGCGCACGACCATGGGACACGGCAGAAATGCACGATACCGCGCGGTTGCCACGTAGTTCGTGAGCATGTCGTACGCGTTCGCGATGAAGTCGATGAACTGCATCTCGACCACCGGACGCATTCCCATGTGCGCGGCGCCCGCGGCCGCGCCGACGATGCCCGTCTCGGAGATGGGCGTATCGATCACGCGCTGCTCGCCGAACTTCGCGAGCAGGCCTTCGGTCACCTTGAATGCCCCGCCGTACGCGCCGATGTCTTCGCCCAGACAGAAGACGTTCTCGTCGCGCTCCATCTCCTCGAAGAGCGCTTCGCGGATCGCCTCGAGATACGTGACTTCAGGCATCGGCCTTCTTGTTGGCTTGATACACGCCCCACCCCTCGGCGCGCTCGTGTTCATTCACGGCGGCGGAGCCATTGCGATACCAGTGTGCGCGCTCGCGGGCGGGTTCCGCGTAGACGCCCTCCAACGCGTCGAGGGGCTGCGGCATGGGCGAGCGCTCGGCCTCGTCGGTGGCCGTATCGACTTCGTCGCGTACGCGGCCGTCGACCGCCTCCACTTCCTTCTCGGCGAACTCGAATTCGCCAACGAGGCGGCGCACATACCGATCGAGCGGATCGTTTTCGCTTTCCCACCGCTCGATCTCGCCGCGAGGCACATACGACTGATTGTCGTGCTCGGCGTGCCCCTTGCGCCGATACGTCATCAGCTCGATGAGTGAGACGCCGCCGCCGCCGCGCGCGCGATCGACCGCCGTCTTCGTCACTTCATAGGTCGCCAGGACATCGTTGCCATCGGCGCGCACGCCGGGAACGCCATAGCCTGCCGCCTTGTCGACGAATGCCCTGGCCGCGGTCTGCTTCGACGTCGGCGTCGAGTACGCGTAGCCATTGTTCTCGACGATGACCACGAGCGGACACCGCTGCACGGCGGCGAAGTTGATGCCCTCGTGAAACGCACCGGTCGACGTCGCCCCGTCGCCAACATACACGAGGCCCACGCGATCCTGGCTGCGCATCTTGAACGTCAACGTCACGCCGGCCATGACAGGGACCATGTCGCCGAGCGGCGAGATCTGGCCGATGAACCCGCGATCGGTGTCGCCGAAGTGGATGTTCAGCTCGCGTCCACGCGTCGGGGAATCGCCCTTGGCCATGTACTGGCGGAGAATCTCCACGGGGCGCGCGCCCTTCACGAGCATGGATCCGAGGTTCCGGATCAGCGGCGAGAGGATGTCACGCCGTTCCAGCGCGTACGCGCTGCCGACGGCGTCAGCCTCCTGACCGAGAGAGCGAAAGAGACCACCAACGACTTTCGTCTGTCGATAGAGCGCGACGAGGCGCTCCTCGAGCGTCCGCGTCAGGCGCATCCAGTAGTAGAGGTCCAGCAGCTGAGCGCGGGACAGAGACGCCGGACGGTGGACGTCGGCGACCTTCATCAGTATGACGCCTCGAGCACGTGACGCGGATCTTCGCTGCGATGCAACGTCACGAAGAAGCGCTTGACGTTTCGATCGAGGCGGCTCTCTCCCATCTGATCCGTGTACACTTCGACGAAGGTGTAATGCCCCCCCTCGGCCTTGACGCTGATTTTCATGACGCCAAGCGCTCCCGAGAACGTGCGCGAGCGCGCGGCGGTGGACAGCGGGGCGAGACCAAGCTGCGGAAAGAAGTTGTCGGCCCGGTTGACCACTTCCTGTGGTGGCAGATGGGAACGATAGAAATGGCGCATCAGGGGACGGCGGCCTGCCGTTCGTTGAGGACGTCCTGCATCCATTCGACTTTCTCCAGCGCGTGCAATGAATCGCGCCGGAAGCGGATCGCCACCGCCCACGTACCGGCGGTGACGAAATTCAGTTTGCCATAGTACGTACCGAGCTCGGCGCCCTTCGCGAAGCCGTCCCAGGTGTTGGCGTGCTCCGCGTTGCTCGCGTAGATCTGCCCTTCGCCCGTCTCGATGGGCTGTCGGCTGTCGCGATCGCGGATCACCACCTTGTACAGGATGGCCTCGCGCGCGTGTGGCGGCGCCTGGCTCGGCATGATCGTGAAGGCGTACGTCGGCGAGATCATGCGCAGCTCGCGGAGATGCGGTTCCCGCGGACCGCACGCCGCGACGGCAATGGTCGCCGCCACGAAAGCGCGGAGCGCTGCGCGGTGTGCGATGTGCGACATGCGGCCGACTACGACTGGTAGTACTCGAGTCCCAGATGGGTGATCTGTTCTTCACCCATGAGGTGACGCAGCGTGTTCTTCAGCTTCGTCTGCTGGATGAACAGGTCGTGCTCCGGCTGCAATCCCGCTGCGGCCATCGGCGACTTGTAGTAGAAGCTGAGCCACTCCTGGATGCCCTTCATCCCCGCGCGATGCGCGAAATCGCTGAACAGCGCGAGATCAAGGACGATCGGCGCGGCGAGGATCGAATCCCGGCAGAGGAAGTTCACCTTGATCTGCATGGGGTATCCCATCCACCCCACGATGTCGATGTTGTCCCAGCCTTCCTTATTATCGCCACGCGGCGGGTAGTAGTTGATACGCACGACATGCGAGAAATCCTTGTACAGCTGGGGATAGACCTCGGGCTGCAGGATCGTGTGCAGGACGCTGAGCTTCGATTCCTCCTTCGTCTTGAAGGACGCGGGATCGTCGAGCACCTCGCCGTCGCGGTTGCCGAGGATGTTGGTCGAATACCAGCCCGCCAGCCCGAGCATGCGCGCCTTGAGTCCTGGCGCGATGACTGTCTTCATCCAGGTCTGACCGGTCTTGAAGTCTTTTCCGGAGATAGGGACGCCGCGCTCGTTCGCCAGCTGCTGCAGCGCGGCCGTGTCGACGGCCAGGTTCGGCGCGCCATTGCAGTAGGGCACGCCTTCCATGATGCACGCCCACGCATACAGCATCGACGGAGCGATCGCGTCGTCATTGCGATCCATCGCTTTCTCGAACTGCTCGAGCGTGGCGTGCTGCGGACCCGGCTTGATGAACGTCTCGGTCGACGCACACCACACCGCGACCAGCCGGTCGAGCGCGTGTTTGCGCTTGAAGTCGCGGATGTCCTGGCGTAGCTGCTCCGCGAGATCGCGCTTGCTCTTCCCTTTCTTGACGTTGTCGCCGTTGAGGCGAGTGACGTACCGGTTGTCGAACACCGCCGGCATCGGCTTGATGTCCTTGAGGAAGGACGCGATGGGCTCCAGGTCGCGCTCTTCGAGCACGCCGGCTTTGCGCGCGGCCGTCAATGCGTCGTCGGGAATGGGATCCCAGGCGCCGAACACGAGATCCTGCAGCGACGCGAGCGGTACGAAATCCTTGATGAGTGGCGAGCGCCCTTCGGTGCGCTTGCCCAGACGAATCGTGGCCATCTGGGTGAGCGAGCCGATGGGTTGCGCTTTGGTGCGGCGTACGGCTTCGACGCCGGCGATGAACGTGGTGGCGACGGCGCCGAGGCCGGGCGTCAGGACGCCCAGGCGGCCGGTCGCGGGTTTGATGGCGGACGGACGACCAGCAGCTGATGGCTTTCCCTGCACGTGCGTCATTCTCCTTTCAGCATCGGGCGTGCGCTCGTGTCACGGCGAGAGCGACGCGCCCAGAGGCGATATTCGGTGGGTTCGGATTCCCGTGCCACGTCGGCGTGGGACACGGTGCGGGTGCGGTCATAGACGTACATGATCCGCTGCACCACGGTGATCCACGCGGTGATGGTCAGGATGGTGATGATGCCGGCCAGCACCCAGCCCTTGAGGGTGAGACCGAACAGCGCTTGTGGCGCCGACAACAGGACCACGCGCTCCGGCCGCTGCAGCATGCCGACCTTGGCGTCGAGCCCGAGCGCTTCGGCGCGCGCGCGCGTGTAGGACGTCATGAAGGCGCCGATGATCCCCGCGAGGCACACGACGACCATAGGCACGCTGCGGTGGATGGGACTCAGGGCGTAAAACACGGCGAGCCCCCCGAGCACGGCACCGTCCGCGACCCGATCGAGCGATGAGTCGAGAAACGCGCCGAACACGGAGCTGGTATTGCTCCGGCGGGCGACGGTGCCGTCGAGGACGTCCGTCAGTGCGGTGATGGAGAGCAGCCAGCCGCCGGTCATGATGTGGCCGGTGCCGTACAGCACGCCGCCCGCCACCATGAAGATTGTCCCCGCGATCGTGATTGTGTTGGGATGCACGCGCCGCCGGACGAGCCAGTCGGCGATTGGATCCATGAGCCGCAAATACCCGTTTTTCAGCCAGTCCGGCAAAATCTTCATGCGGCTCCGAGGACGGCCGGCGAGGATAAAAACACAAAGGCCGGAGGAACGCTCCGGCCCGTAAAAGTATTCGCGCCACGAACTTGCTGCAATCGCTCAGGGCACCGTCCAACTCACCATCTCCGTGAGCGTCACGCCTTCGCGCGCATACCCATTCGACCCATCGACCGGTGTCGCCTTCAACGTGGCGACCGCGCCTGACCGCACTCCCGGGACCGGAAGATGCTCCGTCGTGTTTGCGGCGACCTGACGCACGAACAGGTCGCTGCCGCCGGTGTTCACGTACACGTTGACGGCCTTCGACAGATTGTTCGTGAAGTGGATGGCGACTTCCGCGTCCGTCGCCGGCGCGGTTCGCACCTCCACCTGCCGCGGCCCGCAAGCGGCGAGGAACACCATCATCGCTGCGATCGTAACGCGCATGCGTTCTCTCCTCGGGTGGGAAACGTGGGTATAATCAGCCGAGCGTTGGTGTCACATCCAGTCCGGAATCTCATGGCCCGCAACGCGATCTGGCGGACGCAAGTAACATGCGCGGTTCTGGTCGCCTGCGGCAGTGCGCCCGCCCTCGCCCAGACGGCCACCGCGCGTGCGGCATTCGCGCGCGAACTGCGCGATTCGATCGAGTCGGTGTTACGGGTCGCGCGCGCCGACAGCGCGTTTCCGGGTGCGTACGCGCTCGTGGGCGATTCGCGCGGCGTGCTCGCCGAATTCGGCGTGGGCCACATCGATTGGAAACGGTCGCCGCGCCCTACCGAGCGAACACTCTGGGACCTGGCATCGCTCACGAAGGTGATCGGCACGACCACGGCGCTCGCGCAGCTCATCGAGCAGGGACGCGTCCAGGTGGATTCACCGGTCCAGCACTACGTGCCGGATTGGAGGGGACCGGGCAAGGAACGCGTGACCGTCCGGATGCTCCTGACGCATACGAGCGGGCTGCCGGCATTCGAGCCGTACGATCACGTCACGCATCGCCCCGATTCCATTGCGACGTTGCTGTTCGAGACGCCGCTGCAGTTCACGCCCGGCGATACGATGGTCTACAGCGACATCGGCGCGTTCATGATGGGCCAGGTCATCGAGCACGTCTCGCACGAGACCATCGACGTGTACTTCCAGCACCACATCTTCGGGCCGCTGAAGATGCACGACACGCGGTACAACCCGCCGCGCACGCAGTGGTGGCGTGTCGCCCCGACCGAGTTCGACTCCCTGCGCGGCGGTCTGGTGCGCGGCAAGGTGCACGACGAACGCGCGTATTATCTCGGCGGCGTCGCCGCGCACGCGGGACTGTTCAGCACGGCCGCCGACCTTTCCCGGTTTGCGCGCATGCTGCTGAACGGCGGCGAGCTGGATGGCGTGCGCATCCTGCGGCCGGAGACGGTGGCGCGGTTCACGACGTACGCGGACTCCGGACGCAGCAATCGCGCCCTGGGGTGGGAAAAAGCGCCGGCGTCATGGGCGGGCGATCTCATGTCATCCCGCGCGTTTGGTCATACGGGTTTCACCGGAACGTCGATCGCAATTGACCCGGAGGCCGGCATCTACGTCATTCTCCTGTCGAATCGGGTGAACCCGACACGGGCGAATCCGCGTATCCCCGCCGTCCGACGCCGGCTGGCCAACGCAGTGATGTCCGTCGTGCGCGAGCACCGCGCGCCAACCTCCAACGCCGACACCTCACACCAGCGATGACCTTCACTTTCCTGGATTGGTCGATCGTCGCGGCGTACTTCATCTTCACCGCCGTCATCGGCTTCGCCTTCACGAAACGTGGTGGCGAGAGCCTCAGCGAGTACTTCCTGTCGGGACGCCAGGTGCCCTGGTGGCTCGCGGGTGCGTCGATGGTCGCCACGACGTTCGCCGCGGACACGCCACTCGTCGTGACCGGATTCGTGGCGGCGAACGGCGTCGCGGGCAACTGGTTGTGGTGGTGCCTGGCGATGAGCGGCATGCTCACCGTCTTCTTCTTTGCGCGATTGTGGCGTCGCGCGCACGTCATGACGGACATCGAGTTCGTCGAGATCCGCTACAGCGGCAAGGCGGCGACGTTCCTGCGCGGATTCCGAGCAATCTACCTTGGCGTCTTCGTCAACCTGATCATCCTCGGCTGGGTGACGAAGGCGATGATCAAGATTCTGACTATCTCGCTGGGTATCAACCCGTATCTCGCCGTCGGGATCTGCTTCCTCATCACGGTTGCCTACTCGGTCGCAGCAGGAATGTGGGCGGTCCTGTGGACGGACCTGATCCAGTTCGTCATCAAGATGACGGCCGTGATCGTGCTCGCGATTTTCTCGGTGCGGGCGGTCGGCGGCATGGATGCACTGAAGACGAAGGTCGCTGCGCATTTCGGGAGCGAGACGGCTGCGTTGTCGGTGTTGCCGGTGAGCGTGGGACAGCACGGCCTGATGGGATACGCCTGGATGCCGTTGTTCACGCTCGCGGTGTTTCTCTTCGTGCAGTGGTGGGCGGCGTGGTATCCCGGTGCGGAGCCGGGCGGCGGCGGATACGTGGCGCAGCGAATCTTTTCCGCCAAGACGGAACGCGACGGCGTGCTCGCGACGCTGTCCTTCCAGGTCGCGCACTACGCGCTGCGGCCGTGGCCATGGATCGTCACCGCACTCGCCTGCGTCATCCTGTACCCGAACGGCATCGGGCCGACGCACGACAAGGAGGGCGCGTATGTGCAGGCCTTCGTCGACCTGCTGCCGACGCCGTGGCGCGGCTTCATGCTCGCCGGATTCGCGGCGGCCTACATGTCGACGGTGGCGACGCAGCTCAACTGGGGCGCGTCGTACCTGGTGAACGACTTCTACCGCCGCTTCCTGAGGAAGGACGCGAGCGAATCCCACTACGTGGCGATCTCACGCGCGGCCACGGTCGCTCTGTTCCTGCTGTCGGTGATCGTGACCATGAACCTCAACTCCGTGGAACAGGCGTGGAAGTTCCTCATCGGCCTCGGCGCGGGCACGGGCCTCGTGTACATCCTCCGCTGGTACTGGTGGCGTATCAACGCCTGGAGCGAAATGTCCGCGATGATCGCGTCGTTCGTCACCTTCATACTGGTCGGCACACTCTTCACGCCGGCATTCATCCGCAACGCGGGCGCGAACAAGGACGCCTACGTGCTCGTCGTCACGGTGGCGGTCACGACGGTCGTATGGCTGGCGGCCACGTACGCAACGCAGCCCGAACCGCGCGAAGTGCTCGAAGCGTTCTATCGACGCGTCCGTCCGGGCGGCCCGGGCTGGCGTGTCATCTCCTCCTCACTCGGGTTTGGAACGGAGGGCATTCCTGGTGGGAAGCTCGCGGCGGTGAATTGGCTCGCCGGCGTGATCGCGGTGTATGCGTCGTTGTTCGGAATCGGCAAGCTGGTGTTCGGCGAGTGGGGCGCGGGCGTGCTGCTGCTCGTGATCGCGCTGCTGTGCTTCCTCTGGATCGCCCGAGCGTTGCGTGTCGCTGACCGGGCGAGCGGCGTCATTCTTGAAGCTGAAGCCAGATGAGCTATATTTGACGGCAGATTCCGGCACCGAAACCTTTGTCGGACAACCGCTTGGAGGATAGATGAGCACGATTCAGCAGCCTGATGTCATGGTGACCGTGACCGCTGGCGCGAGCGTTGAGGTCAAGAAGTTCATGGAGGCGGAGAGCGTCGATCCGGCGGTCGGGGGCCTGCGTGTGAGCGTGCAGCCGGGTGGCTGCAGCGGCTTCAAGTACGGCCTGCTCATCGAAGACGCGCCTGCCGAGGATGATCTGGTCGTGGATCAGGGCGGCTGGAAGGTTTTTGTGGATCCCTTCTCGGCCCAGTACATCAACGGCGTAACGATCGACTACGTGTCGTCGATGCAGGGCTCGGGGTTTACCTTCAAGAATCCCAACGCCACCGGCGGTTGCGGGTGCGGCAGCTCCTTTAGCGCATAAGGTCATATGGATCGATCGGGCTCGGGCGGACAACGCGCCGCCGGCACCGAACAGAAGGCCCGCGAACGGTCAAACCGTCGCGGGCTTTTTGCCGTCGGTAACGGTTCTGCCGGCTTGGAACGAATTCGCACCATCGTGGTCAGCGACCACGAGGAGATCGCGACGCTCGTCGCCGACCGTATCGCCGCCCTCATCCGTGAACGGAACGCCGCCGGCCAGGCTGCCGTCCTGGGCCTCGCCACCGGCTCGACGCCGATCGGCGTGTACCGCGAGCTCGTGCGAAAGCACAAGAAAGAGGGGCTGAGCTTCCGCCACGTGGTGACGTTCAATCTCGACGAGTACTACCCGATGGCGAAGGACAGCATCCACTCGTACTACCGCTTCATGTGGGAGAACCTGTTCTCTCACGTGGACGTGGATCCCGCGAACGTCCACATCCCGGATGGCACCATCGGTCGCGACGCGGTGGACGAGTACTGCCGTCGGTACGAGGAACAGATCGAGGAGGCGGGCGGCATCGATTTCCAGATCCTCGGCATCGGCAAGACCGGGCACATCGGCTTCAACGAGCCGGGCTCCGGGATGGAGAGCCGCACGCGCCTGGTCCATCTCGACGCCGTGACGCGCCGCGACGCGGCCGCCGACTTC
>DATFHG010000158.1:0-5261 GCA_035248725.1 Gemmatimonadaceae bacterium | reverse complement strand
TGCGCGAGCTGTGTCCGCGCGCGCGCGTGCTGTACATCTCCGGTTACACGGACGACGAAGTCATCGGACGCGGGTTGGCGAACGCCGCCACCTCCCTGCTGCAGAAGCCGTTCAGCGCGCAGCAGCTGGTGCAGCGCGTCCGCGAGGTGATGACCTGACGCATTAGCGGTCGCGGCTCGCAGGCGGTAACGTCGTGGCAACAGGAGACCCCCAGATGAACCGAGCCCTTCGTGTGCGCATGCGGCCCCGCCTCGCACTGTCCGCCGTCGCGTCGTTCTACGCCGTCGCGCTCCATGCCCAGATACCGCGCGCGGATTGGCCCACGACTCCCGTGTCGGCGCCGCGGACGATGGTCGTGTCGGCCAGCCGCATCGCCAGCGCGGTAGGCGACAGCGTGCTGCGCGCGGGCGGCAACGCGGTCGACGCAGCGATCGCCACGGGATTCGCGCTCGCCGTCACGTATCCGACGGCTGGCAACATCGGCGGAGGCGGCTTCATGGTCATCCGCTTCCCCGACGGCCGCGCGACGACGATCGACTTCCGTGAGAAGGCGCCCCTCGCCGCGAACGAGCGGATGTTTCTCGACTCCACCGGCAAGTACTCGTACGAGCGGCATCATGAGAGCCATCTCGCGGTGGGCGTGCCGGGCACCGTTGCCGGCTTCGATCTCGCGCATCGCAAGTACGGCCGCAAGTCGTGGCGATCGCTCGTGGACCCCGCGGTCAGGCTCGCGCGCGATGGGTTCGTCGCACCCGCCGGCCTGGCGCAGTCGCTCTCCGGCGAGATGCAGCGATTCCAGCGATACCCCGCGACCGTCGTGGCGTATTCCAGGAACGGCACGCCGTACGCTCAGGGCGACTCGATCCGATTCCCCGATCTCGCGCGGACGCTCGATCGCATCGCACGGCAGGGACGCGCCGGCTTCTACGCCGGCGAGACCGCGCGCCTCATCGCCGCCGAGATGAAGCGCGGCGGCGGCATCGTCAGCATGCGCGACCTGGCGCTGTATCAGGCCAAGGAGCGGGCGCCGATCCGCGGCACGTATCGCGGCTACGACATCATCAGCATGCCTCCGCCAAGCAGCGGCGGCATCGCGATCGTGGAGATGCTGAACATCCTCGAGGGCTTCAATCTCGCGTCCGCAGGACACAACTCGGCACAGCACATCCATCTCGAGACGGAGGCCATGCGTCGCGCCTTCCGCGACCGCGCGCACTGGCTCGGCGATCCGGATTTCAACCGGTTGCCGGTAGCGCGGCTCACCAGCAAGTCGTACGCGTCGGAGCAACGTGCGACGATCGATCCCCATCACGCGTCTCCATCCGGACCGGCCGATGTCGCGGACGCCGCCGAAGCGATGCACACCACGCACTATTCCGTGGTGGACGCGAGCGGGATGGCGGTCTCGGTGACATACACGCTCGAATACGGCTACGGCTCGGCGATCGTCGTCCCCGGCGCGGGATTTCTCCTCAACAACGAGATGGGCGATTTCAACGCTCAGCGCGGGATGACCACGGACGAGGGTTATATCGGTACGCTGCCCAACCTGGTGCGGCCGCAGCAGCGCATGTTGTCCAGCATGTCGCCCACGATCGTCGCGAAGAACGGCCGGCTCGTCGCCGTAGTCGGCAGCCCCGGCGGCCGCACGATCATCAACACCGTGTTCCAGGTCGTGTCGAACGTCATCGACTTCGACATGAACATCCAGCAGGCGGTGAACGCCGCGCGCATCCACCATCAGTGGCTGCCGGACACCATCTATGTCGAGGATGGCGGCATCTCCAGCGACGTCGTCCAGCAGCTGGAAGCCATGGGGCATCACGTGTCCGTCGGCGGTGAGCAGGGCACCGCACATTCCATCTTCATCGACGCGCGCACGCGGGCGCGGCTGGGCGCCGCGGATCCTCGCGATCCGGACGCTGGCGCCGTCGGCCACTGAGTGCGGTCGTCATGACGCGGGCGACATGGTGGGCAGTGATCGGCGTGGTGTACACCGCCATCAACGCCGGCGGCGCGGTGATCGCCTTCATGCGGGGCGAGTGGATGCACGGAAGCGTGCACGTCGCGCTGCTGGCGGTCGGCGCCGGCTACGTCGCCTGGCGACTCGGTCGCGATCGTCCGCAGCGCGACGGCCCCGTCGACATGGATCTCGATCGTCGACTGCGCGAGCTGCAGCAGTCGGTCGACGCCGTCGCGCTGGAGGTGGGGCGCATCGAGGAGCACCAGCGCGACGCCGTCAAAATCATGGCTCACCGGAAAAAGCGGGAGGCTCTGCCTCCCCAGTGAACTACTGCGGCACGACGCACACCGCCGCGCCCGCCGATCGGCTGGCGCGTCGCTTGTTGCTCGTCTGCTGACACGCCGCGGTGGTCGTCGTCGTGGTCGAGTTGGCGCGATATATCCCCTGCACCCGCTCGACGATGCGACGGCCCGGGTTGTCGTGGCGTTCCACAACCACGATCTCGCGATCGCGATGCTGCCGCCGCGACCCGATGATGATCGGGAAGTTCACGCTCACGCGCGGCTGCGGCTCAGGTTGCGCCTGCGGTACCACGACGACGGTGGTGGGCTGCGGCGCCGGCGTGACGACGACGGTCTGAGGCTGCGGAGCTGGCTGCTGCGGCACGACTACGACGGGAGTTGGAGCGGGATCGTCGTCATAATCGTCGTCCATGCGATGGCGCCGACGGCGACGGTCGTCGGACACGGCGGATCCGCCGACATGGAATGACAGGCCGAACCGCATTTCGCTCTTGGAGTCCGGAGCACCCTTCGCCGTCGGCAGCACGTACTGCGACATGCGCCAGCGCGCTTCGCCGAACACGTCGGCATCGAGGCCGAGCGGAATCGTCGCGCCCGCGCCGTAGCTCCATCCATTGTGCACCACGTTCACGCCTGCGCTGTCACCACCCAGCAGGCCGATGCCCGAGAAGAGATACGGAGACAGCGAGCGGCTGAATACCGTTGCGCCGCCGCCGAGGCCACCGAGGAACAGCATCGCGTCCGCATCGGCGCTCCAGGGTCGATAGCCACCCGTGACGGGAGCGCTCGGGTCGGCCGCGTTCGTGGTCTTTGGTGTCGAGATCGACATGTCCGCGCCGCCCCGCAGCGCGAGACCGGTCGTGCCGCCGAAGGTGAGCGCGAAGCCGGCCAGCGGATTCTGTGCCGCGCTGGGGACGTAGGAAACAAAGGGACTCACCGCAACCGAGGACTGCGCCAGCGCCATCGTCGTCGATGACAGGGCCAGGATCGGGATGGTCGCGAGGCGTAGCCTCTTCGTGTTGTACATGGCGCCTCCAGGTTGATCGCCGATGGCACGCGCATGCAGAGGGATGGCCAGCGGACGCCGCGGTACGTAAGCCGTTGCCCGGCACAGCGTTCGGCGCTCGGCGTGTCTCCGGATGCAGCACCTGGTGTCGCAAGCGCCGGACACGCGTGTGTCCTCATTGCGAAACGTTGAAACCGGGGACGCACGGCAGTCGTTGACTGCTATGGGGAACCCATATGTCGCCGTTCCCGCCGTATCCTTTTCCCGGACCAGCCACCATGACTCGAACTGCGAACGCCCGCGTCGCTGGCATTGCCTATCTGCTGTACATCGCCGCTGCAGGTTCCGGTGCCTACATCTTCAGCCGCGCCGTCTTCGGAAATGACGTCGCCACACAGCTGGCAAGCATGGCGCAGCACGCGACGCAGGTGCGGCTCTCGGAGCTGCTCGGCATGATCGGCAGCTTCTGCGCGCTGGCGCTGGCGGTCTCTCTCTACTCCATCACGCGCGTGCAGGACGGCGACATCGCTCTCGTCGGATTCGCATTCCGCCTAGCCGAAGGCATCATGGGCGCTGTGGGCGTGCCGGTGACGCTCGCTCTCGTCTCGGTGACCGCGCTCGCCGGCGATGCCGCGCCCACAGCGGACGGGCTGCACGCGGTTGCGGCGGTGCTGCTGCGCCGCTCGAGTCTGATCGGCGCATGGCTGTTCGCGATCGGGAGCACGGCGTTTTGCTGGTTGCTGCTCCGCGGGCGGATGATCCCGGCATGGCTGGCGTGGGTGGGTGTCGCAGGTTCGGCGCTGCTCATCGTCACCCTTCCCCTCCAGGTGCTGCGCTTCATCGGCTCGCCATTCACCGCCATT
Organism: Gemmatimonadaceae bacterium; assembly: GCA_035248725.1. GTDB lineage: Bacteria > Gemmatimonadota > Gemmatimonadetes > Gemmatimonadales > Gemmatimonadaceae > DASPMP01. Next base: position 1,127 of record DATFHG010000158.1, on the reverse strand, counting down.
GCCTGGGTGCCGATCGCGTTCTTCGAGGTCGTTGTCGCGGTGTGGTTCCTGGTGAAGGGGGTCGCCAGTTTTCCGGCATGACTACACGCATCTGCGGAAGACTCCTTGCGCTCGCAGCGACTGTTGTCGCATGCGCCCGACCGGCGGCGAATCCGGCACCGTCGACCGCTGCGCAGTTCGACGACGAGATCGCGGCGTTCGAGGCGGCGGACCGGGTCAATGCTCCGCAACCTGGAGGCGTGGTGTTCGTCGGCAGCTCGTCCATCCGCATGTGGCCAGACGTCGGCGCTGACTTTCCGGGTTCCTCGGCGCTGAACCGGGGCTTCGGCGGCTCGACGCTCGCCGACGTCGTGTACTTCGCGCCGCGGATCGTGCTTCCATACAAGCCCAGGCTGATCGTGCTGTACGCAGGGGACAACGACCTCTCGGAAGGGCACACTCCCGCGCAGGTGCTCGCCGATTATCGCGCTTTTGCGGCGCTGGTGCACCGCGCACTGCCGGAGACGCGACTGGTATTCGTCTCCATCAAGCCGAGTCCGAGCCGCTGGACGCTGGCGGATTCGATGCGCAAGGCCAATGCGCTCATCGCCGCCGACATCGCTCGCGACGCGCGGGCGACCTTCGTGAACGTGTTCCCGGCGATGGTGGGCGCAAACGGCCATCCGCGGCCGGAGCTCTTCGTGGACGACAGCCTGCACATGACGGCGGCCGGCTATGCCCTGTGGCGCGAGCTCCTGGGCCCCGTCGTAGGGGCGCGGAAGCATTGATGACGAAAACGTCATTTGACAGCAAAGCTTCTGTAATCGGTGCGCAGGCAGGTTATTCGCGCAGACCAAAACAGCCCCTACTTACTGGAGATAGCAATGAACGCAGGACGCATGGTAGCAGCGATGGCGCTGCTCGTTGGCGCGGCCAATGCCGCGATGGCGCAGACAGCGACGCAGACGGTGACGTTCGCCGTCAACGCGATCAACAAGATCGCGGTGTCGGGCAACACCAGCTTGACCGTCTCGAACGTGACCACGGTCGGTAGCGAGCCGGATCCGGTCTCGAGCAGCGGCCTGACGTGGGCCGTGACGACCAACGCTCCGGCGGCCAGCGCGCAGAAGGTGACCGCGCAGCTCACC
>DATFHG010000157.1:0-36516 GCA_035248725.1 Gemmatimonadaceae bacterium | reverse complement strand
ATGCCTTCCTCGAGCGCACCCTCGATCCACTCCTCCATGCGCTGCCGGTAATACCTGCTGGACTGCTCGATCAGCGCGTTGAAGCCGATGGGCCGTCCGTTGGCGATCTGCTTCGCCAGTCGCAGTCCCGCGCGGTACTCGTGTCCGTGCACGTAGGTGAGCGACACCGGCTGGATGATCCCGATGCCGCCGGCCGCCGACACCGCGCCGACGAGCTCGGGATTACTGCAGGGATACATCGCTCCGCAGATCAGGGGAATTCTCGCGCCCGTATGGAGCGTCAGCGGGGTAGCCACCATTGCGCCTGGAGATTCAAAAGAAGTTGCGAGTCGTGAGTCGGGGAGTGATGAGTCGCGCGTGGAGTCTACTCGACTCCCCGGCTGACTACTCCCCGACTGATCACTCGCGACTTTCCGTGCCCGCCTTGCGGAGCAGCCACGTGACCGTCGCCCGCGCTACGATCTCTCCAGATTCGTCGCGCACGTCCGCGTGCACGTCGTACGCGGTTTCGCCGTCGATCGGCGGCACCTCGCAGCGACACTCGGCGGTCACCGTTCCCCGCGCCTTCTTCACATACTGCATCGAAAGCCCGGTCACGATTCCGCGGGTGCCCGGGGGAAGCGCGGTGAGCATGGCGGTGCCGCTCGCCACTTCGGCGAGGTTCACCAGGGCGACGGCGTGCACCGAATTCAGGTGGTTTCGCACCTTTCGACGGTCGCGCAGCGTCCAGCGCGAATAGCCGGGACTCAGCTCCTCCACGCGCGCGCCCATGCTACCGGTGTACGGCGCCATGCGTCCGATCAGCGCCGAGAACAGGCGGCGACCGAATGGGACACGGGACAAACGTCGCCACCAGAGTCCGATGCGCGCGCCGGGTGCGTCATGAGATCTCGCCACTCATCTCCTCCGCGCTCTGTCCCACAAAAAAAGGTCGGGGGCGGTCTTGCGACCGCCCCCGATCGAAAAGCTAGTGTTGCGGACTACGGCACCGCTACGAGCGACGTACCGTACTTCGCGTTGATCGCCGCGATCAGCGCATTGGCGATTTCACGCTGAACGCCCGCGGCCGGGTGCACACCGTCGAGTGACATGCCGGTTCCGAACGTCCCCGTGGCCGCCCAGTTGGGTACCTGGCGAACAACGGTGCCGCCGGCCTTCAGCGTCAACAGGAGTGCATTCGGGTCGACGTACGCGAAATCGATCGACGCCGCCTTGGCGCTGATGTACGAGTTGTATGCATCGATCCGCGCCTGGATCGTTGCCTGCTCCGCGGGATCGAGCACGAGAATATCGCCGACCGGAGCCGGCAGCGCGCCGCTCGCCCCGCCCGGGACGCAGGCGATGATCGCGGGGTGTGCGCCCAGCCGGATCTGGAACGGCAGGAAGCTGTTGATCAGCGAGCCCGCACCCGCGCCGCCTGGCGCGCAGCTGGGATCCAGAACCGTCGTCTTGCCGGCGATCGCGTCGAAGCCGCCCTTGAACTGCGGATTCTGCAGCGCCACCGCGGGGAACATGATCGGAGCATTCGCCACCTGCACCACGCCGATCAGCACGCCCTTGATGCCCGGAGCGCCCGTGGTCAGCTGGCTGATCATGGCGTCGTAATTCGCCTGGAACGTGGCGACGGACGTCATGCCGGCCAGAGCGGCCGTGCGGCCATCCTGTACGGCGAAGCCGAGGACGTCGTTGTTGCCGATCCAGATCGTCGCGAACGTCGGGCTCGCCTCGAGCGCTTTCTGCACCTGCGATTTGCCGCCGAGAAAGAGCGACGTGAGCGTGTTCGAGAACGGCGTTCCGTCCGCATCCGTCGGATCGAACGAGCTGGCGCCGGGCACGGCGACGTTGTTGAGGATATCCGTCGACGACGCGGGATTGCGAAGCAGGCACGTGGTGGAGGTGGTCCCGGTCGGGCGCGCCTGCGTCTGGAAGTTCGTCACCGGCGGCGGGCAGCCCACACCGAAGAGCGACGGGTACGCGTAGCGCGTGCCCATCTGCTGCGCGAGCAGCAGCGGGTACGCCACCTTCTGCGTGGCGTCGCTGATGCCGCTCGACTGGTAGCCGGCCGTGATCGAGTTGCCGATCGCGACGTAGCTCTGGAAGATCGCGTTCGCTCCGGTGAGCTGCGGACCGAGCACGCGCTTGGACGCATCATCGCCGGTACACGCCGCCAGCGCGGTGAGTGCGCCAAGGACGAGCGTCGTGCGAATCGTGGTATGCATACGTGACATCTGTATGTCTCCCGAAAATCGGAGTTAGTAGGAGGCTTTGAGACTGATCGAGAAGACGTTCGCGTTGAGCTCGTACACGCCGGAGTTGAGCTGTGCCGCGGTCTGGGTGCGCGCGGTGCGCTCGTCGATGCGGCCGCGCTTACCGGGCGCGAACACCTTGAGATACGCCGCTTCGATCGCGTAGTGCCCCATGAACGGGTAGGCGCCGCCGATCGAGGCATAGGTGCGATCCTGTTCCGGCAGCAGCGGTGTGACCGTCTCGTCAGGTGCCGCGCTCGCCACACCGGCAAAGCCGACGCGCAGCTGCGCGCCGCTGGTGAAGGACCGCTGCGCGCCGAGCCGCACGGACGACGAGTTGTTGTAGTCCTCGATGAGCACGCGGTTCGAGACGCTGGCCGGTCCCTGGAACTCGATGGGCAGCTCCTTGAAGCGACGCCAGCCGGTGAAGGTGTAGTCCGCGGACAGCAGCCAATCCTTGAATCCGGAGTAGCCCGCGCCCGCCTGGACTTGTGTGGGGTGAGTGATGCGGGTCTTCACCTTCTGCGCGACGAGCGGGCCGCCGGCGCCGAAGGCGCTGACCTGCATGATCGCGTCGATGTTCGCGGTGCCATTCGCGTTGCCCCCGCACGCCGCGGGATTCGCGATGCAGATGGGGTTGCCGGCCGGCAGGACGATGCCGGTGTTCGTCTGCGTGAACGTCGCGTCCGCGTCGTCATACTTGAACTCGAGCGGCGTAAGCCAGCGGGCGCCGATGGTCCACTGCGGATTCAGGCGGCCGAAGATGCCGATGTGCGCGCCGAACGCGTTCGCGCTGCCCTTCAGCTTTGCGCGGCCGAACTCCGTGCGCTTGGCGATGCCGAGTGTGCCGAAGGTGGTAACGACGGGCGTGTTGGACGCCACTTGCTGCGACAGGTCGAGCGCCTGAATCAGCTCCACCGACGAGTGTCCGAACACGGGACCGCCTCCGATCGACCAGTTCGGGGTCACCTGGAAGGCGATGTTCGGCTGCACGTAGAAAGTCTGGATCGACGCCTTGAGCGCCTGGAAGCGACCGGGGAAGCTGTCGCTCCACTGCGAGGTCAATCCGTACGGAACGTAGAAGCCGAGTCCGTACGACAGCTTGCCGCTCGCCGGAGTGAAGTTGGCGAAGAAGTGCGGCACGACCGCCGTCGGCGGCGTGCCTTCGTATTCCCGGAACGTCGTGTCCTGCGTGAACGTGCCGCCCACGTCGATGATCGCCGCACCGGCGAGGAACGTCCAACCCTTCACGCCGACCGTGGCCGCCGGGTTCCAGAAGATCGTGGAGCCGTCCTGGCACGGCGCGCCCGTCACGGCGAAGCCGCGCGAGGCCGCGCACGTTCCGATTTCGTTGACGCCGAACGCCTGCGCGTGCGCAACCGCGGGCAATCCGAGCGCGAGTGGGGCGAGTACTGCGAGGTACCGCATGGTACGGTGCCGCTGCATTTCCATCCTCCGGGAGTTCCGCGTGCGCCGTCGGGCGCGTGGCCTCAACGCCGGCGACCTGACGAGATGCGCGAGGCGAGCGGTTCGTGAATGAGGCGAGAGATCAGTGGTGGGAGAGACACGCCAATATATGGTCTGGGAAAAACAACGGACAGGCGATTGGTTAACAGCATGGCCACACACAACGTCACCGTCAGCGGCCCGCCCACACGCGAAAGCCAGCGTGTGCTCACCCCTGACGCGCTCGCCTTTCTGGAGCGATTGCACGCGGAGTTTGCGCCGCGTCGTGAGGAGCTGCTCCGCCGTCGTCATGCGCGCTGGGACACGATGCAGCGCGGCGAGCAGCGCCTGGAGTTCGCGTCGTCCGGACCCGCGCTCGGCGACTGGAACGTGGCGCCAGCGCCGAAAGACCTGGATGACCGCCGGGTCGAGATCACCGGGCCCGCAGAGCGGAAGATGATGATCAACGCCCTGAACTCCGGGGCGTCGGTGTTCATGGCGGACCTCGAGGACGCGCTGTCTCCGACGTGGGAGAACGTCGTCGACGGACAGGGCGCCCTGATGGATGCGGTCCGTCGCACGCTTTCGTTCACTTCGCCCGAGGGCAAGCAGTACCGGCTCAACGACACGCTCGCGACCCTCGTCGTGCGGCCGCGGGGATGGCACCTGGACGAAGCGCACGTGGAGATCAACGGCAAACCAGCGTCGGGCAGTCTCTTCGACTTCGGCCTGTACTTCTTCCACAACGCGCGCGAGACGCTGAAGCGCGGGACAGGTCCGTACTTCTATCTCCCCAAGATGGAGAGCCATCTCGAGGCGCGTCTGTGGAACGACGTGTTCAACTTCGCGCAGGACGCACTCGGTGTGCCGCGCGGAACGATCCGCGCCACGATGCTCATCGAGACGATCTACGCGGCCTTCGAGATGGAGGAGTTCCTCTATGAGCTGCGCGAGCACGCCGCGGGACTGAACGCGGGCCGCTGGGACTACCTGTTCAGCATGATCAAGGCGTTCCGCACGCGCCCGGAGTTCGTGCTCCCCGACCGCGCGCAGGTCACCATGGCCGTGCCGTTCATGCGGGCGTACGCCCAGCGGCTGGTGCAGATCTGCCATCGCCACGGAGCGCACGCCATCGGCGGCATGGCCGCGTTCGTGCCGAGCCGGCGCGACGCCGACGTCAACGCGCGCGCCATGGCGAAGGTGAAGGAGGACAAGGAGCGCGAATCCGGCGACGGCTTCGATGGCACGTGGGTGGCGCATCCCGATCTCGTGCCCGTCGCGCGCGAGGTGTTCGATCGCGTCCTCGGCGAGCGGCCGAATCAGAAGGGGAACCTCCGCGCCGACGTCCGCACCGCGCCGGAGCAGTTGCTCGACGTGCGCATCGCGGGCGGCCGAGTCACGCAAGACGGCGTGCGGACCAACATCGACGTCGCCCTGCAATATCTCGATGCATGGCTGCGCGGAACGGGCGCCGCCGCGATCCACAACCTCATGGAGGACGCCGCGACGGCCGAGATCTCCCGGTCACAATTGTGGCAGTGGCGGACCCACCGTGTGGACGTGGATGGCTCCGGCACGATGACTGCTACTACGTACCGCAGAGCACGCGAGGACGTCGTCGCCGAGCTGCGTAAGTCGGCCGCGCCGGATTCGCGTTTGGATGATGCGGTGGCGTTGCTGGACGAGCTGGTACTCGGCGAGTGGCAGGATTTTCTCACACTCCCGGGCTATCGACGTTTGCGCTGACGCCGACACGATGGGAGGGTGTGGCGATGTCCGCAAACGACAACACAACGCACGAAACGCCAGCTGATCGGGTCGCGCGTGATGCGACCTCGCTCGAACATGCGTGGGAGAACGATGCGCGCTGGCGGGGCATCCAGCGCGAGTACAGCGCCGCGGACGTGCTGCGGCTCCGGGGCTCGTTCAAGGTCGAACACACCATCGCCCGACTCGGCGCCCAACGCCTGTGGGCGCAGCTCCACGATCCGTCCGGAGAGCCCGTTCGCACGTTCGGCGCGCTCACCGGCGCCCAGGCAGTACAGATGGTTCGCGCCGGCCTTCAGGCGATCTACCTGAGTGGCTGGCAGGTGGCTGCGGACGGCAATCTCGCGGGGCAGACGTATCCCGATCAGAGCCTGTATCCGAGCAACAGCGTTCCCGCGCTCGTGCGCCGGCTCAACAACGCCCTCATGCGCGCGGACCAGATCGAGTGGAGCGAGGGGAGGAACGGCAAGAACTGGCTGGTGCCGATCGTCGCCGACGCCGAGGCCGGATTCGGAGGCCCGCTGCACGCGTTCGAGCTCACAAAGGGAATGATCGAAGCGGGCGCGGCAGGCGTGCATTTCGAGGATCAGCTCGCCAGCGAAAAGAAGTGCGGCCACATGGGCGGCAAAGTCCTGGTGCCCACGGCGCAGCACGTCCGCACGCTCACGGCGGCGCGCCTGGCGGCAGACGTTCTCGACGTCCCGACGCTCATCGTCGCGCGCACCGATGCGCTCGCGGCGACGCTGCTCACGACCGACGTCGATGAACGCGATCAGCCATTCGTGACGGGAAAACGGACCGCCGAAGGCTACTTCCGGGTGAAGGGCGGCCTCGATTCGGCCATCGCGCGCGGGCTCGCCTACGCGCCGTACGCGGATCTCGTCTGGTGCGAGACGTCCACGCCGGATCTCGACGAAGCGAAGCGCTTTGCCGAGGGCATCCGCCGGCACTATCCCGACAAGCTCCTCGCCTACAACTGCTCGCCCTCGTTCAACTGGGAGCGCAATCTGGACGCGAACACCATCGCCAGCTTCCAGCGCGAGCTGGGGGCGATGGGCTACAAGTTCCAGTTCATCACGCTGGCGGGATGGCACCTGATCAACCTCAACACCTTCGAGCTGGCGTCGGCGTATGCGACCGAGGGAATGCCGGCGTACGTGCGGGTGCAGAATCAGGAGTTCGCGCGCGAGAAGGACGGCTACACCGCCACCAAGCACCAGCGCGAAGCGGGCACCGCCTACTTCGATCAGCTGCTCATGACGGTGACCGGCGGCGAGTCATCCACGGCCGCGCTGCATGGCAGCACGGAGGCGGCGCAGTTCGTTCAACGCGAGTCGGGAGTCGCGGACGTCACGGCTGCACCTGCATCTCGAGAAACACGGCGACGCGGCGGCGCATCGGCGGATCGAGCGCGTACGTGATACCGCCGCGCGATTCGATGCGCGGCGCGAACGCGGCAGGCACGGGGGGCAGCGCGTAGCGCATGTCCAGTCCGATCGCGCGATACCACCGCGTGATCACGTCGAGATCGTCGCCCGTCCCCGCGCCGGCGTAGAACAGCGTCCACGTCTGGAGCGGCAGCGCGGCTCGCCAGGCGAACACCGCGTGCCCCACCGCCGTTGCCGTGGGATACGCGGCGAACGCGATGCGCTGACTGAACACCGAGCTGTCGCCCACCGGCGACAGCGCGCCGCCGACCGTGAAATCGTCGAACGGATGCGGTTGTCCGGTGATCCTGCCGAACGTCGTCGCCAGCTCGATCGGAAAGGACTGGCTGCCCACGGTCTCGAGAGCCGCGGATCCGAGGATGCGCACGTAGTTGTCGCGCGTCCGTCCTTCGGTGGCGTGGATGCGGAATCGCTCCACCACGCCGCTGGCGCCGGTCATCTGCCGCAGGTTCATCGCCAGCTCCGCGAATTCGCCGCGCCGCACATGCGTGCCTCCCAGCGTCGGATCGAACGTACCCGCGGCAACGCCCACGCGACCGCGCGTGAACCATCCTTCACCCTGCCGCGACAACGACGCGGCGAGCACGCTTTCCAGAATGCCGGCGTCCAGGCTGTCGGCGGCGGGCTGCGGATTGCGGCCAAGGGATGGTTCGTGCTCGAAGGCATGGATGCCGACCTCGATCGTCGGCCGCACGAACCGCCAGGCGGCGCGCAGCGAGCCGCCGCGCACGGTCCCATCCTCACCGCCGCCCGCGGTGAACGTCGCGTTCAAGCGGCCGACGATGTCGCCGGTGAACACGCTCACGAATGCGCCGGCGCCGTCGGCGGAGTAGAATGCGCCGGGCACCCAGCGCATGTGCCGCGGTCCTGCGCCATAGGCGCGCGACGCGCGCGTCGGCGCTGCTGCCGGAACGTGTAGCTCGGAGCGCGCAACCCCCGCATAGCCGAACTGCGCCGCGTCGATCGCGACGACGGAGTCGGCCCGCGGACCGTCGGCGGCGAGCCGGCGTACGTCGAAGCCGCGCGAGTGCATCGACAGAAACCAGATCGACCCATCGGCGGGATTCAGCTCCGGCGCGACGGCGGCGCCGGTCACGCGGGTCAGCGTGCGGGGGGCGCCGGCCGCGAGAGAGATCGTCTCGAGATTCGGAATGCCTCCCAGGTCGGAGACCATGACCAGCGCGTCGCCCGAGCGCATCCAGTCCACGTCGTAGCGATTCGCCCCGTCGTCGGGATCCACCATGCGCATGTTCGTGCCGTCGATGTCGGCGGTGAACACGCGCCACCGGCCGCCCACGCTGACGCTGGCCGCGAAGCGCTTGCCATCGGGCGAAAAGCGCGGGCGATAGTACGAGCGTTCGGGATCTCCGCTCAGAATCGTGGTGATGCGTCCGCGCTGAAGGTCCACCGAGACCACGTCGCAATGGCCGGCGCGACACCGTGTGGCGAGCGCCGTTCCGCCGAACGGGCTGGGATCCGCGCCGAGTGCACCCGCGCCGTGCGTGAGGCGATGCACCTCGTCGCTGTCCGGATCCCAGATGTAGAGATCCGGGCCCAGCGTACCATCCGCGCGCACGGTCCACCGCGTGACGATCAGGCGCTTGTTGTCGGGAAGCCATCGCGGCTGCGAGTACGCGCGGCCGTTGGACGCGGGCAGCGTCTTCAGCGCTTTCTTGACCACCGGATACACGCGGTGGTCGGGCACGTCCTGCGGATCGCGTTTCTGCGCGTCGATGCGCCGTCGGATCGATGCCGTGTCTTCCTGTTCCGGGGCCGTTCGCCAGATGACGATGCGCGCCGGCTCGTCGCGATTGCGGAGCGCGATGGCAAGTCGCTCGCCGTTGGGGGAGATCGCGGGGTCGCCGGTGCCCCACAGCAGGTGCTGCACGAGCACGCCCTGCACGAGGCCCGCGCGCTCGAGCGCCGCCTTCGCGGCCATCGCGTCGCGCGTGAGCTCGGCCGCGTGACGTCCGTACAATGTCGCTGGTGCGTCGCCGTAGACGCCGGCGAAGGCGGCGTCGAAGCCACGCACGATGCGCGCGGTCATGCGTCGCCACACCTGGACGAGCGTGGAATCGCCGTTCCGTTCCGCGAGCCAGTCGAGAAACGCGGACCCGCCGAGGTAGGCGAACTCGCCGCCGTCGTAATCGCCCCAGTTGGACAGCTGTCCGTATGTCGGCAGCCGCCCCTCGATCGCCCACTGCCGCAGGATGGCGGGTCGCCAGGCGTTGTTCGGGCGGCCCGTGCCGCTGATGCGTCCTTCTATGTAAGTGGCGTATCCCTCGTAGACCCACCGCGGTGCTTTTCGCGCGATCGGTCCGAGGTACGCGGGCAGCGACGACCACAGTTGTCGCTGCCACGGATTGCGCGACGGTCGCACGAGGTGCGCGACGTGGGTGAGCTCGTGCGTGGCGAGCATGTCACCCCACGTGCGGTAGTTGCCCACGTCGCTGCGCGGATCCGGAGGCGATGCCCACCAGACGGACACGGGATGATCGATGAACGGCAGCGCGTACCCGTTCGCGATGCCGTACGGATCATCCACGACCACGTCCACGGGTCGTGGCGGCGTGTATCCCACCAACGCCACGATCGACGAATCAATGCTCTCGACGTGCGCGGCCGTCGCGCGCGTCCACTCCTCGAGCTCGCGCGGATAGTGAAAGCGGTAGTTCGGCGTCGAGAGCGTGCGCCAGTGCAGCCACGGACGCATGGGGTCCTGCGCCGACGCCCCGGACCACGCGCAGGCGATGAGACCGCAGACGACAAAGGGCCGCGACATCCGTCGCAGCCCTCTCGAGGAACGCACCGTAATGTCAGCGCCGCGGATCAGCGTGCGGGCGGCTCGCCTCGCTCGGCGCTCTCCTGCCGTTCCCGACGCCGTTTGCGCAGATCCATCAGCCAGGTGGTGGGGATGACGAACAGCGGCGTCAGAAAGAAGCCGAGCAGCGTATTGAGCCACACCAGCGCGATGTAGAAACAGCACAGGCCAATACCGACCCACAGGATGGCTAACGGACCTTGGCTTTGCACGTCGTGCTCCGATGGCGGTGTCCTCCGCAAAAAATAGGCAGCACCCACTCGGCCGCGCTACCTTGAACCGATGGGTGGGCGCGTATCCGAGGGAACGCAGGCGATCGACCGCGTGGAACGTGCCGTAGCGGAAACACTGGCGGGCAGGCGCGTGGTGCTGGCCGTGTCCGGAGGCCGCGACTCCATCGCGTTGCTGCACGCCGCCGCCCGCGCGGCCCGGTCGTCGATCGCGTGCGTGGCCACCTTCGACCACGGGACGGGCGCGGCCGCGCGAGACGCGGTGCGTCTTGTGGCGGCGGAGTCGCGCAGTCTCGGGCTGCCCGTGACGCGCGGGCGCCGCACCGGAGGCGGGGATCGACAGACGGAAGCAGCATGGCGCGCCAGGAGACTGCGGTTCCTGACCGAGGTCGCGCGCGAACACGCCGCCCAGGTGGCAACGGCGCACACCCGCGACGACCAGCTGGAGACGGTGGTCATGCGCGTGCTCCGCGCAGCCGGTGCACGCGGTCTCGCCGGGCTCTTCGCCGAATCGGCGGGCTTTGTGCGGCCCATGCTGGCTGTCACTCGCGCCGACGTCACTGCGTACGTCCATGACATGGGAGTGCCATTCGTCGACGACCCCTTCAACGCGGACACGCGGTTTCTCCGGAATCGCGTGCGCCGCGATCTCATCCCGGCGCTGCTGCGACGCGCACCGCAGCTGGACCGCGAGCTGCTGGACATCGCACGCGACGCCGCGGACTGGCGCGCTCGCGTGGACCGTCTGGCGCTGACCCTGAGCGAGGTGCGCGAACCCGGCCGCGTCGGCGCGAGCGTGGTCCTGTCCCGGTTCGAGCATGCGGCGCTCGCCATCCTCTGGCCGGCGATCGCGGCGCGTGTCGGTCTCGCGATGGATTGGCGCGGAACCGAACGCGCCGCCGCGTTTACAACGTCGGCGACACCGGGCAAACGGATGCAGCTCTCGGGCGGCTGGGAGATCCGCCGTACGCGAGAGCAATTCGAGCTGTACCTTTCGCTGTGACGTCGACCGCCGCCGATCCGAGACTGATGGGGCGCGCCATGAAGCGCGTCGTGTTCGACGAGGCGACCATCGCCGCGAGAGTCAAGACGCTGGGCGCCGACATCAGCGCGGCCTATCCGGAGGGTGAGCTGCTGGTGCTCGGTCTGCTCAAGGGAAGCTTTATATTTCTCAGCGACCTCGTGAGGCAGATTACCCGGCCGATCCAGGTCGATTTCCTCGTGGCGTCCAGCTACGGCGACAAGAAGTTTTCCAGCGGCAACGTCCGGCTGCTGTACGATCCGGAAACGACGCTCGAAGGCAAGCACATCCTGCTGGTGGAGGACATCGTCGACACCGGCCGCACGTTGAACCGCTTGATGGACCTGCTCAAGGCACGAAATCCGCGTTCACTCGAGATCTGCGCGTTGTTGCACAAGCACATCGCACAGGAGCTCAAGTATCCCACGAGGTTCGTGGGATTCGACGCGCCGAATGAATTCCTGGTCGGGTACGGGCTCGACCACGCCGAGAACTTTCGGCACATCCCGTACATCGCGAGTCTGCAGTAATGCCAGCACCAAGTCCGCAGAAACCGAAGCGCGAGATGAACTGGGGACGTGTATCCAAGACGTTCGCGTTCTGGATCCTCATCCTGCTCATCCCGGTCGCGCTGATCCAGCTCTCCGGCGCGCGCAGCGAAGCGTCGCCGAAGATCAATTACACCACGTATCGCGACCAGCTGGCGCGGGACAACGTCAAGTCGGTCACGATCCAGGGTGGCAAGTACATCCAGGGCGAGTTCCGGTCGCCGGCCAATGTCGGCACCGGCCGCAGCGTCCGGCGCTTCACCACGAATCTCCCCGCAGAGAATTCCGAGAAGGAGATCGAGGCGCTCTCCGAGAAGAACGTCGTCATCGAGGCGCAGGATCAGCGTCCCTCGATCACGGCGTGGATCCTCAATTTCCTGCCGTGGCTGCTGCTGATCGGGTTCTATCTCTTCCTGTTCCGGCAGATGCAGGCCGGGGGTGCCAAGGCGTTCTCCTTCGGGAAGTCCAAGGCCAAGCTCCTCACCGGCGATACGCCCAAGATCACGTTCGCGGACGTCGCGGGTGCGGATGAAGCCAAGCAGGAGCTGCAGGAGATCATCGAATTCCTTCGCGACCCGCAGAAGTTCACGAAGCTGGGCGGACGCCTGCCCAAGGGCGCGCTGCTGGTCGGACCGCCGGGTACCGGCAAGACGCTGCTCGCGAAGGCGGTGGCCGGTGAAGCGGGTCGCCCGTTCTTCTCGATGTCCGGCTCGGATTTCGTGGAGATGTTCGTCGGCGTCGGCGCGTCGCGGGTGCGTGACCTGTTCGAGCAGGGAAAAGCTCATGCCCCGTGCATCATCTTCATCGACGAGATCGACGCCGTCGGCCGGCATCGCGGCGCGGGCCTGGGCGGCGGCCACGACGAGCGCGAGCAGACGCTGAACCAGTTGCTCGTGGAGATGGACGGCTTCGAGTCCAACGACGGCGTGATCCTCATCGCGGCGACCAACCGGCCCGACGTGCTCGATCCCGCGCTGCTGCGCCCCGGGCGCTTCGACCGGCAGATCGTCGTCGACGCCCCCGACCTGCGTGGCCGCGAGGGCATCCTGCGCGTGCACATGCGCAACAAGCCGATCGCGGACGACGTGGACATCACGACGCTTGCGCGCGGCACGCCGGGGATGGCGGGCGCCGATCTCGCGAACCTCGTGAACGAGGCGGCGCTGCTCGCGGTGCGCCGCAACCACGATCGCATCTTCATGCTCGATTTCGAGGACGCGAAGGACAAGGTGATGCTCGGCGCCGAGCGGAAGTCGCTCGTCATGAAGGAAGAGGAGCGGCGGCTCACGGCGTACCACGAAGGCGGCCACGCCATCTGCGGCATCAAGACCAAGGGCAACGATCCGTTGCACAAGGTCACGATCGTGCCGCGCGGACGCGCGCTGGGCATTGCGTTCGTGCTGCCCGAGGACGACCGCGTGTCCATCACGCGCGAGCAGCTGGAGGCGAACCTGGTCCGCATGTATGGCGGTCGCGCGGCCGAAGAGCTGGTGTTCGGGCGCGAGCGCGTCACCACGGGCGCGGCGAGCGACATCCAGCAGGCCACGTCGCTGGCGCGTCGCTACGTGACGCAGTGGGGGTTGTCGGACGAGATCGGACCGATCCTCGTCGGCGACAACGAGCAGGAGCTCTTCCTGGGCCGCGAGATCCAGCATCGCCGGGAGGTGTCCGAGCAGACGGCGCAGCTCGTGGATGCCGAAGTCAAGCGCATCATCAAGAAAGCCTATGAACGCGCCAAAGGCGTGCTCCAGGAGAATCTCGACCTGCTGCACCGCGTCGCGCAGGCGCTGCTCGATCGTGAGACGCTGACCCGTGAAGACGTGGAGATGCTCGCCCGCGGCGAGCAACTGCCGCCGCGCAAGACGGGCACCACGCCGGTGAAGCCGACGCCCGCGACGCCACCCGCGCTCGAGCCGAAGCGCAATCCGCCGCTGCTCGGAGGTCCAGAGCCGTCACCGGCATAGGGTAGGTCCGCTTCGCGGCCATGGACTGGCACCTGCGGGACAAGCGGCTCCGCATCGATCGCCCGATCGTCATGGGCATCGTGAACGTCACGCCAGACAGCTTCAGCGAAGGCGGGCGGTTGTTCTCGTCCAACGCCGACATCCTCGATTACGCGGCGACGCTGATCGAGGAGGGTGCCGACATCCTGGACGTCGGGGGCGAGTCCACGCGGCCGGGCGCGAACCCCGTGTCCGAGGCCGACGAGATGAAGCGCGTCCTCCCCGTGGTCGAGGCGCTCGCGCAGCGATACCCGAACGCCGTCATCTCCGTCGACACGCTGAAGAGCAGTGTCGCGCGCGCCGCCCTCGACGCGGGTGCCCACATCGTCAACGATGTCTCCGGCCTGCGGCTCGATCCCAGGATGGGTGACGTGGTGGCGAAGGCGCGCGCGGGCGTGGTCATCATGCATTCGCGCGGCGATGTGGCCGACATGGCGTCGTTCGAGCATGCCGAATACGGCGATGTCGTCGGGGACGTCCTCTTCGAGCTGCGCGGACAGCTCGACGTCGCGGAGCGCGCGGGCATCCCACGGCAGGCTATCGCTGTGGACCCCGGGCTCGGCTTCGCCAAGCGGGGCGAGCATTCGCTGGCGGTGCTCGGCGCGCTGCCCGAGCTGGTGGCGTGGGGCTATCCCGTGCTGGTGGGAGCGTCACGCAAGCGCTTCATCGGCGAGATCACCGGCGTGAAGGATCCGGCCGGCCGACTCCACGGCACGCTGGGTGCGAACGTGGCAGCGCTGGCGCGAGGTGCCCGGATCTTCCGGGTGCACGACGTACGGCCCGCGCGCGAAGCGCTGGACGTCGCCTGGGCGGTGCTTACCAGATGACCGAATTCGAACACCTTCGGCTGTTGCACCCGGGCTGGCGCGATATCCTCGAGATCGCGCTGGTGAGCTACGTGACGTACCGTGTTCTGTTGCTGTTCCAGCGCACGCGCGCGGTGCGCATCCTCCTGGGTCTCGCCGTGCTGGTCGCGACATACGCGGTCGCGTACGTGCTGAAGTTCGGAATGATCACGTACTTGCTCGGACTGGCGTTCCAGTACGGCGCCATCGCCCTGCTCATCGTCTTTCATCCCGAGCTGCGCGCGGCGCTGGCGCACCTGGGCCGCACGCGGCGGCTGTTCGCGGAGATGGGCGACGAAGCCGTCGCGGACGAGGTGGCGCGTGCCTGCGAGCGCCTCAGCGGCCTGGGCGTCGGCGGCATCATCGCCATCGAACGGCAGGTGCGCCTGGACGAGTACCTGGCCACCGGCAGCGAGCTGCAGGCCCGCGTGAGCGCCGATCTGCTCGTCACCATCTTCACGCCGTATTCGCCGCTGCACGACGGCGCGGTGATCGTTCGCGGGGATACGATCATCGGCGCCGGCTGCATTCTCCCGTTGTCCCAGACGCCGATGCTCGATCGCGCGCTCGGGACGCGGCATCGCGCCGCGCTGGGTCTCACCGAGGAGACCGACGCCCTCGTGGTCGTGGTGAGCGAGGAGACGTCGGCAATCTCGCTCGCCGCCCACGAGCATCTCTGGCGCAACCTGTCGCCGGCTGAGCTCAAGCAGAAGCTCGTGCGTCCGCTCGATCGCCTCGAGGCGCCGAAGGTCGGCATCACCGCGTGAGACGCATCGACGCCGCGCTCGGCGGCGCCGCTCTGCTGTTCGTGGTCTACGCGCTCACGCTCGCTCCCGACGTCACCTTCTGGGACGCGGGCGAGTTCATCGCCGCCACGCGTTCGCTCGGCATCCCGCATCCGCCCGGGACGCCGCTGTTCGTGCTGATCGAACACGTGTGGGCGCAAGTGCTCTTCTTCCTGCCGTACGCCGCCGCCACCAACCTGTTCTCGGCGGTGGCAACCGCGACGGCCGCCGGCCTCACCGGACGCATCGTACAGCGCGCCACCGGCAGCGGACCGATGGCGTTCGCGGCGGCGGTGGCAGCAGGCGCGATGTCGAGCGTGTGGCTGAATGCCACGGAAACGGAGGTGTATGCGGCGTCGCTCGCCCTGGCGGTCGTGACGCTGTGGGCCGCCGAGCGCGCGGGTCGTCGCGACGACGACCGCTGGGTACTGCTCACCGCGTATCTGATCATGCTCGCGGTACCGCTGCACCTCAGCGCGCTGGTGGTTGCGCCCGTGGCGCTGTTGCTCGCGTCGTACGCGAACGACCGGATACACTGGCGTCGCGCAACGCTCCTCACCGGAGCGTTCGTCGCCGCGGCGGGCGTCGGTCGCGTCACCATCTGGCTCGCGGGCGCCGGCGTGGTGATCATGCTCGGCGCAGCGTTGCCCGCGCTGCGTCCCCGCGCCCGCGCGGCGTCGACGGTTTCGTTGTCGATCGCGACGGTTGCCGTGACGGCGCTCGCGGCTTCGGTTCTCGCGTTCCTGTACGTGCGTGCGCGCCTGGATCCCGCCATCAACCAGGGAAATCCGTCCTCGCTGACGGCGCTCGCGGACGTCGTCGCGCGCCGGCAGTACGACGTGTCGCCGATGTGGCCGCGCGAAGCACCGGTGTGGCTGCAGATCGCGAACCTCGGTCAGTACTTCGACTGGCAGATCGCGCTTTCCCTCGGTCCCACCGTCATGCCGTCGATGCTCCGCAGCGCGGGGACGATCCTCTTTCTCTGGCTGGGATGGCAGGGCGCCGTCGCGCTCTGGGAGCGGGACCGCCGCATCGCGCTCGCGAATCTCGCGCTCTTCGGATGTGGGGCGCTCGGCGTGCTCGTGTATCTCAACCTCCACGCCGGTCCGTCCATCGGCTTCGGCTTCATGGATCCGAAGATCGTGCGCGAGGCACGCGAGCGAGACTACTTCTTCGTCTTCGGATTCTGGGCTTGGGGAGTGTGGGCGGGCGTCGGGGCCGTGGACTGGCTCACGAGCATGCGACGGCCGGCATGGACCGGGGCGCTGCTGGCGTGCGTGCCGATCGCGCTCAACTGGCGCGCCGTCTCACGGCGCGGCGAGCCGGAACAGTCCCTGCCGCGCGCGTTCGCCGAGGCGCTGCTCGAGAGCGCACCGCGCAACGCCGTGCTCTTCGTGACCGGCGACAACGACACGTATCCGCTGTGGTACGCGCAGCAGGTGCTGCATGTGCGACCCGACGTCACCGTCGTGACCGTGCCACTCCTGCCCACCGACTGGTTTCGCGCGGAGCTGGCGCGCCGACACCAGCTGTTGACCGATGCGGAGGTTGCACGCTTCGACGGCACCTACGCCGTGGCCGCACGCGCGGCGCGCGGCGCCCACCGCGTGGGTCGGCCGGTCGCCGCATCCATCACGATGACGCCACGGGAGCGGTCGCAATTGGTATCGGGCGCGACGTGGTCGCCCAACGGCTTCGTCTTCGTGGAGACCACAACCGCTCCCGACACCGTCATCGCCCGACGGTGGGCGCGATGGGTTTCCAGGCAGATTCCGCCAGGCGAGGTGAAGCCCGCGATCGATCCGGTGAACTCGTACTTCCGAAGAGTGCTGGACTGTCCGCGCGAGCTTGTGCAATCCGTCGCGGAGCGCGATTCCACTCGCCTTGATTCAGCCTGTAACTACCGGTAGGTTGGTGCCTTATGCCGTTTCTCGACCTGGCGGACCGGGTTCGGGAGGTGCGGGAGCGGATCGATACGGCAGCGCGTCGCGGGGGCCGTCCGGCCGGCGATCGAAACATCCAACCGGTCAGGATCGTTGCCGTCACCAAGACACACGGTCTGGACGCCCTGCAGGCGGCCTGGGATGCAGGGCTGCACGACGTCGGTGAGAACCGGGTTCAGGAAGCGCTGGACAAGATGGACGGGCTCCAGCTTCCGTTTCGCTGGCATCTCATCGGCCACCTGCAGCGCAACAAGGTGAAGCACCTCAACCGATTTCATTTGCTCCATTCGCTCGATCGTGCTGCACTGGCCGACACCGTCAACGCGCAGGGCGCAGCGTCGAGCCGCGTCTTCGACGCGCTGGTGCAGGTGAACATCGTCGGCGAGCAGACCAAGGGTGGATACGACCTGGCGACGCTGGCCCGCGAAGCCGATCGGCTCCGGTCGTTGTCGCACATTCGCATCGGTGGGGTGATGACGATGGCGCCCTTCGACGCCGACGAGACGACGCTGCGCCGCGTCTTTGCCGGCGCGCGCCAGGCGCGCGACGTGCTGCGCGCGGCCGGCCACGCTCACGCCACCGAGCTCTCGATGGGAATGTCCAACGACTACGAGATCGCGGTCGAAGAGGGATCGACGTGCGTGCGCCTGGGCACCGTTCTCTTCGGCGCGCGCGAGTCCGCGGCGGGGGCAGTATGAGCGACGAACTGTTTCATCTCACACCGCTCGACGTCCGCCGCTACGAGTTCGGCCGCAAGGTGCGCGGCTACGATCCGGAGCGCGTCGATCAGTTCCGGGAGCAGGTGGCCGAAGAGCTCGAGCGGCTGACGCGCCTGAACCAGGAGCTGGAGCAGAAGGCGCGCGCTTTCCACGACCAGCTCAAGGCCTTTCGGGAGCGCGACAAAGCGCTGAACGACGCGCTTGTGAGCGCGCAGCAGCTGCGATCGGAGATCCGCGACCAGTCCGAGCGCGAGGCGCAGCTGGTGATTCGCGAAGCGCAGGCGGAAGCCGAGCGCATCGTCAGTGGCGCGCAGACCGACGTGCGCCGCGTCGAGGACGAGCTGGCAGCCCTCGATCGCTTTCGTCGCAACTATCTCACGCAGCTGCGCGTGTTCGTCGAGCGGCAGCTCGCCGAGATTTCGGCCGCCGAGGCCGCGCCCTCCATCCAGCGCCCTCGCTCGGAATGATGACGACGATGGGTCGCGACGCGCACACCAGCGCGCCGTCCACGCATACCCTCGAGCGCGTTCAACGCGCGGCCGCGGCGGTCCGCGCGCGCTTCACCCGGACGCCGGACGTCGCGGTCATCCTTGGCACCGGGCTCGGTGCGCTGGCGGAT
This sequence comes from Gemmatimonadaceae bacterium, assembly GCA_035248725.1. Lineage (GTDB taxonomy): Bacteria > Gemmatimonadota > Gemmatimonadetes > Gemmatimonadales > Gemmatimonadaceae > DASPMP01. Next base: position 18,075 of record DATFHG010000157.1, on the reverse strand, counting down.
GCCGTCGAGCGCGCAACGGTCATCGACTATCCGGATATTCCGGACTTTCCGCGCTCGACGGTGGAATCACACGCGGGTCGCCTGCTGTGCGGGTCGATCGAGGGCAAGACGGTCATCGCGATGCAGGGCCGCTTTCACCGGTACGAGGGGTACTCGCTGCAGCAGGTGACGTTTCCGGTGCGCGTGCTGCGGGAGCTCGGCGCGCCCGTGCTCATCGTGTCGAACGCGTGCGGGACCGTACGTCGCGACTGGAAGCCCGGCGACCTGATGCTGATCGAGGACCACATCAATCTGCTCGGCGACAATCCGCTCATCGGCCCGAACGACGATCGCCTGGGTCCGCGCTTCCCGGACATGTCCGCGCCCTATGATGCGGCGCTGCGCGCGCTGGCCGCGAAGGTGGCGGCTCGCGCGCACGTGAGTGTTCGCGAAGGCGTATACGCCGCGATCTCGGGCCCCAACCTCGAGACGCGCGCGGAGTATCGCATGCTGCGCGAGATCGGCGCCGATGTCGTGGGGATGTCCACCGTGCCCGAGGTCATCGTCGCCGTGCACGCCGGCATGCGCGTGCTGGGCATCTCGGTGATCACGGACAGCGCGGTGCCGGAGACGCTGAAGCAGACGACGCTCGCCGAGATCATCGCAGCGGCCAACGCCGCACAGCCCGCGCTGACCGCGCTCGTGCGCGGCGTCGTGACGGAGCTCGGCGCGTGACGGCGACCCGCCCACAGCGCACGTACGCAGAGCTTCCGGCCGCTCGGCCGGCGGATGAGCTCGAGCGCGAGCTCCTGGCGCGCTGGCGCGACGAAAAGCTGTTCGAGCGAACGCTGCAAGCGCGCGAAGGCGCGCAGCCGTTCGTGTTCTTCGAGGGACCGCCGACCGCCAACGGCAAGCCCGGTATCCACCACGTGTTCGCGCGCACCATCAAGGATCTCTTCTCGCGGCATCGCGCCGCGAAGGGGTGCTACGTGCTGCGCAAAGCCGGCTGGGACACCCACGGCCTGCCGGTGGAGATCGAAGTCGAAAAACAGCTCGGCATCAGCGGCAAGCAGCAGATCGAGGAGCTCGGCGTCGCCGAGTTCAATCGCCGCTGCCGCGAGAGCGTCTTCACGTACAAGGATGACTGGGAGAAGCTGAGCGAGCGCATCGGCTACTGGCTGGACTACGAGCATCCGTACATCACGTACAGCAACGCCTACGTCGAGAGCGTGTGGTGGGCGTTGAAGACGCTCTTCGACAAGGGCCTGCTGACGCGCGGCCACAAGATTCTTCCGTACTGTCCGCGCTGCGGCACCGCGCTCTCGAGCCACGAGGTCGCCCAGGGCTACGAGGACGTCGACGATCCCAGCGTGTACGTGAGTCTGGAGTTGCGAGGCGGGAGGCGGGAGGCGGGAGCGACTGCGAACGGCGAGAGCTCGCAACGCCCAACTTCGAACTCACGACTGCTCGTCTGGACGACGACGCCGTGGACGCTCGTCTCCAACGTGGCGCTGGCCGTACATCCCGACCTCGACTACGTCGAGGTGAAGCGGAAAGGAAAGGACGAACCGACGCTGATCCTCGCGGAGGCGCGCCTGGCCGGCGTGTTCGGCGCCGACTGGGAATCACGCTGGACCATCGAGCGCCGCCTCAAGGGCGCGGCGATGCTCGGCTGGCGCTATCGTCGTCCGCTGGACTGGCTGCCAATTCCAGACGGTGCGGAGCACGAGCTGATTGTCGCGGGCGATTTCGTGTCGGCGGAAGACGGCAGCGGCATCGTGCACATGGCGCCGGCATTCGGCGCCGACGATTACGCCGCCGGCCGGAAATACGGTCTGGCGTTCCTGCAGCCCGTGGACGCGCGCGGCCACTTTCCCGCGGACCTGCCCGTCGCGGGTGGTCTGTTCTTCAAGGACGCCGATGCGCCGCTGACGGAAGAGCTGAAGCGGCGCGGCGTCCTCTGGAAGGCGGGGACGATCACGCACTCGTATCCGCACTGCTGGCGCTGTCACACACCGCTGCTGTATTACGCGCGCGGCTCGTGGTTCATTCGCACGACGGCGTACAAGGACGACATGATCGAGCGCAATCGCCGCGTCGACTGGCATCCGCCGCAGGCGGGGCAGGGGCGTTTCGGCGAGTGGCTCGAGAACAACGTGGACTGGGCGATTTCGCGCGACCGCTATTGGGGCACACCACTGCCGGTGTGGGTGTGTGATGCAGACGACGCACACGTGCAGGCCATCGGTTCCTTCGCGGAGTTGGCGGAGCGAACCGGAACAGCGTTGCCCCACGACTTCGATCCACACAAGCCTTACGTAGATGCGCACACCTGGCGCTGCACCGCGCGGGGCTGCGGCGGGACCATGAAGCGCGCGCCGGAGGTCATCGACACGTGGTTCGACTCCGGCGCGATGTCGTTTGCGCAATGGCACTATCCCTTCGAGAATCGCGACGTCCTGCCGCGGCAGTATCCGGCGGATTTCATCGCCGAGGGCGTCGATCAAACGCGCGGATGGTTCTACTCGCTGCTCGCGATCGCGACAGGACTCGGGGATGCGTTGCCGAACAACGTTGTGAGGCGGGAGCCGGGAGCCGGGAGCGAATCCTCATCGATCAGCCCTCTCGCCTCCCGCCTCCCGCCTCCCGCCTCGACCGCGCCCTACCGCTCCGTCGTCGTCAACGACCTGGTGCTCGACAGCGATGGGCAGAAGATGTCGAAGCACAAGGGCAACGTGGTGGACCCCTGGCGCGTGCTGCGGGATTACGGCGCGGATGCCGTGCGCTTCTTTCTGGTCGCCTCCAGCGACGTCGCGCTGCCGCGCAAGTTCGACGAGCGGCTGCTGCGCGAGATGTCGGTCCGCTTCTTCCTCCTCCTGAAGAATCTCTACGGCTTCTTCACGCTGTACGCGAACTTCGGTTGGGCGCCGTCGCCACTCGATCCCCCGGCTGAGTCGCGGCCGTTGCTGGATCGCTGGATGCTGGCGCGCCTCACCGCGATCGAGGCCGAGGTGGATGATGCGCTGCAGCGGTATGACGCCACCGCCGCGGCGCGCGCGCTGATGACGTTCGTGGACGATGAAGTCGCGAACTGGTACGTCCGTCGCAGCCGCGACCGATTCTACGACGTCGACGGCGAAGACCATCGTGCCGCCTTCGCGACGCTGCACGAGGTGCTCGTCGTGTGCTGCCGGCTCCTCGCGCCGATCGCGCCATTCATCACCGACTGGGTGCATCGCGAGCTGACCGGCGAATCGGTGCATCTCGCGACGTACACGCGCGCGAATCCCGCGGAGCGTGATCCGCGCCTCGAGGCGGCGATGGCGGCGATCCGCCAGCTCGCCACCCTCGGACGCGCGGCGCGCGAAACGGCGAGCATCAAGGTGCGTCAACCGCTGCGGCGCGCGGTGTGCGTCGCGCCCGGAGCGGATTCCCGGCTCCTGAGCGAGCTGGTGCCGTTGCTGGCCTCGGAGCTCAACGTGAAGCATGTGGAGTTCGCCGGGTCGGGGGACGCCCTCGTGTCGCTCCGGGCCAAGCCCAATTTCCGTTCGCTCGGCAAGCGATTCGGCAAGAAGACACCGCTGGCGGCGGCGGCGATCTCCGCGTTCAGCTCCGACGAGCTGCGTCGATTCGAGCACGGGGAGTCGCTCGTCGTCACGGTTGACGGAGAGTCGCACATGCTCGTCCACGAAGATGTGGAAGTCCTCAAGAGCGCGTCCGGCGACCTGCTCGTACAAGAGGCCGCTGGATTCGTCACCGCGATCGACCCGACGGTCACCGACGAGCTCCGGCTCGAGGGACTGGCACGTGAGCTCATCAGTCGGGTACAGCGTATGCGCAAGGAGGCCGGGCTGGCGGTGAGCGATCGCATTCGCCTGCGGATCACTGGTGATCCCGACGTGATGGCGGCTGTGGCCACCCATCGAGGGTGGATCACGCGCGAGGTTCTGGCTACCGAGCTGCTGGACACACCCGGTATCTTTCAGGATTCATCAGCGGAGCAGGCGGTGGACCTCGACGGGGTCTCCGCCCGGATCGCTCTAACACGGACGGAGTAGGATGGCGGCGACCAAAAGCGAGAAGAAGCCGAAGCCGATGACCAAGAAGCAGCTGCAATACTTCGAGAAGCGGCTGCTCGAGGAAAGGCGGCGCGTGCTGAAGGAGCTCGGGCACCACGACGAGCTGTTCAACAAGAGCGATCAAGCCGCGGACGGCGATCTGAGCGCGTACTCCTTCCATATGGCCGATCAGGGAACCGACGCGATGGAGCGCGAGAAAGCGTTCCTCTTCGCCAGCCAGGAAGGACGGTTCCTGTGGCACATCGACCAGGCGCTGCGCCGGCTGTACAAGTCACCGGAGACGTTTGGGAAGTGCCACAACTGCGGCCAGGAGATCGCATTCGAGCGCCTGGACGCGCTGCCACACGCGCGATACTGCATCGAGTGCAAGCAGCGCGAGGAAGATGCAAAGCGATAGAAACGGTCGGCTGTTCTGGCCGATTCTCGTCGCCGTCGTGCTCTCCGATGTCGTGACCAAAGCCGCGGCGGTGGGCATGCTCGGCGCCAGCGGCGTCGCGCATCCCATCGCCGGTGACTGGCTGCGTTTCACGCTGGTGTACAACCCCGGCGCCGCCTTTGGCCTGCACGTGGGCGATCACTCGCGCTGGGTCTTCATGGCGCTCACGATCGGCGCGCTGCTCATCCTCGGCCGGTTGTATTTCACCACGACGCCGGGCGATCGCGCGCGCATCACCTCGCTCGCGCTGGTGTGCGGAGGGGCGGTCGGCAACCTCATCGACCGCATCCGCGGAGAGCGCGGCGTCGTCGATTTCATCGACATCGGCGTGCGCGACACCCGGTGGCCCACGTTCAACGTCGCGGACATGGCGGTGAGCATCGGCGCGTTCCTGCTCGCCATCGTGCTCTGGGCAGAGGACCGCCCGGCCGAACCCGTGCCCGCCGTCGTCTCGGGCGAGTTCCGGCAGAACTCCGGCGAGGCGACGTAACGCCGGACATGTCCGGCGCGAACAGGAACGGCCGCCTCTTCTGGAGCGCGGCCGTCGTCGTGGTGATCCTCGACGTGGTCACCAAGTGGCTGGCGGTCAACACACTCGACCTCCACCTGCCGCGCCGCGTCATCGGCAACGTCGTGCGTCTGACGCTGGCCTATAATCCGGGCGCCGCGTTCAGCATGTCCCTCGGATCGATGTCGCGCTACATCTTCGGCGCATTCGCGGTGATCGCGCTCGTGATTCTCTGGCGGTTGTACCGCACGGCGGCGCCCGTGGAGCGATTGAAGGTATTTGCGCTGGGACTCGCCTGGGGCGGCGCGGCGGGCAACCTCATCGACCGCTTCCGGACGCCGTATCTGGGCGTCGTCGACTTCATCGACATCGGCGTCGGCAACGTGCGCTTCTGGACGTTCAACGTCGCGGACAGCGCGGTCACCATCGGCGCGATAACGCTTGGTTGGGTGTTGCTGCAGGAGGACCGCCAACGGGCAGTTGGCAGTTCGGAGTTGGGAGCTGAAAACGGTACGGCGACAAGTCCCGACTCCGATCTCGCAACTCCCAACGCACCTGGTGAGTGACCGCTTCGCCGCGCCGGCCGACGCCCCGCGGCTCGACGTGTTGCTCTCGCAACGCCTCGACATCTCGCGCAACAACGCCGCCACCCTGATCGCGAACGGCCACGTGCTCGTCGATGGCCGCCGCGAGAAGGCCAGCTACCGCGCGCGCATCGGCGAGGAGATCGTGGTCACCCCGCCGGCGCCGCAATCGCGCGAGATCCTCGGCGAACAGATCCCGCTCGAGGTCCGCTTCGAGGACGAGGACGTGCTCGTCATCGACAAGCCCGCGGGGATGGTGGTGCATCCCGCACCTGGCAACTGGACCGGAACGCTCGTCAACGCGCTCAAGGGGCGCGGCGCGGCGCTCTCCAGCAGCGACGATCCCACGCGCGAGGGGATCGTCCACCGGCTCGACAAGGAGACGTCGGGACTCCTGCTCGTCGCCAAGACCGACCGCGCGCATCGCGTCCTCGGCGCTGCGATGGCGCAGCGAACGATTTCGCGTCGCTACGCCGCCTTGTGCTGGGGACATCTCGACCAGGACGTCGTCACCGTGGACAAGCCGATCGCGCGCGACCCGCGCGACCGGAAGCGCATGGCGATCGTCGCGACCGGGAAGCGCGCCAAGACGGCGTTCGCGCGCATCGCGCGCTTCGATGTCGGTGATCTGCTGCGCGCGCACCTGTTCACCGGGCGCACACATCAGATCCGCGTGCATCTCGGCAGCATCGGTCATCCGGTGATCGGTGACGATACTTATGGTGGCGGAGGCGGTCGGCGCCTGGTGGCCCTTCCGCCGAAGCGTCACTTCCTCCATGCCGCCTGGCTGCTGTTCAAGCACCCGGTGACCGGTCAGGACGTCGAGATTCGATCCCCGCTTCCAGATGATCTTCGCCGCGCGGTGGTGCAGATTTCCGACGGCGCCATCCCCCCCGACACCGGCGATCCGCTGGACATGCTCGGCTTCTATCGAATCGACCGCTGAATCGTCTTTCTCACGGGCGTTTGCGGTCGCTAACCCCCTTGCTGGTCTGCGTTTACGAGGACTTGTCCGCTGAGCCATTCCGTCCTGATTTGCGACGACGTCGTCTACATCCGAACACTGCTTGGCGACATCCTCGGCCGCGCGGGCTTCGAGGTCGTTGGTGAGGCAAGCACCGGTGCCGAGGCCGTCGAGAAATACAAGGCACTTCGCCCGGATTTCGTCACCATGGACATCGTCATGCCCGACCTGGGCGGGATCGATGCCGTGCGTCAGATTCGCACCTACGACAGCGACGCGCGCATCCTCATGTGCAGCGCGCTGGGGCAGCAGTCGCTGGTGGCCGAAGCCATGGACGCCGGCGCACGCGAGTTCGTGCTGAAACCCTTCGACGCGAGCCGCCTGCTCGAAGCGGTGCAGCGCGTGCTCGCATGACCGCGGTGTTGCCGACGCCCGTTGCATCGCCGGCCCAGGCCGCGCGAGCGGACCTGTCGGCCCGCGATCGCGAGGTGCTGCGGTCCTTCGCGCGCCGCATCGATCCCTCCGACGCCGGCGCTCACAACAACCTCGGCGTCCTGTATTACAGCAAGGGACTGTATGAGGAAGCGGTCACGGTCTTCATGCGCGCGCTCGAGCTCGAGCCGCGCATGCAGGTCGCGCAGCGCAACCTCGAGATCGCGTATCTCAACAGCGGGGCCGCGGAACAGCGCATCGCGCAGCTGCGCGAGCATCTCCGGGCCGAGCCGAGTGACCGCGATGCGCGCTGGGAGCTGGGGCGCACCTTTGCCATGCTCGCCCGCCACGACGAAGCGGTCGCCGAGTTCATGGCGCTGCTGCAGTTTCATCCGCACGACGTCGGCGCCGTCACGCAGATCGCGCTGTCGCGCAACGCTGTGGGCGATGCCGACAGTGCGCGCGAGTGGTTCGAGCAGGCGCTGGTCATCGATCCGGACAGCTCGCTCGTGCTGTTCTATCTCGGTGAGATCGCGTACCACCGCGGCATCAACGATCAGGCGCTGGGGTACCTGGAGCGAGCGATCGCGCTGAATCCGCAGAACCACGAAGCGCTCTACCTCTTCGGGTTTGTCCTGGGCGACGCGGGTCACCACGAAGAAGCGCGTGAGGTGATGCGGCGCGCCGTCAGCCTGAACCCCGCGCTGTCGCGCACGCATGCGAACCTCGCGCTGGCGGCGCCGTCGCGCGAACAGTACGCCAAGTCGAAGCGGGACTCCTCGCGCGGATTGCAGATGGATCCGTCGCCGGACGCACAACTCACGCACTACAACCTCGGCGTCGCGTACCGGCAGAAGGGCTACCTGGCCGAGGCGCTGGCGGAATACCGCCTCGCGCTGCAGCGCGGCGAGGATCGCGATCTCACCCAGCAGGCGATGGCGGAGATCCACCTGTTGCTGCGCGACACGCACGAAGCGGTCGCGCTGTACGACGAATTGCTCCAGCGGCAACCGAAGAATCCGAAATTCTGGAACGAGCGGGGCGTCGCGCTGCACCAGGCGGGGCGCTACGTGGACGCGCAGGAGAGCTACCGCGCGGCGGTCGAGGCGGAGAGCGGCTACGCGCTCGCGCTCAACAACCTCGGCGTCGCGCTGTATCACGCCGGTCAACCCGAGCCGGCCTTCGAGCTGTTCCGGCTCGCGCTGGAAGTGAACGCGTCGTTCGTGAAGGCGCGCCTGAACCAGGCGTTGCTGCTCTACAAGGGAAAGCGCATGCAGCTCGCGCTCGAGGCCTACCGCAAGGTGCTCTCGATCTTCCCGGAGCAGCCGGTGGCGTGGAACGGCGTGGGCCTCGTGCTCGCCGAGCTGCAGAAGTTCGACGATGCGCGCAATGCCTTCGCGCGTGCGATCCAGGCACGCCCCATGTTCGCGCAGGCGCACTACAACATGAGCTTCACGCTCTCGAACCTCGGCGACTTCGAGGGCGCGCTGCGTGAGACGAAGCAGGCGTTGCAGCTCGATCCGTACTACGTGGCGCAGCGCTTCGAGCTGGCGATCGATCTCGAGAGCGACGACTCCGACCTGTCGATCCAGCCCGACCTCGGCGAAGAGAAGCGGGCGGACACGGCGATCGACGAGTTCGATTTCGATCCGGCAGTGCTCGATTCGCTGTTTCGCGAGCTCACCCCCACGCGACCGTCCGTCTCCGCCGTGCTGGCTGTGGAGGTGGATCCGTTCGCGCTCGCCACGGATCTGCTGTCGAAGGGGTTCTTCGATCGTGCGCAGGCTGAGGCCATCCGCGCGCTCGCCCGCGGCGCGGACCGCGCAAAAGGGTGCACGCTCCTGGGCGACATCTTTGCGCGGCAGGGGCTGTGGGGCGAAGCGCTGGAACGGTATCGCGAGGCGCGCGCCGCCGCGGCCGAGTACGTGCCCGCGATGACCGGCGAGGCGACGGCGTTGCTCCACCTGGGTCGGGCGACGGAGGCGCGGTTGGTGGCGGAGTCGGTGCTGCATCGGGCCCCGGGCGACATCGACACACTCATGCTCGCCGCGTCGGCGCGCGGCGAGGCCGGTGATCCCGCGGCGGCCCTGGCAGCCCTGGACACGGCGCGACGTGTGGCGCCGATGCGCGCGGACGTGCACAAGCACATCGGCGACATCGCGCGCAGGCTCGGCGACTCCGACGGCGCCATCGCGGCATATCGCGACGCCCTCATGCTGGACGGGCGGTACGCTGTCGTGCGCTATCAGCTCGCGTGCGTGCTCTTCGACCGCGAGGAATTCAGCGAGGCCGAACAGGAGCTGCTGTTTGCCCTCGATGCCGTGCCGACGTATGGCGAAGCGACGCTCAAACTCTGCGCGCTGCGACGCCGTACCGGCCGCCCCGACGACGCGCTGCCGCACCTCATCGCGCTGCTCGAGCGCGATCCCTACCACTTCGACGCACTCATCGCGCTGGGCGAGACGCTGCTCGAGCTGGGACGGCGCACCGACGCCATCACGGCGTTCACGCGCGTGCTGCGCTTCGACCCCGATCACGTCGGCGCGCTGTATCACGAGGGCGTGTGGCTGTCGGAACAGCGGCGGTTCGCGGACGCTGCCCAGCGGTGGCGGCGGGTGATCGATCTGGCGCCGACGAGCGATTTCGCGAAGCGTGCGCGCCGCGAGATCCGCACGGCCACCGATCTCGAGCGCATCTTCGCGCGGAAGGCGAGCTGACATGGCCATCCAGGGTCCGCTCGCGGAGCTCGGCATCCACGACGTCTTCCAGCTGCTGGACCTGAGCCGGAAGACGGGCGTGCTCACCGTCACGTCGGAGGTGCGCGACGACGAAGGCGTCGTGTACTTCGACAGCGGACGTGTGGTGCATGCCGGCATTCGCAGCAAGCCCGGGATGATCAGTCCCGTGGGCTTCACCGAGCGCGAACGCGAACGCCAGCTCCGGCTGCAGATCGAGGCCACGGTCTTCGAGCTGCTCTCCTGGCAGGAGGGATACTTCTCGTTCGAGGAGTGCGGCAGCGAGGCGTTCCCCAGCGGCCCGCGCGTGGAAGTCGCGACCGAATCGCTCCTCATGGAAGGTGCGCGGCGCATCGACGAGTGGTCGCGCATCGCGCAGACCGTGCGCGACGTGACCGTCGTGCCCGGCTTCGCCGCCATCGCCGACAAGGAAAGCCGCCTCGACCTGCTGCCGCGCGAGTGGGAGGTGCTGACGCTCATCGACGGCGTGCGCGATCTGCGCGGGATCGCCGCGGGTCTGGGGCGCGATCCCTTCGAGATCGCGAAGACCGTGTACGGATTGATCACGACCGGCGTGCTGGAACTCCGCGGCTCGAGCGCCGCGGCGGAAGCGACGCATGGCTGACGACGTCCGGGTCTGGAGCGACGAGCTCGCGCGCGATCCGTCCAGCCTCGTCTTCCTGCCGCTCGCGGAGACACTGCGTCGGCAGGGCCAGCTGGACGTCGCCCGCAAGGTCGCGATCCGCGGTCTCGAGCGGCATCCGCACAACCCCGATGCGCACGACCAGCTCGCGCGGATCCAGGCGGACCGCGGCGACCTGCAGGCCGCGTTCGACGAATGGGAGATGGTGTTGCGCCTCGTCCCCGGCCACGTGGGCGCGCTCAAGGGCATGGCGTTCGTCCGCTTTCAGCAGGGACGCCTGCAGGAAGCCGAAGAGCTGCTCGTGCAGGCGCAGGGCGTGGAGGAGGACGGCGACGTGACCGCTGCGATCGATACCATCCGTCGCAGCAGCGGCGTGCGCGTCTCGCAGGTCGTGCTGCCGCCGGAGCTGCCCGCGGATCCACGCGCCCTGTTCGCCGACCTGCTCGCCAGCGATCAGAGCGCGATGCTGGTGGACAACGAAGGGCTCGTGCTCGCGGGCGCTTACTACGCGGCGGACGGCCGCGACGTCGCGCAGGACGTCGGCGCCAGCCTCTCCGGCGTCTCGGACGAAGCGCTGCGCGCGACGAAGCATCTCTCGCTCGGCGCCTGGCGATCGATCCTGTTCGAGACGGAGGCCGCGGTGGTCTCGCTGTCGCCGACGCCCGCCGATGGACCCGCGACCGGGGGCCTGATGCTCGTGGCCGCGCCCCCCGCGACGCCGCTCGGCCTGCTGCGGCGTCTGCTCGACCGCTGCCTCACGCGCGCCACGCTGTGGCTCACGAAAGGCGGAGCGGGGAGCGGCGCATGAGCTCCCAGTTCTCGGGCGTTCTCGATTCGCTCACGCGCCAGCGCGGCGTACGCGCCAGCCTCGTGGTCGCCGCGAGCGACGGCATCACCATCGATTCGAACCTCCAGATCGGACAGGACGGCAATCGCGTGGCGGCGCTCGCGGCGTCGCTCTACCGCAAAGCGCGAAAGTCGGCACAGGCCGCGGGCTTCGGCGACACGGGCTTCATGCAGCTCGAGGCCGAGTCGGGGCGGCTCTGTCTGATCGGCGGCGACGACATCGTGCTCGTGGTGGTCGCGGATCGCTCCGCCAACGTCGGGCTGATCCGCGTGGAGATGCTGCGCGCGGCGGAGTCGCTCGCGTGATCAAGGCGTCCGTCGAGCCGTGGATCGAGACGCCGCTCAAGCAGTTCGTCGACGAAGCGGGCGTGTCGCTCGCCCTGCTGTTGCATCCCACGGGACAGGTCCTCGCGCAACACGGCTTCTCGCGCGCGATGGACATCATGTCCGCGTGCGCGCTCGCCGCCGCGATCCACGTGTCCGCCGCGGAGCTCGGGCGGCAGCTCGAGGGCAAGCCGTTCGATTCGCTGCACCACGCCGGCAAGGACCGTCAGATCTTTCTCGCCGAAGCACAAACCGCGCGCGGGACCTACATTTTTCTCACCGTGTTCGACGAGGACAGCTCGCTCGGGCTCGTGCGCATGTACTTCGACGAATTCCGTGCGAACCTCGCGAAGGCCGCGCCACCCCCGCCCGACGCTCCAGAGCCGATGCTGAACGAGAACTTCGAGCGCGAGTTGAATCGCAATCTCGCCGTCCTGTTCGGGAGAGCCTGATGTCGCTCGTCAATTACCAGACGCGCGAGATCACGTGCAAGATCGTCTACTACGGGCCGGGCCGGTCCGGCAAGACGACGAATCTCCACTACATCTATGGGCAGGTGCCCGAGGATCGCAAAGGCAAGATGGTCTCGCTCGCGACGCAGACGGACCGTACGCTCTTCTTCGACTTTCTGCCACTGGACCTCGGGACGATCTCCGGCTTCACCACGCGCTTCCAGCTGTACACCGTGCCGGGCCAGGTCTACTACCAGGCGACGCGCAAACTCGTGCTCCAGGGCGCCGACGGCGTGGTCTTCGTCGCCGACAGCCAGGCGCGCCAGCTCCAGGAGAACATCGAGAGCTTCCAGGACCTGCACGAGAACCTGTCCGAGCAGAGCGTCGATCCGCGCGCCGTTCCGCTCGTGATTCAGTACAACAAGCAGGACCTGCCGAAGGACCTGATCCTCACACCCGCGGAGCTCTCGGACGCCATCAACTTCCGCGCTGTGCCCGACTATCCGGGCGATGCGCTCCATGGGCCCGGCGTCTTCGAGACGTTGCGCGCGATCTCCGAGCTCGTGCTCAAGCGGCTCAGCGCCGCGTCCGCCTCCCGCTAGCGTCGCATGCAGGTCGACCAGCGGTATCGCTTCGAGAACTTCGTCACCGGCTCCGCGAATCGCCTGGCCGTCGCCGCGGCGCACGCGGTGGCGGAGCAACCGGGCCTCACGTACAACCCGCTCTTCATCTACAGCGGCTCCGGGCTGGGCAAGACGCATCTCATCGGCGCGATCGGCAACGTTGTGCTGCAGCGCGAGCCGCAGCTGACCGTCGAATACCTGACCCTCGAGGAGTTCGTCGAGCAGCTGCACGCGGCGATCGCCTCCAACGAGGTCGAACGCTTCAAGCAGCGCTTCGGGCGTGTGGACCTGCTGTTGATCGACGACATGCAGTTCCTCACGGGACGACGCGAGACGCAGACGGAGCTGCTGCGGCTGCTGAACGCGCTGCAGGGCACGGGACGCCAGGTGGTCATGACGAGCGACCGTCCGCCGTCCGAGATCCCCGACGTCGACGAGCGGCTGATCACGCGCCTGTCGGGTGGTCTCATCGTCGACATCGGACCACCGGATTTCGAGACGCGCATCGCGATCCTTCGCGCCAAGTGCGACGAGCGCGGCGTGCGGTTTCAGCAGGGCGTGATCGACGAGCTCGCGCGCCTGGAGTTCCGCAACGTGCGCGAGCTGCAGGGCGCGCTGAACAAGCTGATCGCCACGCAGACGCTCGGGGGCGAGCAGGTGCGACCCGAGCAGGTGGGTCCCATGTTCGGCATCGCCAGTTCCGGCGCGGCGGCCGCGCCGTCCACGGCGGCGCCGAAACGGCTCTCCCGCGCGATGCGACCCGTGCTCGACTTCGACAGCTTCGTGACCGGCGTCGCCACGACGGTCGCGCAGCAGATCGACCCGTGGAAGGTGAAGGTTGCCGAGGCCGTCACCTACTGGAAGGGCGAGGGATATCGCACGCGGCAGCTCGAGCTGCTGCTGGAGAACGCGGGACCGAAAGCGGATTTCGAGGGCGCGCTGCGCGAGTACTTCGCCGCGATCGAGCGCCTGCAGCAGCTCGAGGACCAGGCGGCCGCCGTGGACCCGTCGTTGACGACGAACGACGTGTTCCGCGATCCGGAACGCGTCGCGGACGCCGAAGCGCTGGCGGCGCGCGCGTTCTCCGGGGCCACGCCGCCACCGGGGCCGTCGCCTACGTTTGCGCGGAGCGCCTACGAGGTGGGCAGCAGCAACCAGCTCGCCGTCCGCGCGGCCGATGCGGTGATCGCGGAGCCGGGGAAGAAATACAACCCGCTCTTCATCTTCGGACCGAGCGGCGTGGGCAAGACACACCTCGCGAATGCCGTCGGCAACGAGATCATCAACGTGAGCGGCGGCGCCGCGGTCGTGGGCTGCGTGAGCGCGCAGCAGTTCATGGACGAGCTGATCGCGGCGCTGCAGGACGGCAGCGTCGAGCGCTGGCGCAACACGTATCGATCCGCCGATGCGCTCGTGATCGACGACGTGCAGTTCGTGGCGGGGAAGGAACGCACGCAGGAAGAGTTGTTTCACGTCTTCAACTCGCTGTACAGCGAGGGGCGCCAGCTCGTGTTCGCGAGCGATCGGCCGCCAGCGCAGCTGGACGGGCTCGAGGAGCGGCTGCGCTCCCGCTTCGAGGGCGGACTCGTCGTCGAGATCCAGCAGCCCGATCCGCTGCTGCGGGTGCGCCTGTATCAGCATTACCTGAGCGACGTGCCGCACAACGACGGACCGGAGCTCGTGAAGTACCTCGCGTCGCGCGCCGCCGCGAGCGTGCGTGAGGTCATCGGCGTCGTGCACCGGCTCGTCGCGGCGTCCGAGATCGCGCGCGTGCCCGTGTCGCTCGCGCTCGCGAAGCAGGAGCTGGAAGCCGCGCAGCCGACGATGCACGTCCCGGAGCTGCAGAGCGCCGACACGTTCTTTCTGGACGACGAGAAGATCGTGTGGCACATGCCGGACGTCAGCCCGCGTCTCATCGAGGAGCCGATCTAGATGGCGATCAAGGGCTCACTCCGCGAAGCGTCGCTCCCCGACGTGCTGCAGCTGCTGGCGATGGGGAAGAAGACCGGCTGCCTCAGCGTCACGCACGGCAACAACTTCGGCTACATCTACTTCGACAAGGGAAAGATCTCGTACGCCTCGATCGTGAACCGGCGCGACCGCATCGGCGACATGCTCGTGAAGGCGGGTGTGATCGCCGCGGAGCAGCTCCAGGCGGCGATCGACGCCCAGTCGAAGCAGCGCGACAAGCGCATCGGCGATCTGCTCGTGGACCTCGGCTTCATTTCGCGCGAGCGCCTGCACGAGCACGTCCGCATCCAGATCGAGGAAGCCGTCTACCTGCTGTTCACCTGGAACGAGGGCACGTTCAATTTCGAGGTCGATGTCCGGCCGGAGCGGCAGGATCTCCTCGTGTCGATCGGGCCCGAGTCGCTGCTGCTCGAGGGCGCGCGCCGCGTGGATGAGTGGGGGCTGATCGAGAAGAAGATCCCGAGCTTCGACGTCGTGTTCGACGCGGACTGGCGCAAGCTCGCCGCTACCGATCTGCCGCTCACGAGCGAACAGCAGGCCGTGCTGCAGTACATCGACGGGCGTCGCGACGTCACGCATCTCGTGGAGGCGTCGGGGCTGGTGGAGTTCGAGGTCGGGAAGGCGCTTTACGGACTGCTGTCGGCGGGGCTCGTGCACCGCATGGGTCGCAAGAGCAAGATCGGCCTCACCGCGATCCCCGACGTCAAGGTCGACGAGCACCGCAATCTCGGCATCGCGTTCTACCGGACGAACATGTACGAGGAAGCGCTGCGCGAGTTCCGCCTGGCGCTCGAGGTCAACAAGGACGACGCCGCGGTGCGATTCTACGTCGGCCTCGTGCTCCTGCGGCAGAGCAAGTGGGACGAAGCCATCGGCGCGTACCAGGATGCGGTCGAACGGCCGGGCGCGCGCGCGGCGACGTTCTACAACTACGCCATCGCGCTCGAGCGTACCGGCCGGTACGCGGAAGCGCTCACCGCGCTGCAGGATGCGCTGCGACGCGGTGGCAGTCGCGACGCGCGCATCCATACGTCCATCGGCGTGGTGTCCCTGCTCATGGGGGACGTCGAGGGCGCCGAACGCGCGCTCCTCGAGGCACGACCGATGTGGGGCGCGCGGCCGTCGGCGGCGTGGTTCCACTACTCCGCCCTCGCCGCCGCGGTGCGCGGCGACATCGCGCGCGGCGTCGAGATCCTCGGAGAAGCGGTGGGACACCATCCGCACGTCGGCGCACTGTACAACAATCTCGCAGTGCTCCTCGAGCGGCAGGGGAAGTATCAGGACGCGCTGCAGGCCGCCGAGCGTGGGCTCACCGACGATCCGTCGCTCCCGCAGCTCCACAAGAACATCGGCGACCTCTGTTATCGCGCGAACCGGCACGAGGAGGCGCTGCAAGCGTACGAGCACGCGATCGTCGCCGATCCGCAGCTGGGCGACGACGTGTACCACAAGCTCGGCACCATCTCGATGGCGCGGCGCGATCGCGACGCCGCGGTGCGCTACTGGAAGCGCGCGCTCGAGATCGATCCGCAGAATGCCGCGGTGCGCAAGAGCCTCGACGCCGTGCCCGCGCGGTGATCCGCCGTACCGCTGCTCGGACCACCGCCGTATTCTTCCCGCATGGCTGAGCAAATAGTCGCGCGCGCGATATCGGCGCACCGATCGATGCTGCATACCCTCGACGCCAAGCTGGAGGCGCCCGAGGCCGGCGCCCGGCGCGACGAGCTGAAGACCGAGATCATCACGTTCTTCAAATCCATCGAACAGGAGATCGCGGACCTCACCGCGCTGAAGGACGACGTCAAGAAGCTCGTCGACAAATGGAAGGCGTTGCAGGCCGGCCAGACGCTCGCACCGGAGTTCATCGCCGAAAAGCCGGTCGTGCACGAGGATCACATCGGCGCTTCCACCTTCATCGAGAAAGGCTGGAGCCGCCTCTCGCTCGGCGACTACGAGGCGGCCGAGCAGGCGCTGAAGAAGGCGATCGAGCTGTCGCCCAACGATGCGCAGTCGCAGGCGCTGCTCGGCTGGGCATTGATGCTCCAGGAAAAGTACGACGAGGCGCTGGGCTGGTTCCAGAAGGTGCTCATCAAGGAGCCACAGAACTCGCTCGCGCGCATCAACGTCGGCTACATCTCGCTGAAGAAGCGGGTGTGGAACGAAGCCATCGAGCATCTGTCGCGCGCCATCCGGCTCGACAACGACAAGAAAGCCACGTTGTACGCGCACTTCTATCTCGGGCTGGTCTATCTCGAGCGCGACATGTTCGAGGATGCCCAGACCTTTTTTCAGAAGACCATCGTCCTCGGCCCCAATCTGATCGAGGCGTACTACGAGCTCGGGCGCGCGTTCTGGTTCAATGGACAGCAGGACGAGGCGCTGGACGCGTGGAAGAAGGGCTACGCCACAAACAAGTTCAATCCGTGGGGCAAGCGGTGCGCGGAGGCGGTGAAGACGGTGGAGGAGGGAGGGGAGCCGTAGTCGTGAGGCGGGAGGCGGGAGGCGGGAGCGGGCGTCGATCGCGTGGCCGCCGTTCGTTTCTCGCGCGAATGACTCTCGCGCTCGTGGCGTTGCTCCCGGCTCCCGCCTACAGCCTCCCGCCTCAGGGCGAGGCTCCGCTGCGTCTGGATCGCGGCCGCTTCGTCTTTCTGTTCTATCCGCGCGACCGGCAGCTGGCGACGTCGCTTGCGTCGAGCGCCGTTGCCACGGACACGTTTCCCGGTTTGCCGCGTCCCCAGCAGCGCGTGATCGTCGCGATCGCGCCCGACAAGGCGACGTTTCGGCAGTGGGCCGGCGGCGCGCCCGAGTGGGGCAGCGCGATCGCATTTCCGGAATCGCGCCGCATCGTGCTGCAGGGCAGCCGCGCCGGATCCGACGCGGGCGACCCCATCGCCGTGCTGCGGCACGAGGTCGCGCATCTGGCGTTGCACGAGTATCTCGGCGATCTGCCACCACGATGGTTCGATGAGGGCTACGCGAGCTACGCGGCCCGCGAGTGGGGTCGCGAAGAGGTGCTGATGACCAACGTCGCGCTCGCGATTCGCGGCATGCCCACGCTCGAGGAGCTGGACCAGTCGTTCAACGGTGGGGCGAACGCCGCGCAATCGGCGTACGCGCTCGCCTACCGCGCGGTCGCCGAGCTCGCGCAGACAGATCGTGCGCGCGGACTCACGCTGTTCTTCAGGTATTGGCGCGAGTCGGGAACGTTCGATCGTGCCGTGCGG
Organism: Gemmatimonadaceae bacterium; assembly: GCA_035248725.1. Taxonomy (GTDB): domain Bacteria; phylum Gemmatimonadota; class Gemmatimonadetes; order Gemmatimonadales; family Gemmatimonadaceae; genus DASPMP01. The sequence goes on along the minus strand of DATFHG010000157.1, from coordinate 275 downwards.
CTCGCGTATGGTGAGACGGCGGCAACGTTCGAGGAGCGCTGGCGCTCGCGGACGCGCAGGCAATACGGTGTCCTCGCGCTCGTGAGCAATGTGACGATCGCGGGAATGCTGCTGTTGTTCATATTGACGCCGCTGTACGTGGCACGGCGCAGGCGTGACCGGCACCGTCTGCAATTAATGAAGGAGGCCGACGCCGCCGCGGAGCGCGCGGCGCAGACCGCGGCGATCGACGAGCTGCTGAGGGATTCGCGCCCGGGCGAGACGTCTTAATCCAA